>CAZYXP010000001.1:0-50083 GCA_964651325.1 uncultured Phycisphaeraceae bacterium
AATGGTCATGCGTGAATATCGTGCGCAGCGTTCGGTTCTCGCCCGCGTTGTTCAGCACGTCATCCGCGTACCAGCGCTGAACGGTTGTTTGTGCGCCGAGCCATGCCCCACCAGGTCCCGATCCGAAGGTCGGGTGGGCCCGGGCCACGGGACATTCAAACGTCCCGTCGCGCGGATCGAGTTCGATGCAGCCGTTGTTCGCGCGAATGGCGTGAATGCGCTCGCGGACCTCGTCAGGGCTGAACGTCCCGTCTTCGTAGTTCCATCCATTGCCCGAACCATCCGACGAGGTAACGTCGAATTTTACGAGGTGGATGTGTTGGCCGAGGATGTCCGTTGGCGTCCGAATCTGAAAGTCATCCAATTCATAGGTGCCGGGTACCAGGTTGGTGTGCTCATACGTAATGCAGCTGTCGGAATTCGCGCGAAAGAAGAACGGCTCCGGCGGCTTGGAGCCGTCTAGGAAGGCAGTCACGTCCTCCCACAACGAAAGCATACGCGTCTGCGGAAAATGCCAACCCGCCTTGGTCAGTACGACGTCCAGTTGAATGGCCGCGGCCTTGTAAAGTCGCGCTATGCCTACGGGATTGCCGAGATCGTCGATGCACGGCTCTGCATAAGGCGCGCCCGGTGCCGGCGGCAAACCGTTGAGCACGTAATCACCGGTGGTTCCATCCTGTCGATAACTTGGGTGGTAACGCTGCGCGTGGTAGTCCATCGCCGCGATTTCCAACGGTGTACCGGTCTCCGGAACCTCAGTCGCAATAGCCGTCACCAGCTCCTTCGTGAAATCGAGGCGGGTCTCGACGCTTAGGGTCGTGCCGCCCGTAATGAGGTGACGGGGCAAGCCGCCGTCGTCGATCGTGTCCAGCGGGGGATGTGCCGGGCGGTGTCCCATAACTCCAGCAATGAAGAATGGATAACCCGGGTTGCCCGCTCCGGTCACTTTGATCTGTCCGCCCGGCTGGCCGGGCACAGCTACGATTTCCACGGCCGCTTCAGGCATCGGCGCCATGATCAGTTCCGGGATCGGAACGACCGCGGGAATGGGCGTGCCGGCCACGATTTCCGCGTCGGGCAGCGCGCGAGCGCCGGGCACAGGGCGACCGTTGGCGTCGAGCTGGGTTCCCTCTTCGAAGACGTCGTGGGTTCGCCACAGATGCCACATGCCTTGAGCAAAATGGGGGTAGAAGTGGCAGTGGAAGATCGAGTCACCCACGGTCTGATTCCGGTTGCCGCTACCGCGATAGGGAATCTCAAGCGTGAAGGCGGCGCCAGGGCCGATCGCCTGGCTGTCCAGATAGGCCGAGCTGCTTGCGTCTGGCGTGTACAGCCATTGATGGGCGTGCAGATGGTGAATGTGGTGCTCCTTCGGGCCGCCGTGGAGAATCCGAAATTTCACATGGTCTCCGATGTAGCTGTGCGCCACATTTGAAGGATCGTCCGGATAGAGCGCCTTGGTCGCCTTGGGTCCAGGAACCGGAATCCCGTTGACATCCAGGTTGGCATTGGCCGGTATGTCCACATTCATGGCCGGATCGCCTACCGCCCATGCGGAAAGGAAGAACTCCTCATACTTACACTCGGTGCAGTCCCACATCGGACCCACGCCGAAGCGATTGCCCAGAATCTCCGCGCCGATCCCGCCGGTACCGTAGTTGATACCAAACGCATCCACCACGCTGCTCAGCGTGTGCTGGAACACAGGATCATTGAAAATCGGAAACGCCTGCACGGCTCCGATTTCCCCTTCGTAGATAAACGTGAATTCACGGAATGACTGATCTCGGTCCGGATAAATGGGGTTGGGCGGATAGGTTCCGGCGATGTGGTGCCCCCTTGCGGGGCCGGTGATAATGGCCGTGAGGTCCGTGTGCCGAATTTTTCCCCCGGCATCCAGCATCCGGTAGATGGGCCGACCCTCAAGGACATGGCCAACCGGGTAGACGGCGTCATAGTCGATGATGGGATGGCCGCCGGCGGTGGTTCCAGTTCGCGCCAGTTCGATGTCGTCTCGCGTGACCTGGCTGCGATACCATTCCGCACCGGCGGGCTCTACGTTGAGCGAGCCGTGCAGGCCCGGTGCCAGCTGCCCGCCGTCGCCCTGGCCACCGGTGGTGGCACCGGCGCTGTACAAGTGGTAGTTGCCCTCGCGCTCGGCGTACAGCAGATAAGTGGCCGATCCGCCCGGGGCGACCAGGCTCGACGCATTCCTGCCGACGTTTGAGCCGTCATCTTTGATCCCGCTAACAAGCTGCATCCCTGAAACGTGGACCGACGCCGATCGCGTGGCGGGCTGTTCGTTGTCGACCTTTGTGGGGGCGAGCAGATTGGTGAAATTGATTTCCAGGCAGTCTCCGACGTTCATTCTCAAGACGATGGGGCGCGCCCTTTTGTCTGACCGCAGCCGCACGTTGCCCGGCGTGAGGGCTGTACCGCTAACGGGGATGACATCTTCGAGCAGCGCGAAGATCATGCCGTGGGGTTGAGTGACGCCCATTCGGTTCCAGAAGAAGGATTGGTCCAGCGCGACCACATCGGCCGAAATGGTCCGATTGCACGTTTGGGCTTGCACCGAATTGCAAACGGTTACCGCCAAGAGCCCGATGACCCATGGGCTCCAAGATCCCGCACCGGTGCGGCGAGCCCATTGCGTGGCCCTATTCCACTTGATTAATGACATACTGATACGCGCTCCTCAATAGAAATCGACTGTTGTGCCTTTGTTTTGAATGACGCCGGGGACGACCCGCGCATGGCAGTCCATCGCCATGTCGGGTACCTATTCATTTGCACCGTGCAGGCATTCCATAAGTGTCAATAACAAGACACTTAAATGTCGTCGACCGCTTGATCGCTACCCTGCGTAGGTCTTTGACGTCTACGTACGGTGCATTCCCGCGCCGACGCACGGTTCCACGTATTCGTTTTTGGAAGCCAGCCAGAGTTGCGATCGCGACGCCGAAGCGGCACTATCGATCAGTGTTCATGGTCTCTTTGGTGCTTCCAGCCCTCCAATCTGCGAAGGCAATGTAATCAAAGTGTAGTCGCCCCGCAAGAGCAAAACGCAAGATTTGCAGAAAACTTCCGTGGTTGCTCCAAGAGAGCGACTTTCACATGGCACTACGTCCTCATATTTAAGCATCGCGTGTCTTGTGTACGCGCGAACGGACGAAGTTGCTGATCGGCCGTGTCGGCGCTCGCGTCCTCATATTCAAGCAATGCCAGTCGCTGCGCTGAATCGACGGCGTACGTTTGAACTATGATTGGTGTCTTTCGTCATTCGATTACCGGGCCGCGCGTCGTCGGCACACGGCGCCGCGTACCAACGTTGCGACCCTCCGTTGATCGCGCATCGGGTAACGAAAAGCCTATAAATAAAGGGGTTTCTGCGTACAGCGCGGCACCAAGGTTTCGCGGGTTATGGTCGGGCGCCAACGCTGCGATCCTGAAATAGAGGGACTGCAAGGCGCACGCAAGACGGGCGGGTTGCGCGAGACCATTGCAGTTCTCGTCAATTCAAGCAAGAGCGATAATTTTGTCCAACGGAGAAGTCGCGCTGCACAGTCTCCGCGGCCGCGTGAGGAATCGTAAGCTCAAGAACGAGTGGCGTGCGTTGTTGGTACCCGTGGTGCTTGACCGTGAAGGTTATTGGCGGTGACTGGACTGCCGGTGCGGTAAGGGCTAGAATAGACGAAGAGATTGTCGAGTCACCGCGTCCGAATTCCAATGAGACAGATGAATGGTGCGAACTGAATCGGTCGCCGCTCACGGGCGGCGCGATGTATGGCGCACGATGGCTCGACGATCGCGGCAAGGTCCAGATCCAAGGATTCCATCCAATGAGAACTGCTAAGGGGTTGGTGTTGAATATGGAAATGGCAAACGCTGATGCGCAAACAGCAGAGGTGTGTTCGAGCTCGAACGGTCCGCGGCGCGTTGGCAACTGCGTCTGTATCGGACTCCTGCTTACGGCATGTCTGGTCATGCCATCCTGCGCTCGGTCTAACAGCGCCGCACAGCATCAACCCGATCGCCCTGCGTCTGCAACGCCGGCGGGTCGCCGTATGGCCGACGGCGGCGGCGGCGCGGTCAAAACGGACCGTGCCCGCAAGCGTCCGAGAACGGCGCTCGATGAGGCCGACCCGGCGCCCGCAGCGCCCCTGGGGATTCAGGCGGTCGAACAGGTTGGCGTTGCGGTTGAGTGCACACTGACTCCGCTCGCATCCGATCGACCCCGGTCCATCGTCTACCCCGGCGACGACGTCGAGGTGCGCTTCCGCGTAACGGACGCCACGACCAATTCGCCGCTGACCAACTTGAACCCTGCCGCGTGGGTGGATTCGCAGAATCCCGCCGCCTCCGAATCCTGTCGAGAAAAGATCCAGTCATTCCTGGTCGGAAGTCTCAGCGCTCGCGCAGAATTCGACCTTAACGTATTTTATGTCCTGGCGCTCAACGATGAGCCGAGCATCACAGTGGTGGATCCGCTGTTCAGCTACGGCGGAAGCCGGCTCTTGGCCATGGTCCAATTGCCGAGCCCCGGTGAGGATTGGGTGCTCAGCGCCGATGGCAATCGGCTGTACGTGACCATGCCACTCGTGAATCTCGTGGGCGTGGTCAACACACGCACCTGGAAACTGATCCAAACCGTCGAGGTAGGAACCCA
The DNA here is from genome assembly GCA_964651325.1 of uncultured Phycisphaeraceae bacterium. Classification (GTDB taxonomy): domain Bacteria; phylum Planctomycetota; class Phycisphaerae; order UBA1845; family UBA1845; genus JADFOB01. Next base: position 4,670 of record CAZYXP010000001.1, read on the forward strand.
GCCCACTCGAATCCGAATGCAACCGGATGGAAAATACGTTTGGGTAAGCAACGTGAAACTCACCACTGGCGGTGGCGGACGGGTCGATGCCATAGACACCGACACGCTCAAGGTGGTCAGCCAGTTTCCGATTGGCAGCGGGCATCACGATTTTGCATTCTCATCGGACTCGCATTTCGCCTATGTCTCGAATGACGAGACCGGAACCGTGTTCGTGCTAGACGTGCAGTCCATGGCCAAAGTGGCGACGCTGGATGTGGGGCCCTCCGCGGGCGGGTTGGCGTATTCGTCGGCCAGCAAGAGTGTTTACGTCGTAGACGGAGTTGGCGGCAACGTGGTTGTGATCGACGGCCGAACCCACGAAATCACCAAACGAATTGCTGATGCGCCAGGCCTCGGTGTGATCAAGACTGCGCCGCAGGATCGGTACGTCTTCGTCGCCAACGCTGAAACGGACACGGTGCATATCATCGACGCCGCCTCCAACAGCATCATCCAAACCGCAGACGTCGGACCCGGGCCCGATCAGATCATCTTCTCGCTTAACCTGGCGTACATCCGATCCAAACGCACCGAAACCATCTTGATGATCCCGCTGGATATGGTGGGAACGGGCGGCTCGCTTTCCGTGGTCGATTTCACAGGAGGCCACGCGCCGTTCGGTCTGGCGGAGCGGCCGAGCATCGCCGACGGCATGGCCGCGGCCCCGAGCGGAGTCGCCGCGGTCATCGCGAATCCCATCGACAAGACCATCTACTACTACCGCGAGGGTATGGCCGCCCCCATGGGCGAATTCGACAATTACGGACGCGAGCCACGGGCGGTGATGGTGGTAGATCGGAGCCTCCAGGAGTCGACGCCAGGCGTCTACAGCACGACCGTTAGGCTATCTCACCGCGGAACGTACGACGTGGCGTTTCTCCTTGAGAGTCCGCGGGTCATCCACTGTTTCGAGCTTCAGGTGGACGATCGGCCAGGCGCATCCAAACCCAAGAGCGACTTGCCGGTTCAAATCGAGCCCATGATTGCCACCAAGACGGTCGCTGTCGGTCAGCCCGTCCGGGTGCGTTTCAAGGTCAGCGCCTCCGATACCGGTCAACCCATTACGGACCTAGAGGACTTCAATGTATTGACGTTTGCCTCCGGAAACTGGCAGAAACGGCACACGGCCGAGAACCTGAGCAACGGGGAATATGGAGTGACGTTCACGCCGCCTGGTTCGGGCGTCTATTATGTGTTCTGCCAGATTCCATCCATGAATATGGGCTATCGAAAACTACCCCATACGTCGGTCACCGTGACCGACAGCCCCGCTGGTCAATAATACAAGAGAGAGCACGTCTCATGAAAGTCGCTAAGAGCCATCGTATTGCTGTCCATGTCGTGGGTCTGGGGTCTGCTTTGGGCTGTCTGGTCTTGGGGACGGCGTGCGCTGCGGGGCGCATGACGGAAGATCGTTCCGTTCAATCCTCGCCTGCGGGCGACGCCAAAGCCGGCGCGCCCGACTGTTGCGCCAAGAAAAGCGAGCCGGAAGCTGCGAAAAATCTTTCCGCCACAACGCGCATGGACATTCCAGATGTGCAGTTGACGACCCACGATGGAAAGTCTGTAAAAGTGTTTTCGGACCTCATCAAGGGGCGGACCGTGGCCATCAACACCTTCTTCACGTCGTGTACCACCATTTGTCCGCCGCTGATGGCCACCGTGGCCCGCGTTCAGCAAACCCTCATCGAGCAGGGTCGAGACGACGTCCAACTGATCTCGATCAGCGTGGATCCCACGACCGATACGCCGCGCCGCCTCAACGCCTGGAGCAAGAACTTCGACGCCCAACCCGGATGGAGCATGCTGACCGGCGACAAGGCTTCCGTGGATCGGCTGCTCAAAGCGATTCAATCGTTCACGGCCGATCCGCGGGATCATTCCCCGATGATCTTGATCGGCAACGATAGCACAAACGTCTGGAAGCAGGTCTACGGACTCGCGCCGGCTGCGAAACTTGCCGATGCCATTATCGAGATTGCCGGCCCCAAGAAACTGGAGACGCAGACTCGCGCGGTCAAGACGGCAAGCGATCTTGATCAACCGAATCAACGGGCCGAGAACACGCCGGCGAGAAAGTACTTCACCGATGTGGAGCTGATCGATCAGAATGGAAGAACCTGGCGGCTGTACAGCGATCTCATGCGCGCCCGCACGGTCGTGATCGATAGCTTCTTCTCTTCGTGCAAAGGCGTATGCCCCGTGCTCAACAAGAAGCTGACCGCGATTGCGGAGGCGTTTCCCGAACAGATGGGCAAAGAGCTGCTGCTTGTGTCGATCACGGTGGATCCTCAGATCGATACGCCGGCGCGCCTCTATGAATACGCCAAGGAGCTCCATGCCGACCCGGGTTGGCTGTTTCTCACCGGCAGCCAGGAGAACCTCAGGACCGCCCTGTCCAAGTTCGGCATGTACGTTGAGAACCGCGAGGACCACAGCAATCTCGTCATGATCGGCAACGATCAGACCGGCTTGTGGAAGAAGGCCTTCGGCCTGGCGCCGGACGATCAGCTCATGGAGCTTGTGACAGAAGTATTGCACGACCAAGGCGCAGATGGCACACAGGTCGTAGACGGCACAGACAGCGCTGGCGCCGGTAAGAACTCCGGCAACTAATCTGCAGCCTGAGCCGCGGGCTTCAGCCCGCGCGGCCATCGGACCGGACTAGGCGTCAACAACGTGCCACACGCTCAACGAGGATGAAGATGAACACACTTGCAGCGGTTCGTTGTCGCGCATGGATTCTCTTGGCGCTGCTTTTTGCCTCGAATGCTCCTGCGCAAGAACCCGACCGCAAGCTCGAGCTGAATCCCGTACAACGCCGCGGCAAGCATATCTATCTCCGCGGCGAGGGTGGCTCCGAGTCGCCCGTCTATGCCACACTCGGTGATCCGCCGATGCAAGTCTCGGCCAAGATGCTTCCTTGTGTCAATTGCCATGGCTATGCGGGTCGTGGCATCCCGGAGGGGGGCGTCACGCCGTCCAACGTTTCCTGGTCCTCGCTCACCAAGAGTTATGGGACCGTTCACGCTACCGGACGCCGCCACGGACCCTACGACGAAAACAAGCTCAAAAGAGCCATCACTGAGGGGATTGATCCTTCCGGGAACGTTCTTGGGGTTGGCATGCCCAAGTTTCAAATGAGTGATGCGGACATGGAGGCGCTTATCGCCTACCTCAAGTGCATTGAAAACGATCGCGATCCCGGCATTACCGGAACCAGCGTTACGCTTGCGACGGTGCTTCCGTTGGAGGGGCCGTTGGCGCCGATAGGTCGGGAAGTGAACGCCATTCTTCGCGCGTACGTCGAAGACATCAATGCCGGCGGAGGCGTCTATCTTCGCAAGATCGATCTGCGGGTGATTTCCGCGGCCAGCACACCCGAGGAAACGAGCGAACGGTTGGACGCCGCTTTGGATGCGGACGGCGTGTTCGCCTTACTCGCACCGCTCGTGCCAGGGGGAGAATCCCAACTGGCCGCGCTGGCCGATAGACGCGGCATGCCCGTCATCGCCTCGCTCGGTGCCTCCCCCGACGACATGATCGGACCGAGCCACTATCAGTTCTACTTATCGCCCGGCCCCTCAGTACAGGCCCGTGCGCTGGCGGAATATGCCGCCAAGAAGCTCCAAGACGCCGAATCGCCCAAGGCCGCCATCATCACCCAAGCCGGCGAACCCTATGAAGCCCTCGCACAAGCCATCGCGGACCAATGCCGCAAACGCGGTATGAAACTCCAGGTTATCGCCCCCTACGCCGCCGACTCGTTCGCACCTGAGCTGTTGGCGTGGCAGCAGGTCGGAAACAATGCTCTTTTCTTCGTTGGGCCGGCTGAAGACTGCGCCCAACTGCTTGATAAGATCGCGGCCAACGGCCACCCGCCAGAGGTGTTTTTGATGGGATCCCTGCTATCGGGGCGGATTTTTCAAGCCCCACGCATGTTTCAAGGCAAACTGAGCGCGGTTTTCCCGAACAGCCTCAGCGCTCAGTCGCCAAAGGCGCTGCAGGAGTACGACGCATTCTTGAAGCGCCACGGCATGTCAGCGCGCCGTTCCGCGCCGCGCCTGGCCGCCTATTGTGCTGCGAAGGTAATGATTGAGGGGCTCAAAAAGTCCGGCCGCGAGCTGCGCCGCGAGCGGCTCGTACGCGAGCTAGAGAGCTTCTGGGACTACGAAACCGGCCTCAGCCCGCTATTGACATTTGGCCCCAATCGAAGGGTGGGAGCGTACGGCGCCTACCCGGTATCCATTGACCTCGAAGGGCAAACGTTTGACAGCACCCACCCCTGGATCGAGCTTCCCGAATAGGATGCGCCCACCGATCGGTTTGCGTCCATTGGGTGGCCCATTTACTTTGAACATGAGGTAGGTGATGATCTGGCAGCCGCCAGGATTTGAAAGCCATGGGGCATGCGCCAGGTGCTCTGAAACGCGGGCGCCCCATGTCCAAAGGATGTGCACCCTGTCGCCTTCATCATCGCGGCTTCAGCGTGAAGTCAAAGTCAAACAGCAGCGTGTCGTGGGCGAGCGATCCGTCTTCCGCGGGATCGGGTCCGTCGATCTCGAAGGGGCTCAATCGGATTTTGAACGCGCCCCGCAAGAGCAAACGCGGCTTGCCGTCTGACGCAACCATGGGCTCTATCATGGCGCGAGCGGCAAGCGGAATGGATACGCCCTTGAGCGCGAACGTGCCGCTCATGGTCATCGCGGCTAGTTCGCCGTACGCCAGCCGCGCGGGGGGCTCGGCCGCGATGGATTGGATCACAAACGTGGACGTTGGAAACTTGGCGGCATTCAGAAAAAGGCTGCTGTCGTGCAGCGTATGGTCCAGGTCCGGATCGCCCATGGTGACCGTGGCCATCTCGGCTGAGAAGCTCCCACGCCCTTGATCCAAGGAGAGGTCGCTGGGGAGGTCAAACGAACCGTTCACCCGTCCCACTTCCCCTGCGTAGGCGTCTAGCGGCGCGGGGAATCGAAACAATACTTGCGGCGCTGACTCAACGCTGTCGGCCCCCGACGTCTTCTTCGTCTCAACGACCCAATGGCGTCCAAGTGCAGGCCCGTCGGCTTCGGCCGCTGCCGTGTTCGGGGCCTTGGGCAGCGCGAGGCCTAGCGATTCCCACGAAACCACCGGCGTTTCGCTGGGGATCGGATCAAACCCGTCTCCCACGAGCGACTCGCGCATGGCAGCCTCGACGGCGTGTTCCATAGCGGTCGCGGCTTGTGTGAACAGGCTCGCTCGTTCGCTCCACGGTCCGATAAAGGGCTTTCCGCGGTGCGTGAAGATCGGTTTCTTGCAGTGGAACTGCGAATAGAGCGCGACTGAGAGAAATAACGTTCCATCCGCGGAGAGCCAGGGGTTGAAGTCCATGTAGAACATGCGATCGGCGCGGCGCAATTCAATGGTATCGACGGGATGAAACCGTTTGAAGCCCGCCAAAACCGCACGCCTCGCCTCTTTGAGAAAAGCATCCCGGCGATATCCGTTAGGTGGGTCGCCGGCCAACGGTGCTATCTTCATCGGGGCCGCGATAACGGCACGGCCCCATCGCAGGACTGCCGCTCCGTGCTTGACAAGCGGCTTGTCCCCTTGCCCCACCACGCGAGACGTGCGCAGGAAGTTGCGCAAGCGATTCAAGGTGGCATATCGCCCCTGGTAGATCGAGCGCCCGCGGTGGTTTTGAAACACGAGCAGTGGGGTGATGGTGATTTCCTTCGGAGCTCCGGTGCCGACGTCGATCACGCGTACCGGTATGTGGAGGCTCGTGGCGACCGCACGAATTCCTTCAAGATGATCCTTCACAAACGTGCGGGTGAGGTCGGAAGCCTCGGGTGCGACGAATACGACAAGTAGATCGCGCGGCGCCGCACCAAGGCCATTTCCCGCGAGGTTGCCAGCCTCCACCGGCTGCGAGACCATGCCCACCGTCGCCGCCATGGCCGCGACACAACGCCACATGTTCCAATTCATTGTCATCCCAGCATCCTACCGCCTACGTTGCAAAGCCGCTGCAGCCCAGCCGCTGTAGCCTAGCCGCCCTCGGCTGGGCAGTCGCCCGGACACAGCGGAGGGCCGCTGTGCTACACGTATTACTGCATCGCACAGCATGTAAGCAGCGATACCCCAACGCATCTACGACCGCGCACCTCTATTCCGCCGCCGCGCTGCCAACGAGGATGATGCGAATCTCTATGTCTTCGGCGACGACCTGCCCGCCCATGTCCGGCTTGATGTCGAAATCCGCTCGTTTGATCGTAAACGTCGAGCGCAGCACCAGCAGGTCTCCCTTTTTGCCGCGCATCCGCTTGGCCAGACCGCCCTTGATATGGGTGACCTTAATGGGAACGGTCATCTTCTTTGCCACGCCTTTTAGCGTGAACTTACCGGCGACCTTCATATCCCAAACCCCTTTGCCGCGTTTCTTGGCAGACTTGACCTTGCCAATCTCAAACGTGACGTTGGGGTTTGCCTCAACGTCTAACCAGTCTGAAGAGTGGAGCACCTTGACCATACCCTTGTTCGATGGGCGAATGGTCTCCGCTTCAACGACGATTTGTCCGCTCATGGATTTGACGGCTTTCGGGTCGAAATCGAACTCCCCAGAAATCCCCGTGGCCAGCCCCATGATCGGCTCCACCACGGAGTCGAGCACGAACGACACCGCATTGACGCCCTTGCGATCTTTGAAATCAAACGTCTTGGGCGCGGCCTGAACGCGCCCCGCGACGACCAACCAAAATCCCAATCCCAAAAAGAGGAAACGACCCGCGCGATTCTGCATAAACCCAGCTCCTATTGCCAACAATCTCTTAAGCCCGAGCTCCGGCCCCGGCGTTTGCGCTCCAAGACCACCGGCAAGGTGGCGGTGCCACGCGCCGGCGTAGCGACGGAGAACAAGCTTTTCCGCGTCGCCTGAAGAGCCCACCCATGCAACGATTCTAACGGACCTCTGCGGCGTTCCGCAAGCAGCGCGTTCCCGGCCCATGCCAGCGGAAGCCGCTGCCCTTTTGGTGGGATAGGTCCGCCGACTCAGAGCCGCAGGCGCTAGCCTGCGGACCATCTGCGGCAGGCTGTCACCAGGCTTGCGCAAGGTGTCGCGAGGAGATGTCACCAGGCTTGCGCCAGGTGCTCTGAACGTGCGCGATCCGACCGCGGGCGCAACGTCCGCTAATCCCGCCTCGTCCCGCCTGGCAAACGCGTTCGGAAACACGCGCACAGATTTATTCACGACCGCAAGGAATCTGCCGATTCACGCTATATAAGACTGACTTCCGTTCCACCGGGCCGCAAGTTGCGACGTCAGACCGATGCCGACAATTCCGGACATTCTAACCGTCGCCGAAGTGGCGAGGTACATGCGCATCTCGCGCGACACGGTTTATCGCTTGGCGGCCGAAGGTGATCTTCGCGGTCGCAAGATTGGTCGCATCTGGCGGTTCCCCAAGTCCGCCATCGAAGCATACGTGCATGGAGACGCACCGCTTCCCCCGCGGACTCTTCAAACTCAAGCCGGGCAGAGCGCCATAGATTGCAAGGACGCCGTTCCCTGGGCGTCAGGCGACCCACCCGACGCGGTCGCGTAGTACTTCGCACGCTGGGGCCATTGGGGATTGCCGCGTAAGTGTGAGCTACCTGATGAATACGTTGAACCATGAAGACAGACTGCCCCCAAGCCCTCCACGACGGCATGGTTGGCTCATCGCGTCGTTTTGGACCGCCATCGTCGCTGGGTCACTCTTGTGGAACATCCACCATCAGCACCTTGAGACCCAGGATATGGCGGTTAGCGGTGCCCGGATATGCTTCGAGAAGGACATCCTGTACCGAAGGTGGGCGGCGAATCACGGCGGCGTGTACGCCCCGATCACCAGGGACACCCCCGCGAATCCCTATCTGGCCCATCTGCCCGAACGTGACATTGAGACGCCATCGGGCCGAAAGCTGACCCTCATCAACCCGGCCTATATGACGCGCCAGGTGCATGAGCTGGGCAAACAGCACAGCGGTGTCAAAGGGCACCTCACAAGTCTGAAGCTTCTTCGCCCGGAGAACAAGGCCGATGCGTGGGAGACCGAAGCCCTGGAAGCGTTTGAGCGTGGTGTCGCCGAGGTCAACTCGGTGGAGGAAATGGACGGCAAGCGGTACGTGCGCCTCATGCGACCGCTTTTCGTCGAGCAGGGCTGCCTTCAATGTCATGCCCAGCAAGGGTATGAGCTTGGCGACATCCGAGGCGGCCTCGCCGTTGCGGTTCCCCTTGCGCCGATCGAGGCCATTGCCGCCAGCCATACAAGACAGATCGCCGCATCCCACGTCGGATTATGGGTCTTGGGGTTGATCGCGCTCTGCATCCGAATCCACCATGAACGCGGATGTATTCGCCAGCGGCTCCAAGCCGAAGAGGCGCTCTACCAGAGCGAGAGCCAATTCCGGAGTTTGGCGAAAGTCTGCCCGGTCGGCATCTTTCGCACGGATGCGAAGGGCAACTACCGGTATGTCAACACCCGATGGTGGCTGATCACCGGCATGACCGCGGAAGATGCCATGCGTGAGGATTGGATGCAGCACGTGCACCAGGCGGACCGCCAGCGGGTGCGGCAGGCGTGGTCGACGACCGTGGCAGGAGGACATCCGTTCGAATCCGAATTCCGGTTCCTAACTCCCCATGGGATGGTTACGTGGGTCTACGCTCAGGCCATCGCCGAGCTCAACGACGCCTGCGAGATTGCAGGCTTTGTGGGAACCATCACGGACATCACCGAGCGCAAGAGCGCAGAGGCGGAGGTGCGTAAGCTGTCGCTTGCCGTGGAACAAAGCCCCGCATCGGTAGTCATTACCAACACGCAGGGCACCATCGAGTACGTCAACCCGATGTTCTGCAAGGTGACCGGCTATTCGGCGGAGGAAGCCATCGGGCAGAACCCTCGTATCCTCAAGTCCGGCGAGTGGCCGAAGAACGCATACAAGAAACTGTGGGATACGATCCTCAGGGGCGACATCTGGGCGGGTGAGTTTCACAACAAGAAGAAAAACGGCGAATTGTACTGGGAGGCGGCATCCATTTCGCCAGTCCGCAATGAGGCGGGCGAGATCGTGCACTTCCTCGCCGTCAAGCAGGACATCACGAACCGCAAGCAGGCGGAGCTTGCCGCGAAGCAGCAAGCCAAGGAGCTTGCATCGGCCAATCAATCGCTCGCGCAGGCGACCCAGGCGGCCGAGGCCAGCCGCGAGAGTGCCGAAGTGGCCAACAAGGAGCTGGCGCGCAGCCACGCGTCGGTGGTTGCGGCGCACAAGGAGACCAACCAGCAGCTTGAAGCCATGTCGTCCGTGCTGCTCAGCGTAGGGGCCGACGATCGAATCAAAGCCTGCAACACCACGGCTCAGCGCGTCCTCGGCATCGACTCGAGCGATGCCATCGGATCGCGATTTGAAGAGTTGAAGGTGAAGTGGGATTGGCCCATGATCAAGGAAGCCATTGCCGACTGTCGAACCAAGCATCGCCGGGCCCGGATTGAGGAAGTCCGCTTTACACGGCCCGACGACACCCAAGGATTCCTGGGCATTACCGTCAACCCGGTCAACGGCAGGCACGGCAAGAAGGGCGGCTTCCTGATCACCGCGGCGGACATCACGGAACAGAAAATCCTTCAAAGTCAGTTGGCGCAATCCCAGAAGCTCGAATCCATTGGACAGTTGGCCGCCGGCATCGCCCACGAGATCAACACGCCGACGCAGTATGTGGGGGACAATACCAGGTTCTTGAAGGACGGTGTCGCTGATCTGATCGCCATCGTAGATAAGTATTCCGAACTCTTGGATTCCAAGACCGACCCCAAAAACTGGGCCAAGCGAAGTGTCGAGATCAAGGCCGCGATGGAGGAGTTGGACTTTGAATACCTTAAGGAAGAAGTGCCTAAGGCGATTGATCAATCCCTCGAAGGCGTCGAACGCGTCGCTGCCATCGTTCGATCCATGAAGGACTTCTCTCACCCCGGCGGAAACGAGAAGCAAATGGCTGACCTGAACAAGGCCATCGAGAGCACGATTACCGTGTCGCGCAATGAGTGGAAGTACGTCGCCGAGATGGCTTTGGAGTTGGACCCGGCGCTGCCGCTGGTCCCCTGCCTGCTCGGTGACATCAATCAGGTGGTCTTGAACATGATCGTCAACGCCGCCCATGCTATTGCGGACGTCGTGGGCAAGAACTCTGGTGAGAAAGGAACCATTACCGTGTCCACGCGACGCGATGGCGACTGGGCGGAACTGCGCATCGGCGATAGCGGAACGGGAATCCCTCCGGAAATTGTTGCGAAGGTGTTTGAGCCGTTCTTCACCACCAAGGAGGTCGGCAAGGGTACAGGACAAGGCCTAGCCATCGCACGCAGCGTGGTCGTGGACAAGCACCACGGGACGATCGATATCGACAGTGAAGTCGGTAAGGGAACGACGATGATCGTTCGTCTGCCCATCGATCCTGAACCCGAAGACGAGGAGGCGACACGTGGCCATGAAGCGGCGAATTCTGTTTGTGGATGATGAGGCCAACGTGCTGGACGGCCTCCGCCGCATGTTGCGCCCCATGCGCAAAGAATGGGCCATGAGTTTCGCGTCGGGCGGCGCCGAAGCGCTCGAGGTGCTGGAGGGCGAGTCGTTCGATGTCATCGTATCTGACATGCGCATGCCCGGCATGGACGGCGCCACGTTGCTGGCGAAAGTCATGCGGCGTTATCCGCAGATCGTCCGCATCGTGCTCTCCGGGCAGTCATCCCAAGAATCGACCATCCAATCGGTGGGGGTAGCGCACCAGTTTCTCGCAAAACCATGCGATGCGCAGACGCTCAAGCAAACCATCGATCACGCCTTGGCGCTGAGAAACTTCCTTGCCAACGATGCCCTCAAGGGCGTGGTGTCGCAACTGAAAGCAGTGCCCAGCTTGCCCACCCTCTACTCCGAACTCATGGAAGAACTGCAACTCCCGGACGCATCCTGCAAGCGAGTCGGGGAGATCATCGCGCAGGATCCCGGCATGAGCGCCAAAGTTTTGCAATTGGTCAACTCCGCATTCTTCGGAATCCCGCGTCAAATATCTGGCATCGTGGAAGCCACGGGATTACTGGGAACCGACACGATCAAGGCCCTCGTCTTGACCATCGAGGTGTTTGGACAACTTGGGGCCGAAGGGATTGAAGGCTTTTCGGCGGAGCGGATTCAACAGCACTGCACCGAATCGGCCACCGTGGCGAAACAGATCGCGGTAGGCCATAAGGCGCCGCGGAAAACCGCCGATGCCGCGATGATGGCAGGATGTCTTCACGACATCGGAAAGCTCGTTCTGGCCCACAACTTCCCCGAGGCCTATGGGCGCGTCATGGTATGCATGAATGAGACCGGCGCCTCCCTCTGTGACTCGGAACGGGGCGTGTTGGGCGCCACGCATGCCGAGGTCGGCGCCTACCTCCTGGGCTTGTGGGGGTTGCCCGAATCCATTGTGGTGGCCACCGCCTTCCACCACTGTCCGAGTCGTTCACTCGATCCCTTGTTCTCGGCGCTGACCGCGGTTCACCTGGCCAACGTCTTCCTCCACGAACGGGACCATGGGGGAACGAGTGACGTCACCGAGCAGCTAGATAGCGAGTACCTCGAGCAACTCGGCGTAGCCGATCGCGTAGCCGATTGGCGGGCTAACTTTCAGGAACGCCATTGCACGGAGTCGCACTCATGAGCGATCGTATCCTTTGCGTTGACGACGATCAGAACATCCTGCAGGCCTACCAGCGCTCGCTGCGCAAACGATTTCGGATCGAAACGGCCCTCGGCGGGCGCGAAGCCCTAGCCAAGCTTGATCCGAAGAACCCCTTCGCCGTGATCGTCTCCGACATGCGCATGCCGGAAATGGACGGCGTCCAGTTCCTCGCGACCGTATCCCGCAATGCCCCGAGCACCGTGCGAATGATGCTGACGGGCAACGCCGATCAGCAAACGGCCATTGAGGCGGTCAACGAAGGAAACATCTTCCGGTTTCTGACCAAGCCGTGCAGCCCTGAAGATTTCGCGAAGGCGCTAACCGCGGGCATCGAACAATATCGCCTTGTTACGGCAGAAAAGGAACTGCTCGGGAAGACCCTGCGCGGCAGCATCAAGGTGCTCAATGACGTACTCGCCCTAAGCAATCCCACCGCCTTCGGACATGCCTCACGTGTTCGGGAACTGGTCGGCCGGTTATGCAAAGAGTTGAAGGTGGAGCGTACGTGGGAGTACGAGATCGCCGCCATGCTGTCGCAGATCGGCTGTGTCACGATTCCCCCCGATACCCTGGACAAGGTGTATCACCGCAAGAAGCTAGCGCCGGACGAAGCCGAAATGTTTGCTTCGCATCCTGAGATCGGGCGGGAACTCGTTGCCAACATCCCCCGAATGGACGGAGTCGCCAAAATCATCGCCTACCAGCAGAAGGCGTTTGATGGCACCGGGTTCCCCGTGGACGATGTGGTTGGAACGAACATTCCTCAGGGCGCGCGCATCCTCAAGATCGCGCTGGATTTCGAAGCGGCCAAGTGGGGTGGGCTGGACGATCTCGACGCCGTGGCCGATCTGAACAGGCGCACCGAGGAGTACGACCCCCAAGTGTTTGCTGCATTCGAACGGGTCGTGGGCATTGGAGGCCAACTCGAGCGGAAGGGAATCACGGTAAGAGAACTCGCTGTCGGCATGTATCTAGGCGAGCATGTAAGAACGGCCGGTGGGGCGATCGTTGTGGCCAAAGGGCAGGAAGTCACACCGTCCCTGTGCGTCCGAGTCAAGAATTTCGCGCGGCGGAGCCGCATTCAAGAGCCGATCGCAGTATTCGTCCGTATCGAAAACCCCGTACCCACGTTGACAGGATCTTGACCCCATTGGAGAAAAACCATGAGCCACACCGTACTACTAGTCGATGATGAACCCAATGTCCTCAATGCCCTAACGCGCGTCTTGCGCAAGGAATCTTATAGGATCCTCACCGCCGACTCAGCCGAGCAGGCGGCAGGGCTACTTCACGACAGCGACGTCGATCTGATCGTGTCCGACGAGGAAATGCCCGGCATGTCCGGGACGGAGTTTCTCGGACGTGTCGCGGAACAGTATCCCGAGACGGTGCGCATCGTGCTGACCGGGCACCCGACGTTGCCGGCTGCGTTGCGCGCCATCAACGAGGGCAAGGTGTATCAATTCCTTACGAAGCCATGCAACGAAATCGATCTGGCCATCACGATCCGACGCGCCTTGCAACAGAAAGACTTGCTGGCCAAGAGCCGGGACTTGCTTGAGGTTACCAAGCGCCAGTCTGTGCTCATTGACGAGGCGAGAATGGTCCGGCGATTGCGCGGCGCTACGCACAAGGATCGATCCCAAGCCTTTGCCAAGGGGAACCAGCCCGCCGATCCTCGGGAGTTGCTGGAGGAAATGGACGAGGCCGTACGCACTGGCAAGGCGTTGCTCCAGAACGTAGGAGGCGAATCCAACGCGCCGACGCCCCAACTCCAAGACCAACCATAGGTCGCTCAACCCGCGTGCGGGATGTACGTCTGGGGGCTGTGGAGTGGCATGGCCGCGTGGCGCCGGGGGGGCTGTGGGTGGCTGCGAAGGACGTCACGCTTGGTCGTTATCGGCCCTAGTTGATGGTGGCGCCGCCCTTAATGGCCTTGACGTTGCCGAGTCCAATGTCCACTACAACCGCGGTGGTTACGTTCATCCCAAAGTAGCCGTGAGACAGCACGGCCACCCATCCTGAAGCGCCCGCGGCCGGATCGGCGTCGGAAGGCGAGGCCTTCACATGGACCGTATCAAGATCGTTTACCGGATTGACAGGGAAGGGCGGTCGAAGGTAGGGGCCGTAGATGTAGGGGTAGCCATACGTCGCGCTGGGATCGCCTTCGGCGTTGCTGTACATCATCAGTTGATTGACAAAGGCGGAATTGTCCGGAGTCGATGTGCCCGCAGCATAGCCGGGGTAGGCGCCGTGCTCGGCGTAGTAAGCGTCAATGGCTTTGCGCACGTTGGTCAGGGACGCCGCTAGGGCATGGCGCGAGGAATCCTGAGCGACATTGGAAAACCGAGGAGCGGCGATGGCCGCCAACACACCGATAATCGCAACGACCAAGACGAGCTCGACCAGCGAAAATGCGTTCGAGCGGGGCTGGCGATGGCATCGAGTCATCTTGTGGTCTTTCGCCGCAAGCTTGGTGGTCCAACGCAAGGGTCGCGTGCTCCCATGGATCACGCGATGGGCTCCTGTGGATATGTCTCGCGCAAGAAAGAAACCGCGAGACCACATCAAGCGATCGCGCGGCCTCAGATGTACACTACGTTTGTTGCGAGCAGCGCGGTGGCTGATCGTGTTCAAGTTGGCCTAGTACCCGTTGTACAGCAAGCCGGCTTCGTCCTTTTCGAGCGCGCCACAGTTTGCGATGATTTCGCCCGTGTCTTTGCTGTAAACCCAGCCCTCGGTGCCCGTGCCACCCACCGGTGTACCTACGACGAGCTTGAGGTTGGCGTCCCCCTTGTTGGCACAGACCGGCAGCGCCGGTATGCCGCCGCGCAGGTAGGGGCCGTAAATGTGAACGCCGGCCGTGGTGCCGACGGTGCCCCCGACATCTGTTTTCTTGATCAACTTGTCGATCACATCTGCCTGCAACGCCCCTGTCGGGAACACCCCCGCGTGTTCGGCCGAGTACATGTCGATGGCATTGCGCATGCCTGCGAGGCTGCCGCGAAGTGATGCGTCTCCGGCACCCTTGGCGCCGCGGCTGATACGCGGTACGGCAATCGCGGCAATCACGCCGATAATCACGACGACGATCACCAACTCCACAAGACTGAAGGCGTGTTTTCTATTCATCACGTTCGACATTACCGTTGTCCTTTGCTCTTGGTTCGGGGTCAAGCCGCGGGCGATCGACGCCCATTGGTCGCGCATCTTCCACTACTGGTATCGTCTTCGAGCTGCCTTTGCTTTAGTTCTTCGACCCGCTTGCGTTGTAGGAAAAATGCAAGGTCGCCTTACCATCGAAACACTCAAATACGGCGTCTCTGTCCACAATGTCTGTAAGCCGGCATCCGCGAAGAGACTCTCCAATACGAATCCACGTTCCGTCAATGATGACAAGTTGGATTTCTTTGTTTGAGATCATGCCCGCCAGACGAAAAAGGGCGGCGAACGTGGTCCGATCGAGTAAGCCCGTTTTGGAGGATTCCGATAATCGTGACGATGGCACGGCGTTCCCGCCCGAATCAATCCCGTTTGATGCCCGAAAGGGCGGGGGCACGAACACGTCGGCGCGCAGCGTCGCGGACGCGAATTTCTGGACTTCAAAAGGAAACGGTAGTGCCGGAATGACCGTTTCCGGGCCCTCATTTCTCACAAGATCTAAGGGCGAGGGTGCGGGCGGAGCGGTCAGAGCGCCTGCAGCTTGCTGGGGACCGCGGGCATCTCCGGAGAGGAAAAGTTGATCAACGCCAAACGCCAGGACGCAAAGCAGCAGGACGGCGACATAGGTTTTTTTTCTCGAAGTTCCCATAGTCGTTAGTCTTTTTCCTTATCGACGATGGCGGGGATATGCGAGAAAAGGCTGAACGTGAGCCTTGCAGTGTGCTCTGCGGTTTGCCTCAGATCTGTGCCGGAATCGCTTTGAATACTCAGGTAGCTGATGTCTGCCCAATAAGGCGCCTGTTCGACGGCATACAGGAACGCGATCAGATTGGTCGCCCGCCCGCTGACACCGTAGGCACAGCGCTGCTCCAACAAACCCGGATACGAAACCGGGGAGAGCGGGTGCTGTTCCACGACTCGGATTTGGTTTTCGGACGCTAGGGTAGCAATCGCTTGCAGATACACTTCGACGGGTGTGGATTGGGGCAGCCCGGTGCGATCCAGGACTTCTTGAGTCGCCGCCATCTCAGTTCGCTGTCGCTGACATGCCGAGGTCAGCCGATGCACGTCTTGTGCGGACTGGTTGCTTTGCGCCTGAAGACCAGGAATCGTCTGGGAGGATCGTTGGGCCTGAGCCGTCGCCAGCGAGTAGACGGCAAACGAACACAATGAGACGACGGCGACGCCGACGAGATCAATGAGTAGTACACCTCTGCCAAATTGACCAGCACGCGTATGCACCGATTACCACCTGCAGATAAGTTCAAAATGAAAGTATGAGCCATCCAAGACGGGCTCACGCCGCGATTCAACCAGCTTCACGTTCCGAAAAATCTGTTCCGCCTTCAGTGCCGCAACGTACGACGCAGGGTCGCCGGCGTTGGGCGCATACCCTTGGATGTTTAGGGCCGTTGGGGCATCGATCACAATTTCTTCGCTCTGATCAGCTTCTGCCAAAGCGATCGGCGCACTTCGGCGAACAGCGCCTCTGGGAGCATCCGGATCCGTGGCCACCTTGGTGAGCCACGATCCACGGGGCAGGTGAGACGCGATCAAGGCAACCATCCCCGACCAGGCACGCTTATCATGCAACGCCACCGCTTGATCGGCTTGGGCACGCAGCAGCTTGGATGCCGTGGTGAGCTCGCGAAGTTCACTCCGGGCCTGCGAGAACGCGTCTTGAAGCTGAGCCTGCTTGGATTCCAGCTCGTCAGCGTGGACGCGGCTGACCCAGTCTGTGCCTGCCGCCAGCGCAAGCGCGGTGGCCGCTGCTGTCGCGGCCATCATCCAGCGCGACAGGTGTTGCCGCCGAATCCGATCGATTCGGGCCTTTTCAGGCATAAGGTTCACGCGGATCATTTATTCCTCCATCGCCAAGCCAATGGCTAGGGCGTAGACGCCAAGCGGGTTGGCCGCACCCCGCGGAACGGCGAGCCGGCAATCGGGGCGGTCCAGATACGCCGAGGCCGGGCGAACCGGGATACCCAGTTCGCTCGAGAGAAATTCCGGCAGGTTACCCAACGCCGCGCCGCCGCCGACCACCATCAGGTCGGCTGGCTTGCGTCCGGCGTAACAGCTCAGCGCGTATTCGTAGGATCGTTTGATCTCCGCGGTTATGGGGATGAGTTCGCTTCGAAGAACGCCAAAAAGCATGGCGCCTATGCCATCGCGTTCGCCCGCCGGCCGCGCGCCGTCCGAGTGGTCGCGGGGCGGAAGAATGCCGTGGCTGCACTTATGCACCTCGGCCGCCTTGGTGCTGATGCCCAGGTTCTCCGCGATCTGTTGCGTCCAACGCTGCCCTCCTCCGCCGGCAGATCGCACGAGAATGGGGACCGATCCAAGGCAAAGTATCAATCTCGTCTGACGATGACCCACGTCGAGGATTCCCCAGATGGTGTCGTCATCAAAGCCGCGCAGCAGGTTGCCCAAGCGGCATAGGGCCGTAGCCGAGGTATCCACGGTAACGCAATCGACGCGGGCCGCTCGGCAAGCCTGCAAGAGGTCTTCGATCAGCTTGCTTCGTGTGGTACATCCGACCAGGTTCGGCGCGGACATCGTAGTCGGCGGAAGCCGCCAATGCGTCGCTTCATTAAACTGATCGGCGTGCGGAATCAAGCGTTGCATCTCTCCGCTCACAATGGCGGAAATAGGCTCCACCGATTGGTTCAGCAGTTTATCGGGCAGTTCGAGTGCGTGGAATTCCACGTCCGGGGGGCTTATGACCACGGACACCTTCTTGCCTTGAAACTCGGCGCGCGCTACGCATCCTTCGATCCTACGCCCCCACACTTGAGCGATGCCGTGGTCCGTTGTTTCCGCGGCGTCCGCCGAAGCATGCGACTGAGCGTGATCTTCGATTCGGCTCGAATGGAACACACTCCATCGCTCGCCTCGGCGTTGAAGTTGCACAGCGCGCACTCCGGTGCGACCCACATCAAGGGCGATGAGGCTGCGTCGGGTTCGCGTCAGTGACGGTATCAGCATCTCGTGTTCACCTGTCCGCTAGCGCATCGCCGCCGTCATGTCGAACAGCGGAAGAAAAAGCGAAATGGCGACGCCGCCGACGACGAAGCCCATCACGATCAAAATGGCCGGCTCCAACAAACGCATCGTTGTGTTGATCAGCTCGCTGTTGGTTTCGTCGAGGATGTCGGCGCAGTACGCCAGGGCTGAGCCAAGATTTCCGCTCTGCTCTCCGGTTCGCACGGCCTGACAGATATAGGGTTGGATCAATCCGGTCGCCTCGAAAGCGGAACTGGGTTCGCCGCCCGACGTGACCGCGTCTTCCAGCCGGTTAAACAGGTCTTGAAAACGGTTGTTGCTCGTTGCGTTGCGCGTGAGTTCCAGGGTCTCCAGGAAGCTGACTCGTGCGGCTAGCAGCGTGCCCATCGTCCGAAAGACCTGGCCTTGGATTAGCCGCGATCGAAGCTGGCCAAACACCGGAACAACGAGCTGCATGTTGCTTAGCCACTGGCGACCTCGATCGTTCAATACGATGGCGGCAACCCCTCCCGCCACCCCCGCGATCCCTCCCAGCAGAAACGGCCAATAACCTCGCAAGAATACGCCCAGATCGAGCAAGAGCCTCGTCGGCGTCGGCGTTTCCACACCAAGCTGCACAAACATCTGATTGAATCGCGGAAGAACGAAGAAAAGCAGAACCAAGAGAATCGTAGAGGCCATGGTGATCAGCAGCGCCGGATAGGTCAGGGCGCCGATGATCTTGTTGCGTATGGCGCGACGCTGCTGGACGATGCTCGACAGCCTCTCGAACATTTCCGCAATCGTGCCGCTGGCCTCGCCCGCCGCGATGATCGCGCAGAACACCGGATCGAACGATCGTGGAAACTGGCGGAGCGCCTCGGTCAGCGGGGTTCCTTCTTCGAGATCCGTCGTGAGTTTTTCGAGCACGTCCGCATGCTGCGGTTTGGTCATCTGTTTGCGAATCGAAGAAATTGCCGGGACAAGCGTGCTGCCCGAGTTCATGAGCATTGCCATTTGGCGCGTAAACAGTGCCAATGTCTTGATAGGCAGCGCGACTTGGTGCAGCGTCTTTGCTTCCGTGACGCGCTTCGTTGATTCTTTCTTGGTCACTTCGATATCGGTGACAAACAGCCCCCGCCCGCGGAGCACCTCCCTGGCCTCCTGAACGTTGCCGGCTTCTATGGAATCCCGGGTTTTCTGCCCCGCTTGGTTGACGGCCCTGTAGGTAAGTATCATGCGCTCACCTCCGCTCCTCGACCGGTGGGATCACCCACTTCCAATGATTCCGATCGCGTGACGCGCAAGACCTCCTCCAGCGTCGAATCGCCGTGCTCCACGAGGTCGAGCGCTTTTTCACGCAGCGTGCGCCATCCGATTTGCGCCAGGTATTCACGTATTTGGCCTTCGGACACATCCTGCTGGATCATCCGTTTTAGCTCGGCGTCCAGGAGCATCACTTCGTAGATCCCGATCCGCCCCTTGAATCCTGTGTTCGCGCACTGCCGGCAGCCTTCGCCTTTTTGGAACAGCTCATTGGTGCGATGCCCCCAGCCGACACGTTCCAGCAAGGCAGGCGGCGGGTAGTACGACGCCTTGCACGACGAGCAAATCTTGCGGGCCAGCCGCTGGGCCACAAACCCCAGCACCGATGAGGCGATCAAGAACGGTTCAATGCCCATGTCCGCCAGCCGCATCACGCCTCCCGGGCAATCGTTGGTGTGAAGCGTGGCGAGCACCAGATGGCCCGTAAGTGCCGCTTGAATGGCAACGCGCGCCGTTTCCTCGTCGCGAATCTCACCGACCATGATGACATCAGGGTCTTGACGCAAAATGGAACGCAACGCGCGAACGAACGAAAGCCCCACCGATTCGTTGACCTGAATCTGGTTGATCAGCGGCAGTTGGTATTCGACGGGATCTTCGATCGTGACAATGTTGGTCGATTCATTGCGCAGAAGATCCAACGCGGAATAGAGCGTCGTGGTCTTGCCACTGCCGGTCGGCCCTGTGACGAGCATCAGCCCGTAGGGACTGGTGACCATGGCCTCTATGGCGACTCGATCCTGGCCGCGCACGCCGAGATCGCTCAGCTCGAAGCTGATGTTGGATCGGTCGAGAATGCGCAGCACGATCTTTTCACCGAGCACGGTGGGCATGGAGGAGACGCGCAGGTCGATCTCACGTCCATCGGCCACGATGTGAACGCGCCCTTCTTGCGGCAGGCGCTTTTCCGCGATATCCATTCGTCCGATGACCTTGACACGCGATACGATCGCCGCGTGCATGCCCTTGGGCGGCTTGAGCATCTCCCGCAAACGGCCGTCGATCCGATAGCGAATGTGTGTCGCGTCGCGGTCGGGCTCGATGTGGATGTCGCTGGCGCCCTCGCGAAGCGCCGTCAAGATTGCCAAATTCACCAGATTGACGATCGGGCTGCCCTCGATCATTTGATCGAGGTCGGTAACCGGCCCTTCATCGATTGCCTCAACCTCGGAGATTTGAATGTCGCTCTCTTCCATCGATGCGAGGAAGGAGTCGACATTGACTTCCTTGGCCAGGTACTTGTTTTGGAATTCCTCGAGGTTTTCTTCCAAGACCAAGACGGGGCGAATGCTACACCCGGTCAAGCCTGCCAGCCGATCTTGCAGGGGCAGCGACTTGGGTTCGACCATCGCGACGGTCAGGTCGTCGCGAACGCGAAACAGCGGGAGCACGCGCATGCGCTGCGCTTCCTCCTTCGGGATCAGCTTGGCCACCTTCGGATCGATCAATCCATGTCGCAGCAAACAGCCCTTGACGCTTAGCCGTGTGGACAGCGCCTGCACGAGCGCCGTTGAGGAAAGAGCGCCGATGTCGACCAGAGATCGGCCGATACGCACGCCGGTCGTCGATTGCCGCGCAAGCCCCTCGGCCAGTTGCTCGGGCGTGATGACGCCGTCGCGGACGAGCTGATCCCCCAACCGAACCGCACTTTCAATGGTTAGCTTTGCCAATGGCTCGTCTCTTGGAATCGTTCGCGCCACATGCTACGCAACGTTGCGTCTGGGTCTTGCGGCAGTTACATGAAACTCTTAGCGGCGTCGCGCACATCTTCGAAAAATCGAAAACGCCGCGACAGACCCGTTAGTTCCAAAATTTCTCTACAAGTGGGTGATACCTTGGCCAACTTCAGGCCAGCGGCGCGGCTTGCCAGTTCGTCCGCAGCCGACAGCAGGCCTTCAAGCGCGGCGCTGTCCATGTAGGGTACGTCCGCCAACGACACAACGATTCTCGGCGTCGGGCAGTCGATCAACTGGGCGAGTTCCTCGCAAAACGCCTCCGCGTCGTCGTCTACTAAGGCGCCCGTGGGCGACAGAACATGCACCGTGCCAATCGCCTGATGGTCGAGTTTCATGTCGAAGCTCCCGCGGCCGCCACGTCTTTGGCCAGATCGCTGGCCAAGGCGCACTGGCTCACACGCGCGCGATGACACTGCCCTAGCGCGCCGCTGAGCAGGCCTCTGAGGTCGGGCGTGTCCACGCCGCTTCCCACCAAACCGCAACGAACCTGCACCGCTATGCCCCATCGACTTTCGTCGCCGCAAACCCGCTCCACGCGCTCCAACAACTGACGCACGATCAATCCCGCCAGATCCGAATCGACCCGCCTCAATAGGATCACGAAGCGTTCGCCGTCAAAACGACCGATGCGATCATCCATGCGGACTTTGCGCCGAAGCTCGTGGGCGCACGCACGCACGATTTCCTCGGCGATTTCCCATTGGCCGACGTCCGATAAACGGCGCAAGCCTTCCAGCGCGAACACCGCGACGGCCACGGGTTCGCCGTCTGAATAGGATTCCTTAAGGGCTTGTTCGGCATCGACCAGAAAGGCCCGCCGGACGCTGAGCCCCGAAACGGGATCATCCAGCGTGGCCGCCCGGTTGTCGCACGAATCTTGCAGCATGCACCAGCACTGCGACGCGATCACCTCCATGCACGCCAGCAGATCGCGACACACCTGGGGCGGCGAATCCAACTGCCCGACCGTCACGATGCCCAGTCTCCGATTGCCTCTCTTGATCGGAAAACACCATTGAATCCGGCCGGCATCGTTCTGATCGAGCTGATCGAGAAACTGGTGTTCAATCGAATCCCCGGAAACGTAGGCGCGTCCCGTCGTGGCCACGTATCCGACAATGCCCAACCGCGCCGACAATTCAGCATCGTCGGACCAGGAATCCGAGGCCTGCAGCGGCACCAGATGGTTCATCTCCGGCACCAGCCGATAGGGGCGAACATGGGTGGCCCCGCAGCCAGTGTGGAGCATCGACCTGAGCCATTCGTCAAAGCCCGGCCAGGGGTCCGCTTGGTGGCCGTTTTGCCCAAGCCATTCATTGAATTGCTTGATGGCGGTGGTGATGACGGGAAGCGATGGGTCGGGGTGGGCGACGCTCGCTGGCGCCGGGGTGGCGGAATCCAGTGTGGTCTGCCCCATCGGTGCGGGTCCGATCCGTTCCACCGTCTCACCGGCCCACCCCGCTACGGTGACGATGGCTAGGGCGCCGGCCAGGCACATGGTCGTGGCCAGCGAATCGGTCCAGAGGCCCACGTTGGGTGAGGCTTGGGCAAACGCAACCCAAAAGCTCGCGCAGATCAGCCCCAGGGCGAATCCGCGCCCGTGGCCCAACAAACGGCCACCGAGGCCGGCGCCGAGCAGGATGGGGAACCATGGAAGAAGTAACATCATTGACATGGCATCATTCCGTATCGACTAGAGCCGAATCCTCCCAAACATGGGTAAACGTATTCGCTTGGTCGAGCAGACGCTCCCAGGTTATCGATCCTTCCGTCAGCGTCGCGCGGATCATGCGATCGAATGTCTTCTGCAAGTTCGGATCGAGCGTTGTGCCTGATTCATCACTCATAATCGCCAGCGCCTTGGTCCAGTCGAATGCCTTGCGATAGGTTCTTGTGGAGGTCAGTGCATCGAACACGTCGGCGATCTGGATGACGCGGGCCTGCAAGGGAATCGCCTCACCCTTCAATCCTTCCGGGTACCCCTTGCCATCGTAATGCTCATGGTGATGGAGCACGCCGTCCAGCGCGTCGGCAAGGTGGGGAACCCCCTGGACGACGTCATAGCTGCGTACCGGGTGTTCCTTCATGTGCTCAAATTCTTCCGGGGTGAGCGCTCCGTCTTTCTTCAAGACATCGTCTCGGATGCCGATCTTGCCCACGTCGTGCAGCAGAGCGCTCCATTGGAGCATGCGATGATCGCGCCCCGTCAGCCCGATCTCGGTTGCCAGCATGGTCGCGAAATAGGCGACCCGGGTGGAGTGGCCTGCGGTGTACTTGTCCTTTTGATCCACGGCATTGACCAGCGATCGCACCATGGACACCGACATGGTTCGAAGTTCACTGAGGAGCCGGCAGTTGCGGATCAGGTCGCCGCAAAAATTCGATAGCGATTCAACCACCGACATGTCACTCGCCCGCAGCTCGCGCGATTCCTCCGGTCGAGCGATTACGATCGCGCCTACGACGACGTCGCCCGCGATCATCG
This sequence comes from uncultured Phycisphaeraceae bacterium, assembly GCA_964651325.1. Classification (GTDB taxonomy): domain Bacteria; phylum Planctomycetota; class Phycisphaerae; order UBA1845; family UBA1845; genus JADFOB01. The sequence continues at coordinate 28,143 of CAZYXP010000001.1, forward strand.
GCGAAACGAGGAGCTCCACCAGATCCGATCCCGCGCCGTCAATTCGGCGGACCACGGCGCGATGCTCGTCGCACAGTTCCCGAATCATTTCCCCGATTCCCGGTACCCCCTGGATCGGTTGCCCGACCAACACACAGGCGCGGCGACCCGCCCCGGAATAGATCCCGACGTCGTAGCAGGCGAGGCTTCTTGCAAGGTTCTCATGCAGCACGCTTAGCACGGCGTACTCATCCTTGAGATTCGGCAGCGCCTTGGTGACGCTGAAAACGATCCCGAGTTGTTCGTACACCGTGAACAGTTCATCCGCCAGCCCGTCTTGCTCGACGCGCAGCGCACCCAATCCTCGCTCAACCCCATCGAGGTGCTCAAGCAGTTGAGGTTGTGTATCTCCATGCGCGATGCCGTCACGCAGGCGCGACAGGCTCCGTTGCAGCAGCGGATGCAAAGGCAACGCCTGATCGGGTAGTCCGGTGGGATGGTTTGAGGTTGCGGTCATTGAATTCTTAACCCGCGGCTGTGGCAAAAAGCCGTTCGATTTCGGCTACAAGCTGAGAGGGAACAAACGGTTTGGGAAACAACTGCGCGTTCAGCGAAGCGATGGAATCCACGATGTCTTGCTGGTCGCACCGTGAACTCAAGAGTATGTATGGAATCTCCGCATCGACGTCCGCCCGTACATGGCGAAGCAGTTCGATGCCGTTCATCACGGGCATGTTGATGTCGGAGATGATCATATCGACCGTCTGCGTGCGTAAGATTTCTCGCGCGTCAGCCCCGTTTGCGGCCTGAAGCACTGCGTATCCGTGGCGCGTGATCCAGAGGGAAGTGACCTTCAGGATGTGGGCGTCATCTTCGACCAGAAGAATGCTACTCATCTCGATCTTCCTTCCCTGTCCCCGCCAAACTGGTTTCTCTTGTCGTCTGGTGAGGAAGTTTCAACATGAAAGTCGATCCTTCGCCCTTGGCGCTGAGCAACTCGATGTCGCCCCCGTGGCGCCGTGCGATGGCCCGAGCGGTATACAAGCCGATGCCGGTTCCGGTTTCCGTCTGGACCTCGTCGTCCTGCGCACGGTAGAATTTCTCAAAAACGCGGGACTGATCCTCCGCATCAATCCCGACCCCGTTGTCCTTCACGGTGACCACCACGCCGTCGGTGTTGACCTGGCATCCCACCACAACGTTGCCATCGGCCGGCGTGTACTTGATGGCATTACCGAGCAGGTTGTTGACGACCACGGCCAGCTTGTCCCGATCGGCCTGGATCGCTTCGAGCTTCGACGGCAAGAGCAGTTGCAGGTCGATGTTCTTCTCGTCGGCCAGACCCCGCACGTCGCGCACCGCGTCGGACATCAAGCCGCCCAGATCAACCTGATCCAGTTTCAAGTCGATGCCGCCGACCTCGAGCTGCGAAACGCTGAGCACATCTTCGATCAGCCGCGAGAGTCGTCGTGTCTCCTTGTTGATCACGTTGTAGCATTCTGTAATCACCTTGGGATCATCAAACATCCCGGAAGAGAGCGTCTCTGAATACGCCCGGATGTTGGTCAGCGGCGTTCTCAGTTCGTGCGTGACCTGTCCGATCAACTCCTCCCGAGCCTTTTCCGCGCGGGTCTGCTGAGAGATGTCTCGTATGAGGACCAACGCCTCGCCGTGGTGCTGTTTCCGTTGCAGCGGGATGATCCACGTCCTGAAAATATCCGGTTCTTCTTCGTCGTCTTGATCCATTTGAATCAATTCGTTGTGTTGCTGGTAGGTGCCTTCCGGCTGCAACGAAGAACGGAGCACCTTCACGACCTTCTCTCCGACCCCATTGGCCACGGTTTTGTGGATGCTGTTCTGCTTGACCTCTTCCCATGACCAGCCGAACAGGCGACAGGTCGTCGCGTTTGCGTATTCGATCCGCTCTTCTTCCGTGATGAAGAGAATGCCGTCGGGAAGTGCGTTGAGCACTTCTGCAAGTTCGCCGCCGCTACTGGTGGACAACAGCCGACAAAGCTCGCGGTCGGCTTCAGCGCGTTCCGTATTCTCGACCGCGCTCCGCGCCAGCTCGACAAGCTGATTCCAGGATTCGGTCGTAGTGTCCGATTCGTCCTCGATGCGTAACGCCGTCAAGTCTTCCTCGATTCGATCGCATTCGGCGCGAAGGCGACTGGCAATTCGCGATGCCGAGCGCAATTGCTCGCGAAGACAACGGTACACAACAAAAAGCGCTCCGAGCACAATGAAGACCACGACCAACAAGCCGGCTTTGCCCGAAGCTGTATGGGCCGTCGAAGCTGTCGATAGGACCAACTCGACCAGAATATCGGACGGGGGGGGATGCCCCGGCGATGTGGGCGTCGCATCGCCGTTGGCCATCGATGCTGGCGATTCAGACGCTTGAACCACGCTCGCTTGTTCCCCAGCCGCGGAGTTTGGCTCGTGCGGCTCCGGCAAAGCACCGATGCCCGTTTGACCGTCCTCGCCAGGATCATCAGTCGCGCCGCGAGCGTTCGGCCCGCTGCGGTTCACGCGAATCCGGGCACGATACCGACGCGAAGTGCCGCCCGGGATTCGCTCCCGCGCAATTGCGGATCGAGCCTCGTTGCCGGCAAGGTTCGGAAATGCGGATGGTTCGACCCGAGTGCCACGAGTCGAAGAGGGTTGCGATGATTGTACGAGCCCATCTGAATCGAATATCCTCCACGATTCCACTTGGAAATGTTGCGAAAAATCGTGGAGCGCAATTCTCGTGGCCACACCTCGCCCTTGCTCATTCTTGCCTTTACCCGGAGTCGTCTCGATTTCTCGGACCATCGAAGAGAAGGCGTAGTCCGCCGATTTTTCGAACCGTTCGGTCGATTCGTCGCGTGCTCGAGAGACCGCAAACCGGGAGATGGCCCCAAGCCCGACCAGGTAAATCAGCACGATTGAAAGCCCGAACCACCTCGGAACTTCTTCCGCGGTTAGAAACGCACTGATTTTTCGTCGCGCAGATATCACAGGCAAGTATCCCGAGAACGAAACGATTTAGGCACCCATCGTGCTTATCGAACGGGTATCGAAACGCCTTAAGCTTGTCTGAGACTTCCCGGACGCGCCAACCGGAAGATGGCGACCGCAGGTCCATAGCGACGCTGCGGTCCCGTAACCAAACAGGCTTCCACCCAAGCATAGAATACGGCATAATGTTTGGGGCTAAGAAGTCCGAGAATCGCGCATGCCGCCGCTGAAAGGAGACGCGATTGGAACCGCGCCCGTCACGGTGCGGAACGCGTTGCAACAGGCCATGCAGCTTTAACAAGGAGCCCCAAGTTGGCCGACCACCAAACCTACTCCCCCATGCCGCCCTGTTCACACGAGCCGGCGCCATACGCCGGACCACCGCGCGACGAGGTACTGGCGCTTCGCCGCGAGTTTGTTGCGCCCGGTGTGTTCACCTATTACAAAGAGCCCATCGAAATCGTCGAAGGGCACATGCAATACTTATGGGACGAGGGCGGCAAACGCTATCTCGACGCCATCGCGGGCGTGGTAAGCGTCTCCGTGGGCCATTGCCACCCGAAGATCGTTGAAGCGGTTCGCCGGCAGGTCGGCCGGTTGATGCACACGACGACGATCTACCTACACCCAGAAATCGCCCTCTACGCCAAGAATCTCGCCGCCCATTTTCCCGACAGCGGCGGCCTCACGGCCACGTATTTCACCAATTCCGGCAGCGATTCCAACGACCTGGCCACGCTCATGGCCCGGCTGCACACCGGCCAACACGATGTCATTGCCCTGCGAAACGGCTACCACGGCGGATCGCAATCCACCATGGCGCTAACCGCGATGGGCAACTGGAAGTTTCCGATCCCCCACTCGTTCGGTGTCAAGCATCTGGCGTGTCCCGATTGTTATCACTGCCCATTCGGCCTTACCTACCCGGATTGCGACGTGAAGTGCGCGCGGGAAATCGAGCCGCTTCTCGCGTTTGAAACGTCGGGCAAGGTGGCGGCCTTTATCGCCGAGCCGATTCAAGGCGCCGGCGGCGTCATCGTCCCGCCGCCCGAATACTTCAAGATCATTTATGACGCCGTCCGTGCGGCGGGGGGGCTCTGCATCAGCGACGAAGTCCAAACCGGATTTGCTCGGACAGGTGACCATTTCTGGGGATTTGAAAACTACGGCGTGGTGCCGGACATCGTCACCATGGCTAAGGGCATCGGCAACGGCGCGCCGTTGGGCGCTGTCACCACCCGACCGGAAATCGCCGCCCAACTCAAGCAAAAGCTTCATTTCAACACGTTCGGCGGCAACCCCGTTTCCATCGTGCAAGGCAAAACGACCCTCGAAATCATCGACGCCGAGCAGTTGCAACAAAACGCCAAGGAAATTGGCGGCTACTTGAAACAGCGGTTGATCGACTTGCAGCGCGACCATCCGGTCATAGGGGACGTGCGCGGCTTGGGCTTGCTGATCGGCGTCGAACTCGTGGTGGATCCCCAATCCAAAGAGCCCGCCACCGAGTTGGCCGTCGCCCTCCACGAGGAAACCAAGAATCGCGGCCTGCTCATCGGCCGAGGCGGCATCCACGGCAACGTCCTTCGCATCAAGCCGCCCATGTGCATCACGCGCGAAGACATCGACTTCCTAACCGACTGCCTCGACGCATCCCTAAACGCCGTGTTGAAACGGTGATTCCGGATCGTGGCACGGCGTGTAGCACACTCGCCCTCGGGTGTATTCCGTGTTCCTAACAGTTCAGCGCAACGTCGTTCGGAGCGCAGGCTTCCAGCCTGCACGACTCGCAATGATGATGCAGGCAAGATGCCTGCGCTCCGGGTCCGTGACGACTTTGCGCTGTGCTCCTAATCGGGTGTGTTCTGCGCCCCAAAGTGTACAAACGGCGGTCGCTCCAGCAAAAAGAGGGGCAGCGAGATTTGGTAACGCGGACTTGGGGCTTGCCCGCAGGAGTAACCCTGCCATCCGGTCTTAGGCCAAGGGCGGTCGAGCGACACGCGAAATCTGGCCGGCCCCCCTTCACGCGCCGGCCAGAAACTTCCCCATAACCAAGGTATCGCCGTACCTCCCGTCGGTTCGAAGATGATCTTCTTTCAACAAGCCCTCCCGCTCAAACCCGAACGATTCGTAAAGCGATAGGGCCCGGTGGTTTTCCGCAAAGACGCTCAGCGTGATTTTCCGCAGCCCCATCTGCTCGGCCCATGTGCTCAACGTCGAAAGGAGCTTTCTCCCAATGCCAAGTCCCCAATAGGCTTGTGCCACGATCATCCCGATCTCGACTTGATGCGCAAAGCGCCGAAACGAAGATCGTTCCGCTCCGGCGCAGGCGACAACCTCACCGCCGCATTCGACCAGCAGGAGCGTGGCCTTGGGGTCGTCGGCTCGAGTCTTGATAAAGAGCGTTTCCTCCTCGAGCGTGAAGGAAAACTCACCGGGCAGGTACCTCAGGAAATCAGTTTCCAAGAACGTCGCAGGCAAGAAGTCCAAAAACGCCTGGGCGTCATCAGCGCGCGCTTCTCGCAAGATGCACGTTCTTCCATCGAGTAGCAGAAAATCGATAGAGAGCATGGCTCCTCGACGATACCGAGCGCTAGGGGCCTATTCGTCGACACATCCCTCGTAGTTGGTTCCGCCGCCGACGAATTGGAGTTGGGTCTCGATGAGTGCGGCCGGGAGCGTATCCTTCTGCCAGCCATTGCCACGTACGATCACGCAGCTATAGATCTCATGCATGTCTTCGTAACCCGTGTCATAGACAGCGCCGCTGCACGACGGTCGAAAGGCGGGATAGGACTTAAGATACTCGGTTCGAAAGTGAAACGCGTACCCTTCGGAGTTTTCGGTACCCTCAACGTAAATCCGTTGTGTTTCAGCATGGCCATCCGCAAAAGCGCGATTGTAGCTCCAATCCTTCCCATGCCAGCCGCGGATGGCTTTGGTGGGTCCGGGGTCCAGCCCTTCGAGATTCGGTATGGCACAAGGCGTGCGGGCCCGAGCGGCCCAGGCCCACCTGCCGATGTTTTCTTCATAGAAAAGCGTACGAGACGGCGTGGGAACGCGGGACATCGGCCTCATATAGGGTGAATTGCTTTGAAGGCAATTGGGGCCGGAATGGACAAAGAAGATGTTGGTCGCGTAGCTGTTGCCAAAGTGGTCGTAGGAAGATCGCTCGGTGTTGCGCACCCAGTCGGTACAATGTCCGCCTCGCGGGGGGCCATCGTCGCCCGGGCACTTGTACAGGCCCAATTCCAGCTCCGTATCCTTGCCGGCGCCGGCGCGGCGGAAGTTCGGGTTGAGGTTGTCTTGAAACCCGCCGGGATAGAGAAGCTCGTTCATCGGTCGCGTGGCCGGTCCAAACCCCGCCCGGGTTCCGAATTTGCTGCTGATCCAGGCGAACTCCCCGGTCGATGGACCTTCCGCGAAGCCGACGGAGCCAATTCCGGACTTGCCACCCCATTCATACGCACCAATATGCGTTGGGTGGTTTGGGTCTTGCTGGAACTGCAACGGGTGAACGGGAATGCCCCACCCCTGCGGATCACTGGATTCGTACACGCGGCTGGTGGTGGCGATGTTCTTGATGTGCGCCAGGCAGGCCGCCCGCTTGGACTGCTCGCGCGCGCTCGCCAGCGACGGGAGCAAAATAGAAATGAGCAGGGCGATGATCGCGATCACAACCAGAAGCTCGATCAATGTAAACGCCCCGAGCGAACCCCTATTGCCTCGCCGTGAACTCTTGTTGATCTTCATTGACGTTCGTCCTCCGTATCCAACCCTAGATCCAGCCCGGACCGGTGCCGGCGCACAGCTCCCGCTCCTATAAGATATAGACACCGCCCGATCCAATCCGGCGGGGCCGATTCGCAATTATTTGTTAACGATTTCGAAATGAAACCGGCACGACCCGGTCAAACTACGCAAATTGGCCCCTAACGGCTAGCGAGACGCTTCCGATCGCCGAGCCAATGCTTCGCGCAACGTATAAGACATCGCTGAATCGAGCGGATCAGTTGGCGCGCGTTACGCAGTCCTCATAGGACGGACGACCGTTTCCGGTCCGCAGCAAACCCGTATCGATAAGATCGGCCGGCAGCGTGTCTTTCGACCAGCCAGGCCCGCGAACGATGATACAGTGGTTGAAGTCCTGCTCTCCGGGATCCGAAAATATCTGCTCAATGCGGTAATGGCGGGCATAGCCCTCGCTGTCTTCCGTACCTTCGATGTACACCTTTTGCGATTCCGCATGTCCATCGACAAAGGAACGGTTGTACGTCCAGTCGGCGCCGTGCCAGCCGCGAATCGCTTTGGTTGGCCCCGGATCGACGCCCATCGAGATAAAGTCGCAGGTTTCTTGTCGGGCCGACCACGCCCAGCGCCCGATGTTTTCCTCGTAGTAGAGCGTCCGCGCGGGCGTTGGTATTCTGGATACCGGTCTCATGTAGGGTGAATTGCTCCACATCGGACCCGAACTTGCGACCATGAAAATATTCGCTGCATAGCTGTTGCCGAAATGGTCATACGAGGATCGCTCTGTGTGATTGACCCAGTCCGGGCAGTGCGCCCCGCGCGGAGGACCGTCATCAGCGGGACACTTGTATAGGTCCAGCCGTAGTTTCGTATCCTGCAACGCCCCCTGCCGCGAGTAGTGCGGGTTCAGATTGTCCTGGAAGCCGCCCGGATAGAGAAGCACGTTGAGGGGACGCGAAGCAGGTCCGAACCCGGCTTTGGTGCCGTACTTGCTGCCGATGTAGGCGGAATCCCCCGTCGCCGGGCCGTCCACGGCCGCGGGCCGACCGATGCCGGCTTTGCCACCCCACTCGTAGGCGCCGATAAATGTTGGGTCGTTAGGGTCCTGATGGTATTGGAGCGGGTGAACCGGGATGCCCCAACCCTGCTCGTCATCAGATTCGTAAACCCGGCTGGTGGTCGTAATGTTCTTGATATGGGCGAGGCAGGCCGACTTTTTGGATTGTCTGCGCGCCGCCTCCAACGACGGAAGTAGAATGGAAATCAGCAAGGCGATAATGGCGATCACCACCAGCAACTCAATAAGCGTGAACGCAGCCATCCGCCGTGGCAACGCCTCTCTCCTAATTGCGGTACGGGCCATGCAATGCTTCTCCTTATAATCAAACCAATCCGCGACCATCACTAGTGAAGGGCAAGTCTTGAACATGCGTAGCCAACCATGGTACTGTGCCAATAGCCTTTTTGGCAACAATAAAGTGCAGGAAATAGCGTTCGACGATTTGTGCGATCGCAAAAGATCATCGAGGTCGTGTCGCCCGATCCATTTCTCGCTTTGCGTCGCGTGCCTTGAGGTCTTGTCGCTTGTCGCTTTGGGCTTTGCCCCGCGCCAGCGCCAACGAAATCTTCAGATGGCCGCGAGGGCTGAAGAAGGCATCGACGGGCACCAAAGTGAAGCCCTTGAGCCTCATTTTCTGGTCCAGCTTTCTCAGCTGCCGGCCGTGAACGAGGAGTTTTCGGGGCCGCATCGCCTCGTGGGACCGGCTCGGCGCGTGCTTGTACGCCGCGATATGGAACCCGATCAGCCAGAGCTCTCCGCCGTCAATCCGGGCGTACGCCTCTTCAAGCGATCCATTCCGCTCGCGAAGCGTTTTGACCTCAGATCCGACCAGCACGATCCCACATTCGATCTTCTCGAGCAGTTCGAATCGGTGCGAAGCCCTCTTGTTTCGACAGACGTATTCTTTGACAGAGGGGCGCTTCTTCATGAAGTCCTACTTTAAGCTGTTTGGTGGCGTCAAAGGTCACCGGGGGAAACGGCCGATTCAATGGAAAGAAAAGATTTTACGGACTCAAGAAACCGATCGCAACGCACCGGGGCGATTGAGGGTATAATATACGATTGAAGATAGCGAGGTCGAATGTGAACGCAAGCGAGACGAACAACGATAGGGCGTTGGAAGCTCAACTTGTGTCCCGGGCACAGTCGGGTCAGGAGGAGGCTCTGCGCCGCCTGGTGGACCTGCACAAGGATCGTCTCTATGCGTTTATCTGGCGGATGACCCGCAATCACCACGACGCGGAAGAAATCTGCCAAGACGCGTTCTTGAAGGCCTTTGCCTCATTGGATTCGTTCTCGACCGAATACCGATTCAGCACGTGGCTGTTCACGATAGGATACCGCGTCTGCCTGAATCGGTTGCGGCGTAAGCGCGTTTTTACCGGCGAAGTGGAATTCAGCACCATCGAAGACACTTCTGATGCCACGGATTTGTCATCGGCTGAGTCTGAAGAAGCCACCCGATTGAAAGAAACCGTCTGGGCGGTCGTCGATTGTCTTTCTCCGCCTCAGCGTGCGGCCGTGCTGCTGTTTTACCGCAACGCCATGGGGTGTCGGGAAATTGCACGGGTGTTGGATTTGCCGGTGGCCACGGTCAAGAGCCATCTCCACCGAGCGAGAAACCGACTTCGCGAGTTGTTGACGGCGCTTCCCGAACAAGAAGTGGAAGAATTTCGCAATCGTTTGGGGCTGGCCGGGTAGAAGGGTTTGAAACGTCTCGCAATGGGCGGGGCGGTGGCAATTTGGTCGTTGGAAACCGACCCATGCGTTGTGATCAAGCAATCAAACTCTTCGACGCCCACTTGGATGGCGAGTTGGCCCCATCTATGGAAATGGAGTTGGCGGCCCACCGGTTCAATTGCCCTGAATGCCGTCGGCAGTTGGCGCTTTTGGAGGTCGCCGGCCACGTGATCGAGTCTGACGCCGAGCCGCCCGCAGCGCTAGACGATGCTTTTACCGACCGATTGTTGGCGTGTGTCGATGCCCAGCGTCCCCATGCCATGCAACGCGCGGTTCGCTGGATGTATGTGGCGGTGCCTCTCGCCGCCGCCGCCGTGATCTGCTTCGCGTTTCTCGGTGCGTTTGACCGTGGGGACGTCATTGTTGCCGGGAAGAGCATGGTCAATACCAGCACGACGCCGGCCGCTGCCGCGCCGCATGTAGACCCTGCTGCGGATCCGGCATCCGACGAGCGGGAATCGGCTGAGCGAGCGCTCGAGGCATTCTTGACAGACATTCAGAGCAATGTGAACGAAAAACGCGATCGTGTGCAGTCGCTGCGGAATTCGTTGGATCTTACGATTCGCCAGTGGTTGGATATTTTGAACTCGCGCAAGGATCCCACTGCTGATGATGCCCATTTTCCTGCGTTGGACAAGCTCGATAAGCCCAAGCAAGACCCTTCCAAGGTTCAGCGTTCCGGCGACGTCGAGGATCTTTAGGCGCGACACACCGTCCGCCCGTCCGCGCATTGAGTCGGCGTTTGCCGGCGCCATCCTCTTGCTGATGCTTCTCCCGATGTCCGTTCAGGCTCAGGGAAGCCAGCGGCTCACACCGCCACCACTCGCAGAGTTCGTGCCCGCATCGGCACGCGTCTTCATAACGATCCGTCGGCCACGCGATGTGGACGCCGCCATGGAACGGGCGCACGCTTGGCGTTTGTTGCCGCTGCTGGCGGGGATTCAAGAATCGTCACATGCGGGATTCAGTTTACAGCAAGCGCTGGGCGACTTCCTGGGGACGCAGCGAGCGATCCGACTCGACGAAATGATGGATGCGGAGCTCGGCATCATGGTGCCGGCGTGGCCGAGACTGGGCCAGGCGTCGTGGCTGGTGCGTCCGCGTGATGCTGAGGTGTTGCCGCGCTGGTTTCCCAAGCTGAAGGAAAACCCATCGAGTACGTTTTTCGGGATGGAATCGGGGCTGGTCGTCTGCGCACGCAACAAGACGGTCTTGCTCAACCGGGGCGGAGGTGGCGCCATCTTTGGCGATTCTGTGCGCCTGATTGCCGGGCAGACCGGGGCCTCCCTGAATCGAGATCGGCTCTACCAGGAGCTTCTTTCCTTTCTGCCCGGAAAACCGCTGGCCGTCGCGTATGTCAACGACCCCACTGCCGGCGAGCAGAGTCTTCCCGGCTGGCCCGTCGCGCTGGACCAGGCCGTCGTGGGGTTGTACGAGGGGCAAGGACGGCTCGATTTTGCCCTTCGCGGGGTGCGGAAGCATGCCCAACGCACCGCAATATTGGTGCCCGAGACCATCAACCGTGTGCTTCGGCTTCCCCGAACGACCCTGATGGTCTCCGCTTTCTCGCCGCAGTGGGATCCAGACGCTTTGGCGGCGCGTGATTCGAGCCAGACCTCATCGTTGCTGACGCTACGCCGGATTATGACGCTCTTGCGGGGCATGCGCGGGGCGAGTGAAGCGCTCGATCCGCTCGCTTCCTTGGGCAGTCAGGTCATTGTCGCTTGGGATCAGGATTTTCGCCTCGACTCATCCACCCCTCAACTCGCCGTTTTGGTCGAATGTACCGACGGCAATGCAGTCAAGGCAGCGCTCGACGCATCATTCAGCAATATCGTTCAGTTGCTTTCGGCCATGGATCCGCAACCCGGCGCCACCATTCCCGAGATTCAATCATCGACCCACTTGGGCGTGGAAACGCGGAGTCTGCCGCTTGGCCGGTTTGCCGGTCATTCCTCTTACGAGTTGGTCCGGCTGCTGGACAGAGTGGAACCCAGCTGGGCGGTGATGGGGGATTGGCTGATCGTGGCGCTCAGTCGCGACCATGTCGAGAGAATCATCGACGCCTACCGCGCCCTGTCGCCGACCCTGGCAAACAATCCGGATGTCGCCGCCATCGCCCAGCGCAACGTACGACGCACCAGCCTCACGTTTGTGCAGTCGGATTTGGCTGCCGAGGTGGTTGAATCCTGGCTTGATGGCCTTGAGGCGGGGCGGCCCTCGCTGCTGGCGCCAAACCTCTGGGACGCAAAAGCAGCCGGTCGAAGCGCAGGGCCGACAAGGCTCGGAATCGGCATGGCCACGGAATTGACACCGGGTGCCGTCAGGGTGGCCCGCGTGTATCCCGGGACGGTTGCGGAAGGCGTCTTGCAAGTGGACGATCAAATTCTCGGCATCGACGGAAAGCTGCTGAACATCTCGGATTCCAACATGGATCTTCGGAACCGATGGGCCCATCCCAGTGCGCAGGCCGATTACATGGTTTTTAGAATCCGGCGGGGCGAGAAGCTGCTCGATGTACAGGTCCGGGTACGAAAAGTGCTGGCCGTGACCGATCGTCGCGCGGTGGTTCCTGCCGACGCGCTTGCAGAGTTGGTATCGCTTGGAAAGAGCCTTCAATTCGCAAGCGTTGCGGCGTTTGAATCCGGGCAAGAGCGTTATTCCGTCCGCGTCTCCCTTCGATTCAAACCTACGAAGTAAGGCAAACCGGCGTTGATCTGAAGGTGTATCCCGTGTGGTACGGCCGTCTGGAGTCGTGCCAAGACGCCACCAAGCCGAGGGCTGGCTTGCTTTGAGAGTTTTGCTCACCCTTCAAATCAAGCTTGAGATGCGTCGTGTTGCTGTTCGAATGCGCCTGTGCTATTTGATCGTTGGCGCATGAAAAAAGCCGACCCCAATATGAGGTCGGCTCGTTTCTCGTACGTCAAATGCATCGGGGGGCGTTTCGCAGCTTTCTGCGAACCCCATTGGCCTAGCGTCCCAAGTGAGGACGTCCGCCGGTCGTAACCACCGTGGCCGAGCCAACGCGATAAGGCATCTGCTTGCCATCCGGGTGGATGAGGAAGGTCTCGCGGCCTACCTCGACGCCGACATAAATGGCGCCGGTGGCATCCGCGGGTACCTGGAAGCTGTAGGTTCCAAGATACAGGCGTCCTGCTGAATCAACGGTGTCGGCGTTGAACATCACGGCGCCCATGCGGTTCTGGTTTGAATCAACCGCATCCAGCACTTCGCCGCCGGCAAAGACAAAGTCGTCGCGGGTCTTATCGATGTGCAAGTCGGAAACCGAAAGAAGGCCAGCGCTGGCCGAGGTGGCGTTGATGCGCACCTGGTAGGTGTTTAGCCCGGTTACGTTACTGACGAAGACATCCGCCGACACGGTGCCGCCCGGCGCTGCGGAGGCTGATGATACTTGGACCGAAATCACGGCGGCGTCGGTTGCGGCGCCTGTGCTGCCCAGCACGTTGGCGACATGGACCCCAGCGTTACGGGTGAAGTCCGAAAGAACGAGCCTGCCGCCCCTGGCACGCGCCTTGGGCGCTCCAACGAACTGCCCATCAACGAACACGGCGACACGATCTGCACCGCCCAGATCAGCGCTGACCGCCAATGCCATCGCACCGCCGCGAACCGAACGGGCTGCGGTAACATTCGCATCCGTAAACGCGGTCTCGCCGGAAACGTAGTACCGACCGTCGATCGAATTCATCGCCTTGAAACCCTGGGCCGGCGAGGTCGAGGCAGGCCTGAAGACTACCTCAGCCTGTACAAACGAGGCCATCGCGCCAACACCCAACAAACCAACCGCCAGAAAAGTCGTAGATTTTCGCATGGTTCACTCCTATTGAAACCTGAGATCCGTTTCGATTACGCCAAACAATCGATACTCGATAGGCCTAACTGAACATAACTCTTCAGCACAAACCAATCCCCCATCGAGAGCCGGCGTGCCCCTGAAAGAACTGTCCTCATCCACCGCTCAAATCTATCACAATGTCCGAAAAGATTCAAGCAAATTCAAAGAATTCAATGAAATCCGTGTTTCTTGGCCCGCTCGCTCACGCCACGAGGCCTTCCAACGGGACAAAGGCCACGCAAAGAGGCGACCGGCGGCATCAAGTCGAGTCCGATTTACCGCCCCCAAGATCGCCGAAGTGTCCTATAGTGACACACTTTCGGCGAGCCAGGGGCGATAGTGATGCAAATCGGCCACCATTTCAATTGGGTCTTCTTCGAATCCGGTCACGAAGTGGGCGGTTTCGATGCGCGAAGCCTTCGACAACGGCTACGCCCACTACCCACAGGTCAAGATAGGCGCAAAGTGGGGCGATGTTGACATTGCCCAAAGAGAAATAAGGAAATTGCCCGACCCTCCGGTGAAGGGTTTGGTCGCGATTGGAGTGGTACTGCAATCACGAACTACGCTGCATTGCAGTACGCGGCCATCTCCTCTGATCTTTGTGAGTCAGGGTTGACCTAAACTCTCTGACGCGTGGCTTCTGCGACATTCTGGAGTGCCTGGGTAAAGGCGGCAATCCGGAGGGGGACGCCGTTGGCTTCGCTGCAGGCGTACACGGAATTCCACGCGGCTACCATCTTCTGTTCGAGCTCCATATTCACCTTTTCGAGCGTCCAGTGGAACTGTTGCAGGTTCTGAACCCACTCGAAATACGAGACGGTCACGCCGCCGCCGTTGACTAGAATATCTGGAAGGACGCGGGCGCCGCGTTGTCGGAGCATTTCGTCCGCCTCGGGGGTAACGGGTGAATTGGCCGCCTCCACCACGAGTTTGGCGGTGACGGTGTCCGCGTTGTCTTTGGTGATCGCTCCGCCTAGTGCGGCCGGGATCAGAATGTCGATGGGGTAGGCAAGCAGGTCACTGTTGCTGATCGCTTTGGTTTGCGGGAAATTTGCAACGGATCCTGTGGCGCTCACGTGCTCGATGAGCTTGGGGATATCCAAGCCGTGGTCGTTGCAGATCGCTCCATGAACATCCGAGACCGCTACAATTTTCGCTCCCAATTCCGCGAGGAGCTTGGCCGACCAGGAGCCTACGTTTCCGAATCCCTGCACGGCGATTTTGGCCGTTTTGATGTCAATGCCCAATTGCTTGCATGCTTCCCGTGTGACGATCATGGTTCCGCGGCCCGTCGCTTCCTCGCGGCCCAGTGACCCGCCGAGATTCACGGGCTTCCCCGTCACGATGGCGGGGGTGTAGCCGTTCTTCTTGCCATACTCATCCATGATCCACGCCATGACCTGCGCGTTGGTGCCCACATCGGGCGCGGGGATGTCGCGATAGACGCCTAGGGCCATGTCGATCTTCTGAGTGAATCCGCGTGTTAGTGAGCGTAGCTCCGTCCGACTCATTTTGGTTGGATCGCACGAGACGCCTCCCTTGGCGCCGCCAAATGGCACATCGACGATGGCTGTTTTCCAAGTCATCAACGCCGCCAAAGATCGCACTTCGTTGAGGTCCACGCCGGGATGATAGCGAATGCCGCCTTTGTAGGGTCCGCGGACCGCGTTGTGTTGCACGCGGTACCCGTGGAATAGCTCCAGCTTGCCGTTATCCATTCGGACGGGAATCTGAACAATGAGTTCGCGATAGGGCGAACGGAGCAGGGTCTGTATTTCGTCTTCGAGATGCATGTGCTCCGCCGCGATCAGGAACTGCGTATCGCTGATGTCATTGAAATTCATGGCGCGGCGGGCTGCGTGAGTGGGGTCCTGTGCATGTTTTGCGTTCTTGGTTGTCGCGGCGGGTAACGTAGTCGTAGGCACGTCGAGTTCTCCTTGGTTCGAGCTTGGCGAGTATTCAGTCTTGAAGACCAGTCTCTCGGTAAGCGAGTGGCGGTTGTCGACTTTGTGCCATGCCGACGATGCTCACGCCCCACACGGCATGCGGCCTATCCTTAGCAAGCAACAGGAATGACACCGGTGTGCTTATCGACGAAGCAATCGATGGGGTGAAATAGATCGCTATACGAGTATGGGGTTACCGGACGAAGCACGCGTGGCGAAGCGGGGCGAGGAACGTTCGCCAGGCGCCGTCGGCCGCCTATGCCCCGCAGCTAAACGTGTAGCCAGGTGCGGGATCACCGAGCGTACCGCACGTCCGGTAAGACGCGGGCCGCTCGCGTGCCCTACGCGCGGCAGAGCGGGGGAACGGAATTGGCACTTCGTAATGGCCGCAGGACTCAGTGGAACTGGGCTAGGGCTGGGGGACACCGTCGATGTATTCGATTCGTCTACGCTCTCGTCCGAATTCGTCCCAGAATACTTCTGGACCTTGACGCACGCCGTTTACCCATTCCACTTCACGGCGTTTCTTGCCGCTGGGATGCCATTCGGTGTAGGTGCCGTTCCATACCCCCTGATTCAGGGTCCACTGCCGGGCGGGTTTGCCGTCGGAATACCATTCCCTCCATAGGCCGTGATCGTGGCCGTTGGCATAGCCCATCACTTGCCACTTGCTTCCGTCTACATGCCATGCGAGTTTGGGGCCGTGACGGACGCCGCAAACATGGGTGTATTCGACTTTTTTTCCGCCTTCCTCCCAGAAGGAGGTATTTTTTCCGTGGTCGATTTCCGTGCCATCTTCCAGATGTACGACTTGCCGCCGCAGCTTAATGGTTCCACTCGGCCAGAAAGTCTCGACGACTTCCACCGGGCGATTGCGACAGCGCGCATCGTCGGGAGGTTGAATCTGTGACAAAGGAAGTGGTTCTTTGGCGGCGGCGACTGGATCCTGCGATTTCGTCGCGACAGGGGCATCGTTGGGTCCGTCACTTTTGCAACCCGAGCTACCAGCTACTACAGCACAGAATAGTCCGAAAATGTATACCGTTTTCATCACCATGGTCTCTTGCTTTCACTTTTCCGGCGTGACCGTCAAGCGGTGCTTGCCATTTTTACACTTGGCTGGGGTGCGTGTCTTCCTGGATCGGTTAACGCGCGAACTCGTACCAAGGTCCATCGTTCGGCCACAATGTAAGACACGGCGGTCGATTGTGCCAGTGGTCTATCCGCCATTGAGGATTCGTGCCGTTTCCGGCGGCAGGGTTACCAAGCTAGCGCCAGGTGCGCTGATCAGAGCCGGGGGCGCCAGCGCTGGGACCACGCCGGCGCCAGCCCTCGGACCATTCGCGGCAGCGGGCTCAGAAGAGCCGCAGCCAGACTGCTTTGAGGTAGGCGGATTCCGGGCAGTAGGCATGCACGGGATGGTCCATGGACGCTCCCGTTACGTCGAGGATTTGGTAGCGTCGACGGGCTTGTCTGGCGGCCGCGGTGACCAGGTCGAGGAAGTCATCCCGGCTTAGGGCTCCGCTGCAAGAGCATGAAAGCAGCACGCCGCCGGGTTTCACGAGTCCGCAGGCGAGTCGATTCAAATCTCGATACTTGAACAATCCGCTTTCGTCCTGCTCCTTTCCGAAGATCAGCTTGGGCGGATCGAGTGCGACGGCGTCGTATTGGGTCTGGTTGGTCTGCATTTGACGCATGTAGGTGAACACGTCGGATTGAAGCACGTGAACCTTCGCCTGATTCAGATTGGCGTTTTGCTTGGCAACCAGGACGGCCTTTTCATCGAGATCGATGCATTTGACGGATCGCGCGCCGCCGAGCGCCTTGGCATAAATCCCAAATCCACCCGAAAAACAACACAGATCAAGCACGTCGGCCCCGGAGACCATGCGGGAAAACCTCAGGCGGTTGTCCCGCTGATCGCAGAAGAAGCCCGTCTTGTGGCCGATGTCCATCTGCACTCGAAAGCGAACCGTGTTTTCACGGATGTCCACGGTCTTAGGGGCGTTCTCCGAGCTGTAAGACTCGGGCGCGAACCCCTCCCTCTGCCCAACGATTTTGTCGGCGCGAACGACGTAGTGGGCGGCGCCGGTAGACTCCATGAGGATCGGCAGCAGCGTGTCGGCCAGTCGCCACATGCCCAGGCTGTAGAAGTTGATGGAAAGCACGTCGCGGTATTTGTCGACCACCAGGCCGCTGAGTTCGTCGCCCTCGGCGTGTACGACGCGAAAGGCCTCCGTGCTGGCTGGAAGCTTCAGGATCGCTAGGCGCAACTCCACGGCTCGGCGAACGATTCGGTGCCAGAAATCGTCGGACACGGGCTCATCGGAGAAGCTGATCATGCGCAGGGCGATGTTGGAGTTTGGATTGTACAACGCACTGCCGAAGCGGCTGCCCTTGCGATCATAGACCGAGACGCAGTCCCCCGGGCGGGCATCGGGCGACGCCTGATTGATCATTTTTCGGTAAAGAAAGGTGCGCATGGCCACGGAGCGCAGCTCGACCCAAGGCCTGCAACGCGTTTCGTTTGACTCCGAAGCCTGTCCGACTGTCATGGGGATTCATCTCGCTGCCCAAAGGGCGGAGTATAACCTAAATCGAGGGGGGCGATCACTCAACTTGTGACGCGGTCAAGAAGGCGGCGAGATTCTCGTTTACCCCGCGTGCTGTAGGGCATGCGCGATCGGCCGCTTCCTCACGGGCGAGGTTCTGACTACCGCCCTCACCTAACCATGGATCGCTGCGCTAGAAGAAGGTTCCGATAAGGAAGCTGAAGACTTGCGTCTCGTCGTCGCTGTCGGTGCCGATGGGGGCGGCCAAGTTGAACTCCAGCGGCAGCGGTCCGAAGAGGTTGAGCATGATGCGGACGCCCACGCCGATCGACGCGCGATAGGCGCCCGAGCCGACCGTGCCGGTGTCCAGGAATACGTGACCGCGTACGTTTTCCGCAATCAGCGGGAAGGCGTACTCTGCCCCGAGCAAGAGCAAATAGTCGCCGCCGATGTTGTTGTCGTCTATCCCGCTGCGTTCGCCGACGCCTCGGAATTGAAAGCCGCGCAACGAGCCTGTGCCGCCGGCAAAAAAGCGTTCGAACACCGGCGCGTCGCCGATGATGACGCCGCCTTCGGCGCTAAGCCGCAAGACGCTCTTGCGGTCGAATCGGTCGGTCTTGACCGTCTTGTACCAGGTATACGAGCTGATCAGACGGCCAAACCCAAAGTCGCCGCCCAAGAGCCCGAATTGCTCGTAGCTCATGCGGAGGCGATCGCCGGTTGTCGGCAGGAAGAAGCTATCCGTCCGATCGCGCACCAATGAGACCTTGGCGCTCGTTAGAAAGTTGGAACCCTCATCGTCGCGGATTTCACTCGCGGAGAACAGATCCACGTTGTCGACTTGTGTTCTTTCAAGGCGAAGCGACAGTTCCCCGGACCACCCGTGCAGGAAGCCGGTCTCAAACCTTTTGCCCAGCGAAGCCGTGACCCCTCCGCGGCTCTCGTCGTAGCCGTCGCGTCCGCGTACGAAGACGAACCCGCTGAGATCAAGACGGAGGGGTTGGTCCATGAAGTAGGGTTCGGTGAAATCCACGCGAAACCGGCTGACGTCGGTTCCGGGTTGCAGTTCGACGCGCAGTCGTTGTCCGCCTCCGTGGAACGATCGAAACTTCCAAAGCTCTTCCCAAGTGCGCGGCGGGTCTGCAAGATCAAAGTTCTTGAAATCCAGGTTGATCGTGCCCACGACGCCGCTGTTGCTCGTAACGCCCAATCCGAAGATCACGTCGCCGGATCGCTCCGTCTCTTGGACATCGATCACAATGTCGCGTCGGTCGGGTTCATCGCCAATCGGGAAGACGCGGACTGCGTCGAAAACCTGAGTTTGCTGCAGCTTCTTCTGCGCCTCTCGGGCTTCGTTCAGGTCAAGGAGATCATCGGGGGGGTAAAGGTTGAGCGCCCGGCGTACAACTTTGTCGCGGGTACGCGCGTTGCCGCGAACCTCGATCCGACCCACCTTGTACTGACCACCTTCATCGATCGTGATTTGGATGCGCGCCAAGGCGGGCTGTTCGGAAAAAATCCGGTCGGCCTTGACTCCGACGTAGATGTAGCCCATTTCCCAATATTTGGATCGAACCGCCCGCACGTCGGCGTCGATGAACTGTTGCCGCACCGGCTGACCAACCTTAGACGAAAGCACCGACCCGATCTCATCTTCCGAAAGCTCCGTGTTGCCCTCGATCACGATGCTTTCGATGTGATACCGCACGCCTTCGGAAATCGTAAAGACCAGCGTGAGGTTCCGGGCGTCATCCCCGAGTTCGCGGCGAAAACCCACTCTGGCGTCGAGGTATCCCTGATCGCGGTAGAATCGTTGCAACTGGGACGCATCCGTCTCAGCCCGGTCTTCGTCGAAATCACCGGCGCGAAAGATTCCCAACGCGGTTTTCGTCAGGATTTGGAGGTTTAACTCGGCCGGTTTGAAAACCGTGTTGCCCTCAAACAGGATTTTGCGCACCCGAACGCGGACCCCTTCTTCAACGCGATAGACAAGCTCGCCGCTCGATTCCACAGCCGCCTCATCAAATGATACTTCGCAATCGTTGAATCCGCTTTGGCGATACAATTCCAGGATCGCGTCGCGCCCGCCGCGTACAGCGAACACATCCAGCGGGTCGCCCACGGCGATCCCTACCTCGTCGGCCAATCGTCGCGACTTGAATTGAACGTTGCCCACGAAACGGATGGCCGTCACGGTCGCCCGTTCGATCACCCGGAAGACGATTTTCCGCCCCGCATCGTTCGGGACGTCCTGCCAGCGGGCCGACAGAAATCGCCCGGTGCGCAGCAGACGGCTGACGGCACCGTCGAGGTCGCCCCGTGTGACCGAATCGCCCACACGCAGGCCTACGATGTCTTCGACATAGGCGCGGTTGGTCCGGCCGAGCCCCTCGAAGGCAATTTCTGAAACGGCGAACGACTCACCGTCCTGTGCATGAACAGAGGCGATCGGGGCCAGCCCGATCAGCAGGCCGCAAAGCACCACCACCGCATTACGATTTCGTTTGGGCAAAATGGAACTATTCATGGATATCAGCTACTCGGACGCTATCTGAGGGGAACTGCGGCATGGGTTTCCCGTTCTGGCAGGAATCCGCACGATGCCAAACCGCCATCAGACCTCTTGCCAAGGAAAGTGAAACAGGTTCTCACCGGGCGACCTCATACGGTCCACCCACTACGCGCCAACGTCGCACGCATAGTAGCAGCAATCGGCCGAGGGGCAAAAAAGCGTGCGAGACGGGTTTGTGGGTTGGCCGCGGCCGGGTGGCATGGGCAAACTTTGTTTGCCCGTGCGGGCTGGGGTGAGATTCAAGGCATGAGGCTGTCTTCTTTGGGCAAAATGTCCTGACAGCACGGGTAAGCAGTAGCTTACCCATGAACCCCAAATCTATACTCTTCCGGGTCCCCCGTTGCGGTTGGGAGCAACAGCCCATCTTTCGTGGGATGCCCATCCTTCCCGGTAGCGGCGCGGACGGCGACGATGCCGATACGATTGCAGCGATGGTGATCTCGACGGGGTCCGGGTGCGGCGAGCGCTGTGCCCCACCGCATGATTGCTATCGTGTGCCACTGGTGATTGGCTGTATCGAGGCGAGACTTTCTATTTCGCTTGCGGCGGTAACATATGGGGCATCTGAACGTTATGCTGGTTGATGCGATTATTATCAGGCGGGAGAAAGCTATGTTCAGAGGATGGGAAACGAGGCTACCGGTTATCCTGGGTTTGCTCCTGGCAGGTTGTTCGGCAAGGAGTATCGCTCATAAGCCAGCCGCGAGAAACGGGGCCTCGCCTGACTGGGTCATCCCGGAAGTCCGGGCGCCGCGCCTCCAGTACCGCGTCTTCGAGAGCGCGGCGGCGGCATCGAAGGTTAGCTATCAGATCTACACGCCGGAGGTTTACGACAAGGAAAAGGAGCGCCGCTTCCCCGTGCTGTATTGGCTGCACGGTTCCGGTGGAGGGGCTGCGGGCGTACGGCCGCTCGCCAGGCGTTTCGACGATGCCATTGCCACGAGGAAGATCGCGCCCATGCTCATCGTTTTTCCTAACGGGCTTCGCAACGGCATGTGGTGCGACTCCAAGGACGGTCGGACGCCGGTGGAGACCATCCTGATGACGGAGCTGATCCCGGATGTGGACGGAGCGTTTCGGACCATCGCCTCGCGAGCGGGAAGAATGATCGAAGGATTCAGCATGGGCGGCTACGGCGCGGCGAGACTGGGGTTCAAGCATCCTGGGGTCTTTGCGGCGGTATCGATCTTAGGCGGGGGTCCGCTGCAACGGGAGTTCACGAAGACGCCCCGCGCGACCGCGCGCGCCCGGCAATGGCTGCTGCAAAACGTCTACGGGGGGGACCACAAGTATTTTCAGGCGCAGAGCGCCTGGACGTGGGCGGAACAAAACGCCGGGGCCTTGCGGAGCAAGATCGCCATACGCCAAGCTGTCGGCGACCGCGATGAGACGCTGCCTGCCAACCGCGAACTGGATGCCCATCTCACGCGACTAAAGATTCCCCATGTGTTTCACGTTCCATCTGGCATCGAGCACAACC
>CAZYXP010000002.1:0-43131 GCA_964651325.1 uncultured Phycisphaeraceae bacterium
GGAAACGCCTTGGCAAGTCGCTCGAATCGCTTGGGGCTATCCTTCTCGCCGATCTGGATCGACCAATAGAGCACGGCCACGTGCATGTCGAATCCGTCTGGGCCTTTGGCGTTGCTCGCGGCCACCTTGTCCATCTCGCGAAGAACCTCGGGGCGCGGGTCGGGTGGAAGCTTGGATGGGTCGGAAAAATCCAGATGTGGGTTTTTCTCGAACATCGCGCGCAGCGTGGCTTCATACTGCTCCATTTCCCGTTCTAGTTTTCTCTCTAGTTGGGCAAATTCTTTCGGGCTCGCGGCGAGGCAGATGCCGTTCGTCGTCCAGAGGGCGACGGCGGCTACGGCGAGCAGGCGGCTGGTTGTTGTATTCCTCAATGCGTATCTCACGTTGCATTCCTTTCGCGAACGAATTCCGAACAATTCTATGAGTGGGGGAGGTACTATCTCGGCCGGCGCGATGTCTTCGCCGCGGTTGCGTCTACCGCCTCGTTGCCCCTGGGCTTGGTTGGCCAAGGCCAAGCGTGAGATTCGACCCACGCTCGACTTGGCGTATTTCCTCTGCTCGTAATTGGGGATCGACCCTGTTTATTCCCCCATTCCGCATTCGAGCGATGCTCAATCTATGGAGCCGTTTGAATTGGTGGCGCCTTTGGCATTCTCAGTATCGGTCGTGACTGTGGCCGTGACGTTCTTGTTTTCGGCTTCCGACGTAGCTGACATGGCCCTTTTACCGGTCGTTTGACTCTCCGCGTGCTTCGTAGTTTTGGCGGCGTTGGTTGCTGGGGAGCGCGGGTTTGAATCGCCGATGCTTACCTCAATCTGAATCTCATCCGGGCCTTGGGACGCAAGGCGAAACGTGATGAAATTGCCGCATGCGAAATCCATTCCATCCACCAGAGTTGAGGTTGAAGCCGTAGCCCCCACTCCTGAATCCACGATGAGCGACGCCTGGTCGACGATGGCGGCCTGAAAATCAGTACAGGCTCGGACGAATTGGAACGACGCGTTTGCATCCAACGAGAAGGCGAGATGTTCGCTAACGGTCGCGTTTGTCAGATCATCTGATGAGACCGAGGCGTCGCCATTGCTGAAGAAACTGATCGAGGCTCCCGAATCCGCGATGTCGTTGACAAACGTCACCGTGACCGTGGTCGGTTGTGCGTCTTGGGGCAATAGGCCGTTACAGCCTGCGGCTGCTGCAATGCAACCTCCTAGAAGAATTCTTCCGGCTATTCGCTTCACGGCAGTGTTCCTTTCAACTTGCGGCGCGCGCCAGGTCCGATAAGTATATTCGCCCATATTCTCCACGGGAAGCGGCCCAATATTAACATCGGCTCGAATGCCGCATTTCGCCAAGAAAGCGCCCGACGCTGCCCCATGGAGCCGATTCACTGCAGAAGAGGATGGGTTCGTTCCGGTCCGTGTTTGCCATCGGTTGGCCCGTGCGATAACCGAAAAATCCTTCCTCGAACCAGTTCACCCTCGTGATTGTACGTTTCCGCCACCGCGGTGCCCACCAGAAATCCGAGCGACTCCGCGGCTTTCTGGAATGAATCCGCAATTTTGCGATTGGGGTCGGCTACCAACGCTGAGCCGGAGGGCGTAAGAAGTTGTCCGATGCACGCGAGCAGCGGCTGGTGATCGAGTCGTTCATAGAGAACGTCCGCCGCGAATATGCAATCGTAGTGACGCTCGCTATCGGTTTTATGCCAATCGAGCAATTTGGTGCTTGCGAATCGAGCGCCGTTGCGCTTGGCATTGTGGCGCGCGAATGCAAGGGACGTCGGTTCATTATCGGTGGCCGTGACCTGCCAGCCACAGCGGGCCGCCGCGATGGAAACCAGCCCGAGCCCGCAGCCCAGTTCGATAGCGCAGCGTCCATTTCCTGGTTCGCCGGCAAGCACGTATCGGGCGAGCATCTTGGAGGCAGGCCAGAGTTCCATGCCGTACGGAGCGACGTTGTCGTCTACAAATCGCTTTGCGAAGTCGGGGAGATCCAGCAGGGCGGCCGAATCCGCGATTCCATCGACTTGAAACGCCATGTCCCCGATTTGGAGCGTATGCGTTATGACCGGCAGGCCTCGAAAGAATCGCGATGTGTCTATAGTTGTAAAGAGGTTCTCGTCGATGGGTTGATGGTCTTCGTGCATACACCTTGGCACTTCAATTCGCCCCGAGCCACGGCACCCCGATTTGTCGCCGGTTTTGCAATGAAGATAGTAAGCTGCTTGCTATTGACCGTCGAATTCAGTGCCCGCGTGTTGTGTCATCATTAGACTGCGCTCAGCCGGCTTGTGCGGTACCACTTTATTTCAGGAATTCCCCATAAGAGGGGTTGTCCACGATCCGACCAAACGCTAGAATTGCGTTCGCAGTTGAGGGAGTCGTGTTTGCATGCTTGGTCGGGCATTTCGGTTATTGTTCTGAATCGCCCGGCCGCCATGGTGTTTTCGAGTTGGTCGCGGGGCACGTTGTGGGTAGAGCTTTGCCACTTCAGTTTTTTGATTTCGCCATAAACACGACGCCACGTGTGCCGTGCCTTTTTTGCGTCCCCTCTTCCCGAGGCTGCCATGTTTGATTGGAGGGATACTCACAAAGTGCCACGGGCCTGCGCGTCCACCTAGGGTGAATGCGCGGTTCGGAATTCGCAGACTGATAGATGGGGTGTCTGGAACGGGAGAGGAGCCTAGTGCCTGACGCTTGTCTGTGACGACGACCGGTCGATGCTCGACGCGGGAAGTCTCAAGTCTGCGAATTCGTTGTTATTGCGACTATACCGTATGCGTCAGCGGTAGCGCAAAGCACCGCTTGAGCCGCACGGTTATCCATGTTGCCGACGAGGTCGGGACTAGGGTGGTTCGACGTGATATTGCATGGGCGTTCGGTGCATGGGCGTTCGGTCGGCACAGTCGGTTGTTCTCGGTGTCTGTGAGGAGTAAGGAGACGAGAATATGCGTTTCGAGAAGCGTCTGGCTTCGATGGATGGCGTGGGAGGGTTGTGGAGCGGCGTAGGCGTCGTTGCGATTCTGAGTAGTTTGGCGTGGGCCGCCGGCAGTCCGGCGTCGCCGAGGCCGTTGAGTCCTGCCGCAAGTGGGGGCATTCCAGGCGTGCCCGCCAGTCTAGGGGTCGCTGGCGAGATTGATGTTGAACAAGTCGGCCACCCCTTGGTTCAGGCGGTCACGGCGGTAGATGCATCCGTACCCCTCGATGTGATCGTCGGGACAGCGAGCTCAAGCGGACTGGTTACGGTCGATCGAAGCCCCGCCGGCGCCCCCATTACCGTGTTCGTGGACGACGACTACGCGGACAACCTTCCCGGCGAGTTGGTCAATTTTCCGGACGATGGAGGTGTCGGACCGTTTGTGATAGGCATTGACGCCTTCGCGACGATTCAAGGGGGGATCGATGCCATAGGCTCCAGTACGGTCATGATAGCGGCGGGGACGTACGTCGAAAACATACATATCCCCAAGCCGTTGGAGTTGGCCGGCGCTGGACAGGCCGTGACCTTGGTTCTACCGGCTGTTAGCGATCCGACATGCGCTATCGGTGGGGGAGCGGGGACTTTTTGCTCCGCGGCCCGGGCTCGCGCCGTCACGGCGATCCTTATTGAATCCAGCGGCGTGACCATCCACGACCTGACGGTGGACGGCGACAATCCATCTCTTGTCAGTGGTGCGGTATTGAATGGCGCCGACATCGACGCCCGAAACGGCATCGCCAGCAATTTCTTCGTCGGCGATTTCGTCAATACGCATGTGCATCATTGCACGGTTCGCAACATTTACCTCCGCGCTATCCATGTCGATACGGCGACAGATTTTCATATTCACGACGACGTGGTTGACAACGTTTTTGATTCAAGCTGCATTTTTAACTGGCATTCGTCCGGCATTATCGAAGACTGCACCCTTTCTCGCTGTCCCAGCGGGGTCAACGCCAATCACTCGGCCGGGATGATTGTCAGACGCACTGTCGTCACCGCATCAGAGGAGCCCATCCACACGGATAATCCGGGGGACTTAGGGTTTGCGGTCGGCGCATCCGACCTGATTTCGGACAATACCGTGACCGGTGGCTTGGGCATCGGAGTATTCAATCCGCTGATGCTCGCGACCGTGGAAAACAATACCGTCATCGATGCTGATGAAGGCCTTTGGGTTTCCTCGCTCCAGATTGGGGGCGCTGTGCCCGAGTTTCGCAACAACACGGTGGACGGCCTCAATCGGCTCGGATCTATTGGGTTCAACGAGACGACGGACATGTTCGGCTTTGGTTTCGGCAGCGTGGATGCTGTGTTTGTCGGCAACACGATTCGAAACGTCGATACCGGTATCCTGCTCGATGAAGCCGGCCCCCCGGGGACGACGAACGTCACGATCGCGGCAAGCGAGAATCTGATCGAAAATGCCGTGGACGCCGTGGTGGCCAGTGCGTCGGCCGCGACGGATGCGGTGTTTTTCAACAACTCCTTTTCATTGTTTGGCGGCTTGGCGATTGCCAGCAACGGCGGCGCCACGGTCAACGCCTCGGGGAACTGGTTCGGTGATGCCACACCTACGGGTGTGGGGGCGTCCGTCGGCGTAGGCGTTGACTACACGCCGTGGCTTGGGGTTGGTACGGACACGAACCCCGCTCCCGGATTTCAGGGCAGTTTTTCATCTGTTTTCGTCGATGACGACAGTCCGCAGGTTGGGCCGGTCGGGCGCATTCAGGAAGGGCTTGGCTTGGTGGTCGGTAGCGTGGTCAACGTCGCACCGGGGATTTATGGCCCCACAGTGGTGATCGGTGACGCCACCGTCGATGGTGTTGTGTTGCAGGGCACAGATGCGTTGAACCGGCCCGAGCTGCTGGGCGGGGTGTTGTTCGACAACGACACGGTGGCGCAAAATGGGGTCACGCTTAGAAACCTGATCCTCAAGGGCAACTCCGATCCCGGCATATCTCGCGAAACCATCGTCGCCATGGACAACCTTGCGTCGGTGAGCGATCTGACCATGGACAACTGCCTTCTGGACGGCGAAGGTGTGGCGGTCGGCGCGGACGGCGCCAACGGAAGATTTGGTTTCAACGGAAACCTGTTGACCGGTACGCTGACCGTGATCAACAGCGAGTTTCGAAATATCCCTGGAAGGTCGGTGTTTGACACGGACTTCAATTTCGCCGGACCGCCCATTGGGGGCGCTGAGCTGCCATTTGTCGCCATAACTTTCGAAAACAATTCGATTCACAACAACAATGGCACAGTCGCGCTTCGTGGTCGTCATGACAGCCTGACCGGGGTGGTCGACGTTCACGGAAATATTTGGCAAGACATCGGCGGCAACTTTTTGCAATCCGGGCAGCATTCGGCGGCGTTGGAGGTCAACCATGCCGTTGGGTTGAACGCCAGTGGCAACGTTGTGTCCAATGTGGCGTTGGGCATCTTCGGTGAAGGACAGGCGTTGCAGCTATGGGACATCAGCACGGTCGATATCACGGGCAACACGTACACCAGCAACGCCCAAGGCATCTTCATTTTTGGGGGCGGGTTGGTTTTTGGCGGCCCCTTCGCAGTACCCGGTGGAACCGTAGGCTTCAACACGATTGAAAACCATGCGGATTTTGGGATCGCCGTTGATCCCACTGCGACCGGAGGGCCCCTCAACGCCGAAAACAACTGGTGGGGTACGGCAACCGGCCCGCACGATGGCTCTGGCGGCGACGAGGCGGACAGCCCGCTATGTTTCGATCCCGCCACCATGGCCAACGCCGACGGCGTGGGTGACGAGGTTAGTGATCTCGACGTGGACTATTGCCCCTGGTTGCTCGGTCCCGTGACATTGTCGCTCACGCCGGATTCAACTTGCCTGACGACCGTGGGTAGTACGCTAACCGTTTCAGTGGATGCCACGTTTCTAACCACCAACATCGTCGGGGGACAGTTCTTCCTGGATTACGACACTACCGCCCTTGCGTTTGTCAGCGCCGATTCCGGCGACGCGTTGTTCGCCGAGTTTTCCGAAGTCGTCGATGAAATTGCCGGCACGATTGATTATGCCGTTACGGCGGCGCCCGGCTCTCCCGGCACCAACGCCGACGTCACGATGGCGTTGTTGACGTTTACGACGTTGACGGAGGCGTGCGCCGATGCCGCATCGCTGGTGGCGTTTCGTCCATTGGCCGATCCGCCCACGCAGCTCAGTTCCTTTGGCGGCGGAGCTGTGATCCCCACCTTGAATGACCTGAACGCGATAAGCATTGACGCAGCTGGGCCGGCGGTGGGCGCCCTAGCGGTGGTTGGCGGCGGCCTTGATGGCGGTTGTGAACGAATCGTAACGTTCTCGGCGACCGTCACGGACAACTGTTGCGTGGTGGCCGATGACGTGAGCCTGGCCGTGGTGCTGACCACTGGCAATGCCACACTGGGCGTGCCCAACATCTCTAAAGTGCAAACAGACGGGCGAACCGTCACCGTCACGGGGGATGTGCTGGTTTCAGCGCTTTCGAGTTGTCCGGCGACAGTCGAGGTCGCGATTGCCGCGTCGGATTGCTGCGGCAGTCTTTCGGCCGGTGCGACGGCGTTTGGTGACGTGCTTGATGCGACCGCCCCCGCACTCAGCGTGCCTGGGGTTGCGACGATCGAATGTACCGTTCCCCCGGATCCGGTGAACACCGGCCAGGCCACCGCGACGGACAACTGCACAGGCGCCCCCGTGGTGACGTTCAGCGATTCGGCGCCGGTTGGCGTATGCCCTGTGGTGCTCACCAGAACGTGGACGGCCACAGACGCGTGTGGCAACAGCACCAGCGCGGATCAAGTGATCAACGTGGACGATACGACGGCACCGGTCTTCGTGTCGTTTCCCCCGAATGTTACGCTGGAATGTGATGAATCCCTCGTGCCCTCGATTGAGTACGGCACGACCGGCGGCGGCATCGCCGTTTACTACAACGACAACAACAACAACGGGCTGGGCGGCAACGGCGAGAACCCGGCCAATCGTGCGTTTCTCAAGACGCAATTCGACGGCACGAAGGACATCTTCGGCAGTGTGGCGGGCGCTCCCTATTTGTTTTCCAACGCCCCCCTGAAGGGAGGCAGCGCGTTTAGTTGGCATATTCTATACAGTGGTTTGATCTGGCCGGAATCGCAGTTTGGGTTGGATTTGGTGGCGACGCTGCCGACGTCCGACGGATCGGTTCCCACCCCGGCGCTTCAAGCGTACGACAATGTGGACGGAACGGTGGCCAATCGGAATCTGGTCGGGCCGGTCACCTGGGCACTTGACGACTACAAGCCTCACTTGCCGGATATATCTGTCGGCGACGTGGTCAACAGCCTGATTCGAAGTCAGTCCCCCGGCATTCCGTTAACCGACATCGAAATCACGCGGCTCGATGTTTCCGGTCCGGGTCCGATGTTTGTGATGGATATTGGCGGCAAGTTGCGGTCCGATGGGCTTCACCATTGGTTTGCCCCGTCGACGCCTGATTCGCCCATGCTCAATTTCGCGCTCAACGGCGAATTCTTCTTCACGGGGACGCTGACCTACAACAGCGCTGGAGATGACGGTACGGACTTGATCAATTTCTACGCCGGGAGCCTGACCATTTTGGCGAATTCGCCCAACGGCAACCTTGGCTTTCCCCTGATCGATGACAATTGCGACTCGTTTCCCGCGTTGAGTTTCTCGGATGACAACTCCGGGCTGACCGGCTGCAACGGAACCGGGACCGTTATTCGAAGCTGGAGCGGCGTTGATGCGTGCGGCAACACGTCGCAGGCGAATCAGATCATCACCCTGCAGGATTCCACGCCCCCGGTGGTCGCGTGCCCGGCGGACATCACGGTCAACGCCGCGGCGCCCGGTTGCGGCGGGGCGGTCGTGACGTTTGCCTTGCCGACGGCCACGGACAATTGCGACGCCGCGCCATCGATTGTGTGCGACTGGGCAAGCGGCGCGACGTTTCCCATCGGAACCACCCTGGTCACCTGCACGGCCGCGGATGCCTGCGCCAACAGCACGCCTTGTACGTTTCAGGTAACCGTCAACCCGACCAATGAGATGCAGGTCGCGGTGGAAATCGCGGGCGGCATCATTTTTCCAGCTTCCTTTTCGCGTTGCATCACCTTTGAGCTTTGGGATTGTGCCGGGGGTGGTCCGGCGGCCGTTGTCTCCAAAACGCTTACGTTCGCCAACGGTGTGGCGGTCGGCACGATCGAGCCTTCGTGCGGCGTTTACGCTTGTGTCACCGCCCGCGACGAATTGCATACGTTACGGACAACCGATGCGGACAATTTTGCCATTGTTTCAGGGCAGTATATGGCCGATTTTACGAATCAATCGGCGTTCGGGGGGGACGACGATGCGCTGGTCAGCGGCAACTTGAACGATGATTTCTTCATCGACATTCTGGACTTCGGTGTGTTCAGCGCGCAATGGTTGGTGAACTATGGATCCGGCGACGCCCCTTGTTCTACGGCATTTCCACATGCCGACGTCAACGGTGACGGCGTGGTCAACAACGCGGAGCTTTCGTTTATTCAGATCAACTTCCTCGAGACCAACGAGGCGAACTGCTGCGGCGCCGAGGGGTCACCCGCGTCGAGCCAAACGCCCGTCACGGATATTTCAGTGAAAGACCTTATTCGATCGGGTCGAGGCGATCTGGCCGCCGGTGATCTGAATGGAGATGGCCGGTTGAATCAAGACGATGTGGCCGCGTTCTTGTCCGGCGTGCGCCCACAGCGGCGATCGGACGGGCATCGCCGGGCCAAGCATGAAGGCCTAGCACCGAGGGCACCGGCAGATCCATAACTTAGCATGGATGGGGCGGCAAACGGATTGCTCATGCGGACAGGGGTTCGCGTTCGAGCGTGGGGGGCAGTGCCTTGGCTGGGTATCCGAGCCACTGCGGTAAGACGGGAAGTAGGAGGAAAAATGGCCATGACCTTGCACATTCGAATTCTTATATGGATCATCATAGGCGTTGGCGTGGCGCCATCTATGCTTCGCGCGTCTGTCGGCTCGGATGTCAGTTTGGAGTGGCGGCCCGGCTTTCAATCGGTGTTGCTGGGTGAAGTGGCCGAGGTCGGCCTGTACGCCGTGTCCGCCAACGCCCCGGAGCACTCGGTCGGCATCATTGAGACGATTCTCGTTTGGGATCCTGCCAAGTTGACATTGCTAGAAAACTTGGACAACGGTCCATACACCTGGTTTCTTTCAGGTTTTCCTGACGATTCTAATCAAGATGGCCTGAATGCTCCTTTCGTGGGCGTGCCCTCCAACGATGGCAATGCCTGGTACAACGCCGTTTCCCTTTTTCCGCCTAATGCCCCGGCGAGCGCGACGCCTGGAGGGCTACTCGTCACCACGTTTCGTTTCACGGCCACCGATTCGGGCGTCACTCAATTGGAAATGCCGGCGGTGTTCGGTCAGGCAACCCATACTCAGGTGTGGGACGGCAAGATCGCGGGTTTGATTGTAACGGGAACCCTGGGCGCTCCTGCGATCATAGAGGTCATCAGCGGCACCTGCCAGGTGGATGGCGATTGCGACGATGGTGTTTTCTGTACAGACGATTCCTGTGTGGGCAATCAATGCGTGTTTGCGGCAAATGACGCCCATTGCCCCGACGACGGAGACCTTTGCAACGGGGCAGAAAGCTGCGACGCGGTCAGCGACTGCGTTTCCAGCGGCAATCCATGTTTGCCGGAACAGTTTTGCAATCCGGCAACGGGCTCTTGTGACGAGTGCTTGGCGAGTGGCGATTGCGACGACGGCATTTTTTGCAATGGCGCCGAATCTTGCACCGCCGGGGCGTGCCAATCGGGATCCAGCCCCTGCCCGGCCGGGGCGTTTTGCAATGAAACTACTCAGGGCTGCGACGAATGTCAGGTGGCCGCCGATTGTAATGATGGCGCCGACTGCACGAGCGATGCCTGCGTGGTGGGAAGTTGCGTGCTGACCGCCAACGACGCGTTTTGTCCGCCCGACGGCTTGTTTTGTAACGGCTTGGAGTTCTGCCTCGGGTCGGGCGGTGATCCTATCACGGGTTGCGCCAGTTCCGGACCGCCGTGCAAGTTTTGCGATGAATTGTTTGGATGTGAGTGCAATTCACCGGTGGTTGAAGTGATGGGGAACCGCTACCTGCGCATTACGCCGCAACCGGTCGGGGCGGCTACGATCACAGCGTTGGTCGTCACGTCCTGCGGCGGGTCGAACGCCCAATATGTCGGGCCTTTGCCGGAGACAACGGGGCTCTCGGGCTTTGATCAAGATGGCGACGGCGTGATGGAGAGTACCGTTGGGAGCCTAGTCGTGGATCCGGCCAATGCCTTATGGTTGACCTCCGACCAGTGGGGTGGATCCGTCTTTGTGACGGGAGATTTTATCACGCCCGCTACGTCGGTCGATGTGCAGGCCGACTGCGGTGAACCCGGCATACCCAACTTGACGGCGCCGGTTATGGTGACCACCTCAGGCTATGGCGATATTGACCTCGACGGCACGCCGACGCTGGGCGATGTGCTGCTTATCGTGCTGGGCTTCCAGGACAATTTCAAGGACACGGCGCGCGCATTGCTCGACCTGGCCCCTTGTGCGGTGGATCAAACAATCAACATCGCCGATGTATTCTTCGGCGTGCTGGCGTTCCAAGGGGCGCCGTTTGGAACGACATGCGAGCAGGGCGTTTGCCCGCCCTAGTCGAGCCAACCAGCGGGCCGCGAGCGGGGCTGGCCTGGGCCACAGCGGGATCCTCGCGGAAGCTTGGGGTGGCGGCGTCTACAACAGTTCCGCGAGCCGCTTTTCGAGGAGTTGCCCGACCAATTTGGGGTCGGCTTTTCCGCCCGAGCGTTTCATAATCTGGCCGCGCAGGAAGCCGGTAACGGCTTTGATTTTCTTGGGATGCGTTCGGAGATCCTCTAGGGCGTCCGGGTTGTCGGCCAGGGCCTCATCCACCCACGCCTGCGTGGCGTCGGTGTCTTGAATTTGGAGCAACCCCATGGACTCGGCCAGTTGAGCCGGGGATTCGTCGCCGTCGAGCATGGCCTCGGCGATTCGATTGGCGGCGGTCTTGTTGACGGCTCCGGAATCCACGAACGCGGCCAGCGCGGCCAAGCGCTCGGCGCTAACCGGAAGTGCCGCCAGGGGCGTCGCCCGGTCGTTGGCCAATTGTGACCAGATATTGACGAGCTGTTTGGCGGCGACGCCGGCCGGCGCGCCCAAGGCGACCACTTCGTCAAACACGTCCGCCGTCGTCCGATCTGTAAGAATAGTTCGCGCGTCGCTCGGAGAGAGTCCATGCTGCTCGATCAGCCGCTTCTCTCGGGCGATCGGAAGCTCGGGCAACTCGGCGCGGATTCGCGTGAGCCACTCGTCCGAGACGTTTAGTGGGCGAAGATCGGGATCGGGGAAGTATCGGTAGTCGTGCGCGGCTTCCTTGGGACGCTGAAACTCCGTGATCCCGCGATCGTCGTTGTAGCCTCGGTTTTCACTTGGGGCCGTACCCTTAACATATTGTGGGTCTTCGCGCCATGTGGCGATCTGGCGCTCAACGTCAAACGAGATAGCGCGGCGCACGGCCTTGAAGCTGTTTAGATTCTTGATTTCTGCGATTGGCGTGGTGGCCTCGACGTTGTCGCTGCAAATCCGCACGTTGACGTTGGGTTCGAATCGCATTTGGCCCTTCTTCATGACAGCTTCGCTCACGCCGAGATGCAGGATCAATCGATGCAATTCGACGCAAAACATATGGGCCTGCTCGGCGGAGTGAAAGTCCGGCTCGGTGACGATCTCCAAAAGAGGCGTGCCGGCCCGATTCAAATCCACGAGCGTGCCGCCGGAAGGTTCGTGGATGCTCTTGCCGGCGTCTTCTTCCAAATGCGCGCGGCGAATGCGAATCCGATGCACGTCGGGGCCGACCTCAATGTCAAAATGCCCGGGGCCGCAAAGCGGTAAATCGTATTGGCTGATCTGGTAGTTTTTGGGCATGTCTGGATAGTAGTAGCTCTTCCGATCCCACTTGGTGAAGCTGGCGATGTCGCAATTCAGGGCGAGCCCCGCGCGTATAGCCAGGGCTACGGCTCGCTTGTTGATCACGGGCAGGGCGCCCGGATGCCCCAAGCACACCGGGCAGACGCATGAATTGGGTGGGGCGTCGAATCGAACGGGGCAGCCGCAGAACATCTTGGTCTCGGTGCGCAGTTGTACGTGGATTTCCAAACCGATGATGGGTTCGGTTTGCAACGGGCTCGTGATCATGGTTGCTTTCCGTTTGCTCTATGGTCCTGGGGAACTGTAGCAAAGTCGCTTCGACGGGCAACCGCGAGCCCGGTGGCTCTTGGGCACGCCGCCGGTTAGGAGCGGGTCCGAGCGCAGCGGTACGCTCTTCTCGGGCATAGCAGCGGAGACTCTTCGCGATAGAGGCCACAGAGCATATGCGTCCTCTGTGGCTAAATCCTTCCATGCGATAAGAAAGACGCCTACGGCTGGCTCGCGATGGCTGCGGCTAGGGGATTGACGAAGTTGGGAACCACCATCTCCGTGGCCATTTCGTCGGCGTGGTCAAACAGCGTGACCAGCGCCTGATCCAACGAGACCGGGTCACTGACGCCCCAGTACTTCCGAAGTGTTAAGAAAACGCTAATCGGCTCGCCTTCAAAGGTGTCGTTGCGTACCTCGTAGGATGTGGTCCGCGATTTGAGTTCCAAGTAGGCCTGAAGGTCACATTCTGGGCTCAATGCGATTCCAAAGTAAGGTTGGGCGTCGATGATTCTGGTATGATCGCCACCGTCGAAGAACCCCGCGCATAGCTGATCGCTGAAGAAGGTCTGGGCGACAAGCTGATCGTGGTTGCCGCGGTACTCGAGATCGAAGCCGTATAGAAGTTCGAGGTGCTCGAAGTCGATATCGCTAAGCGTGAGGTGGCAGGGCGCTTGCGTGAAGATGAGGTCGCCGAAATCCCGCACTTCCTCAAGATCCTTCGGCGAATAGGTGCCGAAACGAAGGCTGTTCTGGTCGATCCGCACCCACCGCCGACGGTTACGCTCGTCGGGCTCTTCTTCAAGCACCAAACAGTGATCGTCCCGCCGTCGTAGCTTCGTCATCGTGGGGTAGGATCTTCGAATTCGATCAAAGAAATGGAGCACGGTCTCGCGCTCAAGGTTCAGATCCAACTTGAGAAAAAGGCGACAATTAACGTAGAAGTCATCGCATACCGCGCTAAGCCGGTCTTCCATCTTGAACCTCACTTACGAATACGGGTTCCCTGACTCACACGATCGTCGCGTCGAGTACGCCATTATGACGAAATGAATTCGGCTTTTCAATCAAAAATTTCGACGGGCACGATCGCAACCTGTGATTTCTTGACGAAAAACAGGCTTTCGCATTGCCTGCAAGCCCAAGCCGTAGCGCGTTGCGGTGATGCCGCCAAGCGCCTTGACACGATGGCAACAGGATTCGGAATCAAACACCTTGCCAACCCGCGCGGCAAGGCCGACGATGGGGGCGGTATCATTCGTCAAGGTGCGAACTTGGGCGGCAGGTTGTGCTTGGCGTCCATTCGATAAGCCACGCTGGCGAAGGAGAGAACGTTTGAACCACACCAAGCCAAGACCGACAAAGCCCCTGGACGACGGCCGGTGCCGCATGGCAAGTCTGGCGGAGGTGCGCTGATGGCCAACATCATATCCAAGACCACCACCGAACGAATTCTCCGTAATGCCGCGCTAACCTTGTTGGTTTCGGGGTACGCCGCGTTTTCATTCTATGATGGCTACGTTGCATACCCTGTGCAGAATATCAAGGCCGTCTTCAAAGACAAAATCGGCATCGCCGCGCCAGATCCGCTGCCTGTTTGTAGAAAAAACATCGTCGAGGGAGGCATCGCCGCCATCAAGCCCGGCATGAACCTGGCCGACGCACAGCTTGAGCTCGGCGGCGCAGGGTTTGAGCACGACGGCATTTGGTATTTCTTTGGCTACGGAGGCTTCGTTCAACTGCGCCATGCCCGCCATCGCGTCGAGGGTATCGAGTGGGCATCCGGGCCGTTACACAGCCCGACGGATTTGTCGATGCAGATTTGGACGGGGTGGGTGCTGGCCGCGGTCGGGGGGCTCCTGATCGTTCGATTTCTCGGCATCGCGCGGACGCGGGCCGTACTCAACGACGAGGGTTTGATCGTAGGTGCGGGGCGCCTAATCCCCTTTGCCGAGATGAAGTCGTTTGAACAAGGCAAGAACGACGAAGTGGTGGTGCTTCGTGCTGACGATGGTCAACGCTCCCGAACGGTGCTTTTGGACCGCTACGTCTTTAAGGAGCAGGCCAGGATCATCGAGGCCATCTGCGAGAAAACAGGGTTGTCGAATCCGAGCGGACCTCGGGATTCTAAGTCGGGTGCGGAACCCGAACCGCGGCGGTGAGTTTCCAGCGCCCGTGTCAGAGCACCTGGCGCCAGCCTGGTGACATTCCGGCTCGTGCGGTCCA
This sequence comes from uncultured Phycisphaeraceae bacterium, assembly GCA_964651325.1. Classification (GTDB taxonomy): domain Bacteria; phylum Planctomycetota; class Phycisphaerae; order UBA1845; family UBA1845; genus JADFOB01. The sequence goes on from CAZYXP010000002.1 coordinate 14,471, forward strand.
CGGATCTCCGATTCCCTGCTCGGCATCGATTGACCTCAGGTGCATCGTGGCAATCGGGAGATTGGCGATCGGCAAATGGATCGGAAAGCATATCCACAAGCAGGATGGCACACGGATCGGCGCGGTTCGTCACCGACCTCATTGACAGCCAGCACGTAACGCCATCGTGAGTCAGGGCAATCGGCCTGAGCGGAGATGATTCGAAATGGATGTAGGGGCCGCCAACCAAGTGAGAGCGTGGTACTGATTCCGCCCCCCACCGGAAGCGACGTCATCCACCGGCGATTGCGCCATCCCACCGGCTAGGACGAGGCACGGAGTTACGATAACGAGTTGTGGATTCAAGATGGACATGCCCCACAAACACCGCGATCCAAGAGAGTTCGTACTTGTGAATCTACCATGGGGCTCGTAGCCAATGCAAACGGTTACCGGCAGGGTCCCTCGCACTGGCTGTGAAGGTTCGACGGATTGCAGCGGCGCTGCCGGCGTCACGCCGTGGCCGCGGCGGGAATCGGCGTGACGTATCCGTCGGTGCTGGTGCCGTGCTCTTCGCCGAAGCGTACCAGACGGGCGCTGTTGAAGATGACCAATGCGGTGGCCAGCGTGTGGCTGACGGCCGCCAAGACAGGACTCAACAACCCGGTCATTGCGAGTGCCATCATTCCAACAATGAACAGCACGCCGAAGAGAATGTTTTGATACACCACCCGGGTCGTGGACTTGGAAAGCCGAATCAAAAACGGAAGGCGGCTCAGATCGTTGTTCATCAGGGCGATAGATGCTGAGTTGATGGCGACATCGCTACCGGCCGCGCCCATCGCAATCCCCAGGTCGCTTGCCGCTAGCATCGGCGCGTCATTGACGCCGTCTCCAACGACGGCTACGCGATGCCCGCGCCGCTTGAGCTCATCGACAAGATGAAGCTTCTCTTCCGGGAGAACCTCGGAGTGAACTTCCGTACACCCCATTTCCGCCCCGACCCGCAGCGCCACGGACCGCTTGTCGCCGGTGACCATGGAGATGTTCTTGATGTTGAGTTCGCGTAACTCATCAATCGCGGTGCGGGCCTCGCCGCGCGTACGATCCTCCAGGCCGACCCAGCCCAGACATTGATTATCGCGGGCGACATAGAGCAGGCTGACTCCCTCCGGCTCGGCAAAGTCGGGGTCTTGCGTCAGGCTCATGTCAACGCCCTTTTCGGATAGCCAAGTACCGCGCCCCACCAATACGGCCGCCTTATCGACCTTGGCCGACACACCGCGTCCGGCCGTTTCGGAAAAGGACTCGGGATGCGCCAAGGCCACTTTGGCCTGCTTGGCGACCTGCACCAACGCCAGCGCGGCCGGATGCTTGCTCATTTGCTCCGCGGAGGCGGCGGCATGGAGTAAATCCGCGCCCTGGGTCCCCGGCGCGGGCTTGAGCTGGGTCACGGAAAGCACTCCGGTCGTAAGCGTCCCGGTCTTGTCGAAAACGACGGCGCTTAGCGTTCGGGCGTATTCGAGCTGAACCACATTCTTGATGAGAATCCCAAGCCTGGCCGCGCAGCTCAGCGCCGCCACCATGGCCGTCGGCGTCGCTAAAACCAACGCGCAGGGGCAAGCGATGATCAACATAGTGATGGCTTTCTGCACGCCCTCGTCTTTGTCCTGCGAGAAAAACCAGACCACCGCCGCAAGCATGCAGACGGTCGGCGTGTACCAACCGGCGTATTTATCGATCAGCCGCATCAGCGGTGTTCGCGTACCCTCAGCATCGAGAATAAGCTGTTGAACTCGACCGAGCGTCGTGTCCGCCCCGGCCTTGTTCACACGGAGATCGAGCATGCCGGTGAGGTTCGTGGTGCCGCTGAAGACCTCATCGCCTATGCGTTTGTCGACCGGGAGCGATTCCCCGGTGATATTCGCCTGATTGACGGTAGAATCGCCTGAAACAACCTCGCCATCGGCCGGGATGTTGTCCCCAGGGCGAACCCGAATCACTTCCCCGGTAGCAAGCACCTTCGCATCAACCACCTCCTCAGACCCATCTTCCTGCAAACGATGAGCTTTGTCCGGCGTCAAACGAAGCAGGGACTCGATGGACGCGCGAGCCCCGAGGGCGGTCCGAGTTTCGATCAGGTTGGAAAGCACCATGAAAAACGCAATGATCCCCGCCTCTTGGTATTCCCCCAGCGCGATCGCGGCAAGGACGGCCAGGGCGACCAGCTCATCCATGTGCGTATGCCCCGAAAGCAACCCCTGAATGGCATGCCACACAAGCGGTCCGCCCAGCAGCATGGCTCCAGCCAAGGCCATCGCCTGGGAATAGGGCGTTTGACCACCGGCCACAACGTCAAACTGGAACAACGTGCTCGCGATAATCGGCATATTGACCAAGAATGAACTGATAACCAACATGCCCCCCATCAAGGTTCCGATGAGCAGCCATGTGGCTTTGGAAGTTTCCGCTTCTACGTCGTGCAGATGGGAATGTGCCATAAACCATTCTCTAGTAAGTCGTTAGCAACACACAGCAGCCATTCATGGAGGGCGGATCACTCGCCACAGGATCGCCTTATATAGCGAGAGGATGCGCAATGGAAGCGCATCCTCTCACCAATTGGCCAAACGCCAAATGGTGTTACGCCAAACAGTGTTACGCACTCCGGCGACGCCTGGTTCTACCCAAACGCAGGATCATGGCTCATGCAAGCGCCGCCTACGATCCGCCTCCTCGATTGGCACCAAAGTTATTGCCATAAATGATGTAGGCGTCGCCCGCGTCACGCCGGCGCCCAAGCGCCGCGTCGGTCGCTTCGGGGCCTTGCGGGAAGTTTAAGTCGATGAAGTCCGCATTGGGGTTGCCGATACAAATGTCGCCAAACCCATCGCGATTGATATCACCAATAAATGCCACCACTTCCGGAGCGGCCTCGTTGGGGCGCCCCTTCTGGTAGGGGCTGAGGAACACGATTCCCGGAAGATCCTCTGAACCCACCTGATCCAAGCTCCACTCCGTGTTGGTCAGATGAGTACCGCCGAACACAAGGTATACGACGCCAAGCCGCTGCCTTCCAGCACGATCCAGCCGCGTCTCACCCGGCACGGCGATCAGAATGTCGCCGAATCCGTCCTGGTTGAAGTCGCCGGCCGAACTCACATCGAAGCCCGCGCGGTGCCCAGAACTGGCGCCAAAGAACCGCACGCCGGGCAGGTCAGGCGTTCCGATTTGCGATATCGTTCGGTCTCCATCGACAAACACGCCACCGAAAATCACGCCGACAAATCCATTGTCCACCAGGTTATCACAGCAATTCGCACCGCCCGCCGCCACGCAGTTCAAGAATAGGTCGCGGTCGTCATCACCGATATCTCCGTCGTTGTCGTAGTCGAACACCTTGCAGGATTCGTCGCTAAAGACACCGTCGGGATGAGCGGATTGACAGTTGTTGAACGCCGTTCTGCTGAGATCCGTCTCGTTGATCACGCCGTCGCCGTTGAAATCGCCCGCGCACGTTGATCGGGGCACACCACCAAAATCGGCCCGCGGAGATCCAATGAACACATCGTCAATCCGATCGCCGTTGACATCCAAACCGCTCGACTGGCGCCACCCGATTTGATCGCCTTGCCGTTCGCCTCGGATACGCAGCATGGGGGCCCGAAGCAGCGGATCATCCGCTTTATCGAGCCTGAAGTCGCCCAGCACGTTTCGACCGTAAAGGATGTACGCCGCCCCGGAATCCCCAAGCGCGGTCGAGCGGTCGTTGAGTGGCGCCCCGCACAAGATATCATCCAGACCGTCCTGGTTAAAATCTCCGGCTGAGTCGGCACCGCCGAGTCGATCGTCAACATCTTCGGCGAAAACCTCAAACGCATCGGAAGGCGAAAACAACTGCCGCCCTCCCTGCGGAATACAGACTCCGAAAGGCGCAAAGTGTTGCTGGTCCAAACTGGGGATGATCGAATTCGAATCGTCGGAGTCGGTTAACTCGCGCCAAAACTGGCCGTTGTAGTCGGCCCCCGGGAAAACGACGACGCTGCCCTTGTAGACGGAGGACGCCAAGTGGCTGCTCCCTAGCCCGAAAGAAGTTTCCAAGTCCGCAATATATCGCTCGTTTTGTGGGGCGGAAATGATGATTTCATCGAGCCCGTCATTGTTCAGATCGCCGATCGAGGCCACCGTTTCGCCAAAGAAACCCGTTCGCGGCGGTTGATTGAGCTGCTCATGGTTGATGCAATCATAGGGGCCGGCGATGAATCGCGCACCGGCAATCCGACCTTCCTGATTATAATCATCGGCCCGCGGGAAGATGCCGCCCGCGGATTCGTTGATCCCGCGCGTGTCCAGGTTGCGCCCCTGTTGGCCCGTCAACTCCAGGGTGATGACGGTGTTTTCCAGGCGTTCTGGGGCTTCCCCCAATCGGGGGCTGTTGTCACGGTTGCTGCTGTCGATCAACACTACCATGCCACCGGCGTAGTACTGCTCATCCCGGGGGTCCGCAGTAGCCTCATCAGAAATATTGTTGACAAGATTATCAGGGTAGCATCCTTTGGCTCCGGTAAGATTGAACCGGTCGTATCCGATACGCAGGATAGGTCGCTCCGTTTCCAGCGCAAACTCGCTCGTTCTTGCCCCGGCCTCGCCGCCTTCTTCGCCATCGTGAACGATGATGAATCGTAGCTCGTCGTCGAAGGCGCCCAATCCGAGGTTGATCAACTGCTGAACCACAAGCGTCACATCGACTGTTGTTGTTTCGGGCGTAGTGCCATCGACGCTTCCCAGATTGCCATCGCCGGCAAAGCCCACCCGTATGTAGTCCACATCAATTTGTGGATCCCCGCCACCAAGGGCATAATCGGCGTAACTGGTTTGCCCCGTGAAACCCCTCACTTCCTGAAACACATCGCCTTGTCCACCGACTCCGGAGACACGTAGCTCTAACGTGGCAGTGACTGTGGAAACGTCGATAAATGAGTTGAGTCCGAAGATTGAATCCGGGAGTTCGTCGAGGACATTCTCAAACTTGATCAGAGTCCATTTTCGCAGGCCAGGTCCGTCATCCTGCCAGGAAAGCAAATCGGCCGCGTTCAGCGTTGCGTTTGGATCGGCGGCATCGATGGTGCCGTCGGTAACGCCCCGATACGTGGTGGAGGTAACATCGATGGTGCCATTGGCCTCCTGCACCGTCACTTCCCCCTGGCGAATCACGACTTCAACGGCCGTAGTGTTGTCATCGTTACCGGTACCACCAACGGGCTGGTCACCGGGATCGTAATCCATTCCATCGAACGCGCCGTGGACGAACTTCATGCCCACCATGATCTCGGGCCGTCCATCGCCGCTGATGTCGCGAATCGATCCGATGTCCGTGATGCCCTCACTCTTGGAGGGTTCGGGAATGATACACGGAAAACCGTCTGACATCGTTGGATCGGATCGGACCGGTGGGGCCTCCATGATCACGCCCGGCACGGCCTCGCCAATCGAGTTCGACGCGATGTCTCCACCGAAGCGGGTCTGGTCGTGTCCGTAGATCAGATAGCCTTCGCCCACAAGCCCGGAATTCCGGGGATTGCCAAACCGCGCCACAACGGCGAAGTCATCCACGCCGTCGGCGTCAAAGTCGCCCAGCGTCGCGATGGATGAGCCAAGATTCGCACCGGGCCCAAATCCAGTTAGGCGGGCTCCCGACACAACGCGACCCACCTCGAACAAATCGACGTGGCCGGCGGCCAGTTGCACGACGCTGATCGTGCCGACCGCGTATTGGTGGACACGGGGGTTGGTCCCGTCATCGATCGTCGCTCGAACGAAGTAAGGTTCGCCGCCCGGACGAGGCGGTATCTGCGAAAGATCAATCTGTCTGGTAAACGTCTCGGCGGCGAACGCGTTTGCGGCCACGGTCCGCGTGTCGAGCAAGATAATCTTGCTGGGATCCGGGCTGGCCGGATCGTCGTTATTCGGATCCAAATCAAGATCTAGGAGTATAAAGATGTTGACGTCGCTGTCCGGATCGTACGGTCTGGCCGCATCCGGTATGAGCGCGGAAGGCTGGACGAGTACGAGCAAGTCATCATCCTGCGTCACACTTCGATTGAACGCAGGCTCGACAACCGTTACGACAGGCGGAACCGTCGGGCTACCCTCACCGGGGCCCACGACGGTAAGCACCACGCGCTGGGGCACCGCATCGTTGGTCAGTGCAAACACCTCCGCGGGCGCGTTTACCCCGTCGGAGATGGTGGCCACCACGTTGTAGTTGCCAACGGGAACCAGCGAGGTTCCTATGGTCACGGAATCAGGGCCTGTCGTATCGTTTTCGTCGAACGGGCCCGCCAGCGTGATTCGCGCGCTGTTCGAGGAATTCGTTATGTTGACCAGCGCGAAGTTGATTTGCGCATTGGAGTCCGGATCGCGGTCGGTCCATTCAATCCGAAAAAACTCTCCCTGCCCTCGGGTCAGATTCACCGCGGGCAGCAGGATCGTCATTTCTGGAGGTTCATCCCCGCTGATGCCGGGCCCGCGCACGAAAATAGGGGCAGGAGCCGTTCCGCACGACCAGATTCCCAACATCGAACCGGAAAGAACCGCCAATATCGAACAACCGATACTGGCTCTGAGGAAGGTAGCTTTCATTCGTTGGGCTCCCAAAGGCAACAAAGCATGTCAAGGGTCGAAGGGCCGGCAACGGCCATCTTTAGTTTCAACCGAGCACTTCCGGCGTATATTCCCGAGCGAACCGGATTCCATAGCGTGGCACAAGGCGAACCCCCGCCGCCCATCGCGAATCGCTCATCGCGGGGCTGCGGGTCGAAGAAAACAGAGAGCCGATGCCACATTGAGTGGCCAGCCGTGACCGTGTCTTTAGCCTCGCGTGGGCACGCGTCACCGCAACAACAGGCCTGACAAGCCCGCAGCCCCCGCGCCCCAAATCGCCACAGAATACAAGAAAGGCGACCCACAAGGCGGGCAAGGGAACTCAAAGGCGAAGTCCACCTATCTTCCACATGCCTATGAATAGTAAGCCAGGCGGTCGTGTCCCGTCAACCATTGCCAAGTAAGCCAGGCATCCACCGCGACCGGTCTTTGTGGTGTCGTCGCTACGGCGTTGGTCGTCGGGCCGGCTCGACCCGGTGAAATACAGCGAGAAGGCGGGGGAAACCGCTCGACCCTCGGCATTCCAGACGCTCTGGTCTCAGCGTGGGTTCCGGCTCGTGCGAAACGGTTTGACCGTTTGAAAGGCGGATTCTATAGTGCGACCGATAACGCTGGAGAGCCCAGAATACCATGCAAAGCACCGGCCCATCGAACCCGTACGTCGATAATCCCCGAACTACCGGACTGCCACCGGTGAACCCGTGGAGCAAGGCCGCGGTTGTCGGATTCGGCGCGAGCTTTTCCGGATGCACAGTCGTTGGGGCGCTGATCGGGCTGGTGCTGGGCATCGTGGGAATCCTGAAGACGGGCGACGGAACGCGGCGTGGGAGGGGCTTGGCCATCGCGGCCATCCCCATCTCGCTCTTGACGGGCCTAATGGGCGGGTACGCGGCATTCGGAACATACGCCTACTTCAAAATGTCGAATATCGCGAACAAAATTCCGGCTGCCGTGAACGGCGGGGACGTGACTACTGCGGCAAATCAGATCAGGGAGCTCGCGTCGGCCGAGTTCAAGGAGCAAGTTCCCGTCGGCGACGTTGAGCGTTGGGTCACCAGTGTCCGCGAGACCCACGGGAAGTTCGTTTCCATGGTGCCGGACCCAAGCGATGCAGCCGGCCCCACACAGTCCGGCATGGTATACCTGAACTACGAGGGCAAGTTTGTCAGCGGCGATGCGTCGGTTCGCATTTTCTTCAGTGCGCAATCCATACTTGGAGACCCGCACATCGTGAACATCGAAATCGACGGCAAGGCCATTCGCGTTTTCGACGAAGCCCCATAGGGATAGCCCGCCGCAGGTCCACGTGGCAGGGCCACACCTCTCGATCAACACCACGACCAAGCCGCAGATCCCACGATTCCTGCCCAAGAGGCAAGAAAAAAGGGTCACGAACTGCCCTCAAATAACGAAGGCGGTCCGGTGACCCTACGCTCACCTGTTCATCGACGTGGCCAAACGGCTTTCAGGGACTGCCGTGGCTACCGGATAAGAAGCTCCTCCGGCATGACCATCAGCACATTCTCCTGATGGAGCATTTCGATCTTCTTGAGCTGCCGCAAGACGGCGCGCAGCCTTAGCGGATCGGTCTTGGCAAGCATGGGTAGCATCGCTTGGAACATAGGCGCGGTCGCCAGCGCCGAAACGTCCGAGCCCATCCCCATTTGTAGCCTTCGATCGCCCGTCGAACCGCCGCCAAGCATGTCGAAAATCCCAGGTGGGTCAGGCAGCACACGGAGTTCATAGTCATCTTGCCGAGACTTACGCGCCGCAAACTTGATGGCGTCTCTAAGCCCACCGATTTCATCCACCAACCCATACTCGAGCGCTTGAATGCCTGTAAAAACACGTCCACTGGCCAGCTCTTCGATCGGTTTCGTGAGCTTGTCGCCGCGGGCCTCGACCACGTGGTCTTTGAAGACGCCGTAGACGGTTTCCATGTAATGGCGAATGCGCCCGCGTTCTTCGTCGGAAAATGGGGCGGCGGTGCTCAACAGGCCGGCCATCGCCCCACGTTGATTCGCATGCCAGTTGATCCCCAGCTTGTCCCAGAATCCGGTTGTGACCAGCTTCCCACCGAGTACGCCGATCGAGGCTGTGATGGTGTGCTTGTCGGCAAAAACGACATCCGCCTCGCACGTGACGTAGTAGCCGCCGCTACCCGCGACATTCCCCATGGAAACGACAAGCGGTTTCTTCGCGGCAACGCGTCGCGTCGCGTCCAGAATGATCTCCGATGCCAGCGCCGAACCGCCCGGAGAATCCACGCGTAGCACCACGGCTTTGACCATGTCTTCCTCGGCAGCGCGATCCAGCGCTTTTCGAATGGTCGTGCTGTAGGCACCGCTGGATGATCCAAACGGAGATGTCTGCGCCGCACCCATTTGGATGGAACCCTCTACATAAATGATCGCGATCGTCGGCTCGGTGAACTCCTTGGTCGATGGGTTGAACATTTCCATCAGCATTTCGAACGCGGCGAACATGTTGCCGGGCACATCGTCGGAATCCTCGCCACCGTAGTCATACACGATTCTGACGTCTTCGCCGTAACGCTCCTTCAAATCGCCGACGAAATCCTGGCGATGTTGGACGGAATCGATAAGTTTGGCGGCGAGGGCATCCTCGGCGGAATAGAGGCCCCGATCGATCAGCGTACGCACCTCGTCCGTTGAGAATCCTCGGGATTCCGCGACCAACTTGACAAAAGAATCGTACAAGCTGTCCAGCAGCCAATCGGTCATTTCCTTGGAGGCGTCCGAAGGACCGGTCCGCGTGATGGATTCCGCGCCCGTCTTGAAATCGCCGCAGTGCTCAAAATCCGGCACCACACCCAATTTTTCCAATGCCCCACGCAGATACGGCGTTTCGCCATAGAGCCCGCGAAGCCAAAGGTCGCCGGTGGGCACCAGGCTGATGTGCGTGGCGGCGGTCGCCAACGCGTATGTGCCGGTCGTGAGGGTGTCGGCGTTGACGTAGATTTCCTTGTCCGCGGCCACAATGCGCCGCAGGGCGGCATGCACTTCCTCGAGCTGGGCAAAACCCAACGCCGCGCCGTTCACGTCAAGCACCAATGCGACCACGGCATCATCCTTGCGGGCGTTGTCGAGGCGTTCGAGCAACTCCTTGAGCGACAGCGGCGCCTCACTGGCAAAGATAGGCGGAATCGTAACGGGGCTCTCGGTCAGCGGCCCGGTTAGAGAAATGTGCGCGATTTTCTTGGGCGGAGGAGCTTTTTTACCGCCGGCCAAAGACCGCAACGCATCCAATTGAGCAAACGTGCTCTGCCCGCCTAGAGTCAACAACAGCGTAACGGTAGCAATGCCAGGTAAATAACGTTTCATGAAATCCAATCCTCCAACAACGCGGTCCAATCCGGCTCGTCCAAACACTAACGTACATCACATCCGAGCGTCGCCAAGTAAACAACTGTCTGAGCCACAACTCCTTACAGCCGCACCCTACGCAGGCGAACATCGTTCCTTACGCAGGGATGTCCACCGGCGCCGCTTGCCTCGCGTTGATCGCCCCAAAGACGGTCAACGCCATAGCGCCCAATCCCAAATTGCACAACCCGGCCCATTGCAGAAGCACCGAGGGATTCAGGTAATCATGCCCGCCAACCCTCAGTAGCAACAGTCCGTTTACCAGGAAAACCAGCCCGCAAAGGCTGCAAGCCTTCCCGCCCCGATTGCGGAGCATCAAATACCACCCCACCAGCAGGATGATCATTTCGCGCCCCAGCGGAAACACCGCCGTGCCATAGGCAAGCGCCCGAGGCAACTCGGCAAACGCGGCGTAGTTGACCCGCAACCCTCCCTGTTCGCCCATAATGGCATTGGAGCTACCGGGGGCCATCGTTTCGCCGTGGTTGGTCTTGACCCAACAATGGGAAAAGTCCGTCACGATTTGCGATTCAAACCCAAAATGAGTCAGGAGCGACGCGGCCACCACGGCCCGCCCATCGCAGTCTTCCTTACCCATGGCGATAGCTTCTTCCACCGTAGGCATGTAGTCGGCAGTGCCCCATGTGTTCCAATCCCACTCATACGGGATTTTTTCATAAACGAATGCTTCGACGGTCTTGAGCGCCGCCGTCGGCTCCGTAGAAACCGCCATTTTCGGCTCCAATTCGGCGATGAGCGGCGTCAGGGCGGGCGATTCGGCGTCGATCAAGGCATTGGGGTCCTGCCAGTGCTGAATATGACGCAGGAGCACCGTCGGATGGGGAAAGCACACGGCCAAGACGGTCAACCCAAAAACGCCGGCCTTAAGCGGCCACCGCTTGAACCATCGAAATCGGTTAAAAATCAAAAGTGTCTTCATCAAACGCACCTGTGAGTTTACGCTACCGGTCACCGCCTCGCGACCCCGCTGAGTCAGCGGCGATCAGGGTAGCAAACACCGGCGCCGCGGCAATTGGAGCGGCGCAATCCATATATCGGCGGTCCGGCCGTAAAAGGGTATTATGGGGCAGCCGATTCATATTCCGGTCGATCTTTGTAATGGGTGAATCGGGCAAGCTATCAGCGATCAGCCGGAGACCTAAGCCTAGCCTCTGGGGGTGGAGGCGCCGGATTCCGCCACACTGGACGCAGAGGTCACAGAGATTCTTGTTATTCCGTCCACGATCGCATCATCGCTCCGTCCCGCCTCTACGCTATCTGTGCCCTCCGTGGCTCAGAATCCTTGCCGCTGCCAAAGGAGGCATTACCGCCGCCGGTCCGCCACGCAAAGTGGGATTCAAACACACGAAACAGATCCGTGGCCCGCGCCTAGGTGCTGATGGCCGGGGCTTGGTACAATCCCTGGCAGTGAAGACTCGGAGAGAAAGCGCATTATGACTTGGTTGATTGCATCGGTTCGAGCAACGTCGATGGAGGACATCGAGCGGCATGCCACGGCCGCTTGGCGTGGCGGGGCCGATTGTGTGGAGCTTCGAATCGACGACTTCACCGACGATCCGGGCCGGATAGCAGCCTTCCTGGAGTCCCACGATCGACGGAAGTGGATTCTTACGTGCCGAAGCATCACTCAGGGCGGAGCATCTACGGCCGCCCCCTCGGATCGGGCCAAGCTGCTGCTTGCTGCGCGCGGCCGATCCCGCGCCTTGATCGATTTCGAATACGCCGATTTCAGTGCTTTCTCGAACGGCTGCAGACAGCTTCAATGGGCGCGAGCCGGGTCCGACGGAGATACCGCCACGGGCATCCTTTCTCAACATGCGTTCGACGGCGAGCCACCCGATGTAGCGGCGCTGCTCGCCGCGATGGCCAAAATCGACCGGCGCATCATCCCGAAAGTCGCCTATGCTCCCATAGATATCGCTGGCTGTTTTCCCGCTTTGGACGCCATGCACGCGGCGCGAACAGCGGTAATCGCCATCGCCATGGACGAGGCTGGATTGTGGACGCGGGTGCTTGCCAGGAAATTCGGCACCTTCGGCACTTATGCCTCGCTCGATGACTCCTGCACCACCGCCGCCGGGCAGATCGATCTTGCAACTGCCAGGGGGCTCTACCACTGGCCGAGCATCAACGCGGAAACCAGGGTTTTCGGGGTGCTCGGCGATCCGGTGGCCCATTCGATGGGCCCACGGTTGTTCAATGGCTGGTTCGAGCAGCACGGGATCAACGCCGTGTACTTGCCGCTACGCGTGTCGCGGGAGCGGAGTTGCCTGAGCCGCTTTCTGGATGGTTGCAAGGATCGAGAATGGCTCGATCTTGGCGGGTTCAGCGTGACGATTCCACACAAAGAGGCGATGCTGAAATACGTAGGCTCTGGCGCGGATGGATTGGCTACGTCCATCGGAGCGGCCAACACGGTGGTTGCGGCAGATAAAAAGTGGACAGCGCACAATACCGACTGCTACGCCGCGATCGATTCGCTTTGCGCGGCGCTGGGGTGTGATCGCGGTGACCTGTCGGGGTTGTCGGTGGATGTCTTGGGTTGCGGTGGTGCGGCCCGGGCTGTGCTGGCCGGGCTGCGAGCGTTCGGTTGCTGCGTCACGGTATACGGACGCTCCCCAGAGAAAACATGCAGCGTTGCCCAAACGTTTGGGGCGACGGCCAAGCCATGGATCCAGCGGGCTGAGACTTCCTGCGAAGTTCTGATCAACGCTACGCCGATCGGGATGTCGTCGGACGAAGACTCATCCCCCATGCCCAGCGCGAGCCTGGAACGCCGCCGGATTGTCTTCGACCTGATCTACAATCCGCTGGAAACTAAGCTTCTCGGCGACGCCCGTTCGCTCGGGGTCGCGACACTAAACGGGCTCGATATGTTCGTTCGACAGGCGGCGGCGCAATTCGAGGTTTGGACAGGGCAAATGCCCGATCTCGACGCCGCGCGGCGGATCGTGATGGAATCCTTGCTCCAAAGACAGACAGGGGAGTCGAGCGTTTGATGGGCAATTCCGCAGGCCACAAGACCGTAACGCACACAAGGCATCGTCGCTCCGTCATCGTTTTGATCGGCATGCGCGGGTCGGGGAAGACATCCGTGGGCAGGGTGTTGGCCGAATTGATCGGGCAACGGGCCGCGGCGGACCTCGCGCCGTTCAGCGAGACGTTCGCAATCGGAGGGTCGTGGACCGAAACGTTCGTCGATGCGGATGCACTGATTGCGCGAGCGGCCGATCTATCCATCGCTGAGATTTTTGCGCAGCAAGGCGAACCATCGTTTCGCGCCCTCGAACGCCACGCGATCCAACGCATCTGTGCGGCGCCGCCCACCGTAATCTCCGTGGGGGGCGGCGCTGTGATCGATGAGGAAAACGTCCGGGCGCTGGCGGGAATTGGCTCGCTAGTGTGGCTGACAGCGCCGGCCGAAGTGCTATGGGATAGGGTGCGGGGGGATACCCAATCGACCGCAAACAGGCCTTCCTTAATCGGAAAGACCGGCCTCGATGAAATCGAAACGCTGCTGACCCGGCGGTCCGAAGTGTATCGGCGTGTCGCGGATGTAGAGATCGACACGACCGGGCAAACTCCAGAACAAATCGCGCAGCACATCCTTGACCGGTACGAGGATTCAAGGATCGCATGACGATATATTCAATCATATCAGAGCCGCGGGTGCTAGCTCGCTGACATCGGGATCGCCAATCGTAAGCGCTCGGTCGTCTACACCGGGACAATGGTTTACGTGGCAATGCTATTGCCCATGCCGTGCGTCGTAGCGGGCGGCCAGGATTCCTGCATGCTGATGGCTTCGAGCTGCTCGACCCTCCAGTCGACCGGGTGGAGACGGTTGGGTTCTTTGCCGAAGGGGAGGCGGTCGATGACATCCTTGAGGTAGGCGAACGGGGTCAAATCCGTTGGCTTTGCACGTGCCGACGATCGGGTAGATCACCGCGGTCCGATGGCCGCCGGCTTTACGGCCCGCGAAGGTCCAGTTTTTCGTGCCTCTATAAGGGTCTTCTCTCGGTTTATCCGAAACGGAGCCATTCTCCATTTCCGACTGAAGCAACGCGTGAGCACCCGGTTTGGTCGCCGGACGGCTCGAAGAATATTTTTGATACCAACAGAGCGGGGCCCGTCGAGCTATGGGTGATGGACGCGGATGGAGCGGACCCAGCGCCGTTGGTCGCCACAAGCGGCGGGTCGGCATCGTGGCAGCCTGTTCCTCCTCTTCCCGGTGAGCCGATCCCAACGGTGTCGAAGTGGGGTAGGGGCATGATGCAGCTCGTTGTTTTTGCTGTCGGTTCGATCGTGCTTCGTGGATACCGGAGGTCGGATCGGCAGGTGGGCGTCAAGCCTGGGGAAGCCCAAACTCTGGGATCCCAACTCTGGCTCGTGTGGGGGCATTGGATCCGTTGCTGGTTCAGTTACCCTTCCAAGCTGATCGAATAGACCTGGAATGCCACAGCGCAGCCACTACCTTGGTTCGAGATACTGGACGCTGAATAGCTCTTGGGGATCGGTCCACGTCTGTTCGACGTGAAGATCGGCGTTTTCCGCAAGCGCGGCAAATTCGGCGAGCGTGTACTTGTAAGAATACTCCGTGCGGATGCGCTCGCCCTTGCTGAACCGCACGCGCGATCCATTGATACTGACAACCTGATCGTGCGAACTCACTAGGGCCATTTCTATGCGCCCCAGCGCTTCGTTGTACGGCGCTTCGTATCCAAACTGCTTGATGCTAAAGCCGGCGTTCAACTCACGGTTGAGCCGTACCAGGTAGTTGAGTGCGAACGCGCCGGAGACACCCTGTGAATCGTCGTACGCCGCTTCGAGCGTCTTCCGATCCTTCTTCAGGTCCACGCCGATCAACACGCCGCCTTGGTCTTGACATAGATCGGCCAAGTGTTGTAGCACATTGACCGCCACGGCAGGTTTGAAGTTTCCTATCGTTGAGCCCGGAAAATAGCACAGGCGAGTGCGCGCGTTGTTGTCACACTCGGGCACCTCGTAATCGTCCGTAAAATCCGCGCAGACGGGTTTTACCTCTAGGTCCGGAAACTCGAGGGCGACGCTTGTTGCGAATTGCGCTAACTGCTCTTTGGCAACGTCAACCGGAACATAACCGGCCGGGTCGTCCAAGCCCTGCAACAACATGCGGGTTTTCTGGCCGCTTCCGCTGCCCGGCTCAATCACGAGGGCGCCAGGCCCGACGCGGGCTGCGATGGCTTCCATGTTGCTGCGCAGGATGCCGATCTCAGTGCGGGTCAGGTAGTAGTCTTGAGTCTCGCAAATTCCCTCGAACAGCTTAGCGCCCAGGTCGTCATATAGATACTGGCTTGGCAGCTCTTTCGGGCTGCGTGAGAGGCCTTGCAACACGCTATCTTGCATGGTCTCCGTGCTCGGTGCGAAGTCGTTTACTGCGATATCGGCTACTTTTGTCTGCATCCTCATTGATCCGGCTTAGGTAGTTGAGGACGATCCGTGTCCATTACGCGTCTGTTTCCAACAGCAATCCTCGCGGCACGATAACACGTTCGGCCGCCTCGAACAACCCCTGTACCAACAGCGCCAACACGGCCGCAGGCACGGCCCCTTGTAGGATGACCCCATAGCTATTCAAACGGATTCCCGTGAAAATCGGCTCGCCAAAACCACCAGCGCCGATGAATCCGCCGAGCGTGGCGAATCCCACATTGATCACCGCAGCTGTCTTGATCCCTGCCAGGATCATTCTCGACGCGAGCGGTAGCTCGATGCGCCAGAGCCGGACCCACGGTGGAAGGCCGAGGGCCACGGCAGATTCATGGAGCTGCGGTGAGATGCTACGCAACCCGGTGTAGGTGTTTCGAACGATGGGCAGAAGGGAATAGAGGAATAGCGCTACGACTGCCTGTGGATAACCGAGTTCGTCCGAAAAATAGCTCATCGGCCGGATCAGCAGCACCAATAGGGCAATGGCCGGAATCGTCTGGATGATGCCCACCACGCCCAAGATTGGCTGCGCCAAGCGGGCGCTGCGCGCTGCCACGATGCCGAGGGGAATCGCAACCAACATGGCGGCCGTAAGCGACACCGCTACCATGTTAAGATGCTCTAGCGTGTAGCGAGCGATGTCTCGGGCGACGCTCTGTTCTCGGACGTGTGACCGGATTCCACGCGCTTCCGCCAGGAAATCGGCGGCCACCTGACTCTCACTGAGGTCGGCCAGCTCGACCCGCGCGTTCATGTTCGTCATGGCCGTCTCGTCGATTGCCGACTCCAATGAATGAATGGAGGCAATCAGTGCCGGAGCCCGCTGCTCCAGCTCGGCGCGGTATACAAAGACCGCGTTGTACTGCGGGAAGTGAGCGAGGTCGTCTTGGAGTCGGCGAAGCTGGAGTTTGCTAATCTTCGCGTCGGTGGCGTAAAGATCGGTGACTTGGATCACACCCTTGTCTAGCGCCTCGTAGGCCAGCGCATGCTCCAACCCACGAACGTTGTGATGGGGCAGTTGATATCGTTGCGCGAGCGCGGGCCAGCCATCCGCACGTTTCATGAACTCGTTGCTGAACCGCAGCGCAAGGTCGGGATGATGGCGCAGATCGCTGATCGTGCGGATGCTGAGCTTGGCCGCGAGCTCCTCTTTCATTCCGATAACATACGTGTTGTTGAAGCCGAGCGGGTCGGTCATCTTGAGGCCGGACTCGGCGAGTTTCTTGCGGAGCGCCACAACGCCGTGAATGCCCTGACCGGCGAAGATTTCTTCGCTCATCGTTCCGGTGTACTCAGGGTACATATCAATCTGACCCGACCGCAGTGCCTCCCAAAGCAGCCGCGTCCCGCCCAGCCCCTCTACATGCTCTACGGTGAGCCCTTCGTTTTCGGCAAGGTGGGCGACAATCTCGGCGAGGATGACGGATTCCGTGAAGGCCTTCGATCCGGTGCGTATCGAGGGCGATTCCTCGGCAAGGCCCGGCGATACGCATGCCAGACAAAAGAGCAATGGTATGCGCCATCGCCAGATCACTGAGCTGCTCCCTCTGAGACGCTCAATGGGCCGCGCTGAGCGTTGACGAACTCCGTAACGAACGCCTCGGCCGGTGAATTGAGCAAATCACCAAACGGGCCGAGTTGTACAATACGCCCCTCGCGCATCAGGATAATCGTATCGCCGAAGTAGCTGGCCTCGCCCAGATCGTGCGTCACCATGACGACGGTCTTTCCGAGGGTTCGGAAGATGACGCGAAGCTCCGCCTGAAGGGTGCTGCGGATCATGGGGTCAAGAGCCCCCAGCGGCTCGTCCATCAGCAGCACGTCCGGATCAAGCATCAAGGCCCGCATGAGGCTGACGCGCTGGCGCTGGCCGCCGGAGAGTTGTGCCGGATAACGATCGAGCCCTTCAGCGGGGAAATGGGTCAGCTCAACCAATTCATCAAGGCGAGCGGCGATTCGGTCTTCATCCCATCCAAGGTGCCGTGCGAGCAGGGCGGCGTTGCCGCGCCCGGTCAGGTGCGGAAACAGCCCGCCGTCCTGGATGACGTAGCCCATGTTGCGGCGGAGCAGCACGACGTTTTCAGGCGACAACGTCTCGCCTTCGAATTGCACGGTTCCGGCGTCGGGGTGAATCAGCCCAATCATCAATCTCAGCAGGGTGGACTTCCCACAACCGCTAGGGCCGATAAGCACGGTGGTCTTTTCCGGTTCAAACGCCAGATCGACGGCGCGTACCGCATCGGTCGTGCCGTATCGCTTCGAAATGCCGCTCAATTCAAACATGAATCGTGAATTCCAAAATGGCCCGCTCGTGCGATTTCCTGTCCGGCCACAACCGTGTGGAGCCATCTTACCGGTCAAGCTGACCTCTCGATGGTGGAATCACGCGCCGAGTCTTGGACCCCGTGTGCGTCGAAAATGAAGCCGCTTTGAAAAGAAGAATACTGTTCTCAATGCGCCTGTCCAACCTCCACATGGGTACTGTCATGGATTGAGTTTCTCTGGCAGGACCATCTGCTGTCTTTTCAGTCTTGATTTCCATGAGTTCCTCGATCTCGCGCGGCACTCCGATCCAATTCATGCCCGGCAAGAAGGACAATAGAGGGGCGACCGCAAAACCGACTCCGTTCGAATTTTGGCCAGTGGAATTGGCGCGCGGGCGGCAAGGAACTTGCTCGCGCTGACGCCGGGTTCGTCATCCGGCAACACACTAAGAGGCGGGTGTTCTGTGGATAAGGCTTGGCTTGGAACCTGTGTTACGGCGTTTGCGGTGGACTCGCCATCGCTGATCATTCTGGCCAAGTGGCTTCCAATCATGGCCTACGATTGACCCGGGCGAGATCGGGCCAACCTGTCAGCACGGACGTTATTCGCGGCATGGTCCGCCCCAATGGGGGGGGCTAGGTACCAGGTAAGCCGGCGCGTCGAAACTGTTGTCTTGCCATTCATCTTTGGGTTGATCTACGCCTCGTTGGGTCAACCCACGTGATACCAGAGGTTGGATCGACGCCATTGTTTCCACTTCGCGTTCTGACTTACGTCGTGTTCAATCGATGTCGTACTTGAATCCGTCCGGCTTGATCGCCAGGACGGAACAGGGTGACTCTCGGACTATGCGTTCGGCCACCGTTCCAAATAGGACCGCTCTCATACCAGTGCGACCACGCGTTCCGACGACGACCAGATCCGCCGAAGAGTCTCCGATGAATTGGATGATTCCGTCTGATTCCCGCGCATTTTCGATCACCTTCGTCTCGACCTGCAGCGCTTGTACCTCGCTCTCGAAAGGCTTCAGGGCTTGCTGCATGCGATCGCGCAAGACCTCTGAAAGATATTGCTCGTCCTCCGGCGACGGTTTTGGAACATACTTGGCTCCCTTCCACGGTGGTGCGAAAACGTGCAGTAGGCGCAACGACGCGTCATCCTGTTGGGCGACACGGATCGCTTGCTCGATGACGCGGTGCGACGACTCCGAGAAATCGATGCAGGCGAGGACATTCTTGAAAGGCTCCGCGTGATTCTCGCGAACCAGCAACACTTTTGCCGCTGCCTTGCGTACGCATTTGGTGGCGAGTACACCGGCTCCTTTTGAAGGGTCGGATGAGCCGTTGGATCCCAGCACCAGCAGATCGGCGGAGTTGTCCCTGACGCGGCGCAGAAGTTCAAGGAACGGTGTGCCGGTTTCTGCGGCGGCGTGAAGAGTCACCTCCTCCATTTGGCCTATCGATTCTTCGAGTTGCGCTTGTGCGGCGCCGCGAATCTTCTCGACTGCATCCTGAGAGCCTATCAGCGACCGCCTGCACCCCCAGAACTCCTTTAGGTGATTGACCGTTGAAGTATCGACGACATGGAGGACATGCATCTTGGCCTGGTTCCACGCGGCGATGCGTGCGGCCTGTTTGAGGGCGCACTGCGAGAATTCGGAAAAATCAAAGCCTACGACTATGTTCTTGAGACAATCCATTGGTTTCTTCCTTTTGTGATGTTTCTTGATCCGGCAGGGTTCAGGCTTTGAACCAGCCCCGACCTCTTGCTGTTAACGCCCCAGCACTGCGCCGATGAAAGCGCTGAGCCAGATCGGATTCATAGTGACCCTTCACAGCGTTTTTCGTACACCTTCCGACCAGCGTTGACGGTTGTTTGGCCCGCGTCCACAATTTGGCGAACGTTCCCATTGCCCAGCGAATAGACCAGCGGCGCCACGGTAATTCCTGCATACGTCTCTCGCAGCCGCTTTGCCTCCAGCCAGACAGAGTCGGCGACATCAGCGAATCCACAGCGCGCCGAATTTTCGTCGAAGTGCTCCTCCGCTTTCGCTCGATCCCAACCCGCGCGGTCTGTCAGCCCGCAGACAAACGCTTCCCGCTTCGATGCCACATCGACCATACGGCATCCGTCATGTCCGATTAGGCAGACGGCGCGTATGCCGCCGACCGCTATGGCAAAGGCCACATCGAATTCCAGCATGCGTAGATTCGCACCGGCGCACCGAAGAACAAATGCAAAATTGGAGGGGATTTCCAACTGCAACCGATGATCCATACACATCCCGACTAGCAGCCGGGCGTCGGTGTGGTGGCGATGCGGCGCGCCTAGATTGTGGTAGGCGAGAAGATCCCAAACCGGTGTCCCGCGATACTCGGGAAGAATGTCACCCTCGTTGCAAACAGGAATACTGTTGAGGTTCACCGCTTGGTCCTCCAAGGCAATTCCACGCGTGAAGACGATGCTTCGAATTCGTTTGGGGCGCGGTTCTCACTCGAACCGTCCCCTCTGTGGAGAGCCGTCATGCCGTGCATCGTTCGTCGCGGCGATGTCGAACAGCGCTTTACGCGTGAAGCACACCTCGGCGCTCGATCGATCGCCGGCTTTGTCCCAAAGACTTCAGCCTTCATCCGAAGGGTCCTCCTCATAGGGTGTCGCATGGGTCCGCATCCGCATGGTGCGTGTCCGGTCGAGGGCATCCCTTACCCGACGCGCGACTCGCTCCGCCGCACGGCCGACCGCCGACGCGACTTCGGCGTCGGTCGCCTCGGCCATGATCGAACCTGATGGAACCAGGCTGACCTGGATTCTGCACAGTTGGTCCTCGCCCCCGCGCGGCCCGTTGATGTCCTCCAGCGTCGCGCTGATATGGCGGATTCGGCCACCGAACCGGGCGAGTGCAAAACGAAGGCGTCGTACCAGTTGATCTTCAAGGCTGGCATTCAACGGGCCTTGCCTTGAGCGAATCTCTACAAGCATCGCAATCTCTCTCCAACGTTGTGGTTTGACCTGTCACCTTACAGGTGTATATACGACGCAAATGGAACGATAGATATATAGAAAATATAGTATTGAAACATAGGCGAAAGCAATGTATCCTGGCGGCATGCAATGGCTAAACTACCATCATCTGCTGTATTTCTGGGTCGTGGCCAAGGAGGGTACGATCGCGGCGGCATGCAAGGAGCTGAACCTGGCCCAGCCAACGATCTCAGCTCAGCTTCGATCGCTGGAACGCTCGCTCGGCGAGAAGCTGTTCACGCGTGTCGGGCGCAACCTTGCTCTTACCGAGACAGGGCGGGTGGTGTACCGGTATGCAGACGAGATTTTCTCGCTGGGGCGCGACCTGTTGGACACGGTCCAGGGCCGACCGACCGACAGACCACTGCGGTTTAACGTCGGCGTGGCTGACGTGCTACCCAAGCTGGTTGCCTACCGCGTTCTTGAGCCCGCTCTACATCTGCAGGAGCAAATTCAACTTGTTTGTCACGAGGGTAGCCCAGTGGAGCTGCTTACGAAGTTGGCGGTTTACGAATTGGACCTGGTGTTGTCCGACAGTCCGATTGGCCCCGAGGTCAAAGTGCGTGCGTTCAACCACCTGCTGGGCGAGTGTGGCGTGTCGATCTTCGGTGCGAAGGACCTCGCTACCAAGTACCGGCGCCGGTTTCCCAAGTCGCTCGACGGCGCGCCATTTATTATCCCCACGGCCAACACAGCGCTACGGCGGGCAATGGGCCATTGGTTCGATGCCGAAAATGTCCGCCCATCGGTGCGTGGCGAGTTTGAGGATAGCGCCCTGCTCAAAGTGTTCGGTCAGGCCGGCGTGGGGTTGTTTGCCGCTCCGACAGTGATTGAGAAGGAGGTGCAGCGCCAGTTCCGCGTAAAGGTGGTCGGTCGGCTGGAGTCCGTTCGGGAGCGGTTCTACGCGATCTCGGTTGAGAAGAAGGTCAAGCATCCAGCGGTCCTCGCCATCGCAGACGAGGCTCGCCAGAAGTTGTTTGGCTGACTGGAGGTAGAATCGGCTCATGATTCCAAGCGTGCTGGCCGCCGCCTCAGATTCAGACTGGGCCATCATCACAGACCTTGTCGTGATTGTGGTGAGTGCGGCCGTTGTTGCCGTGGTCATGCAGCCAATGCGTTTGGCCGCGATTCCCGCCTACCTGATCGCCGGAGCCATCATCGGCCCACGCGCCCTCGGGTTGGTGCCTTCACCTGAAGGGCTTGGTGCCATCTCGCATCTGGCGATCATCCTGCTGTTGTTTGGGATCGGGCTTGAGCTTCACCTTTCCGCCCTCAAACACGGAATGGCGCGCATGATTGTGGCGGGCTTCGGATCTTGCCTGCTCTCCATTGCTGTGGGGTGGCCGATCGCGATCTGGTTCGGATTGGCGCCAGCGGCAGCGCTCGCGGTTTCCATGGCGCTGGCACTCTCCTCGACCGCGCTGGTGTTGCGGATCATCGCCGAGCGTCGCGAGCTTGGCCGAATGCGAGGGCGCTTGGCGCTCTCAATTCTGGTGATTCAAGATATGATCGTCGTGGGCATGCTGGCGGCGATTCCGGCACTGGCCGTGTGGGCAAACGCCAACGTGACGCCGGCAACGAGCGCGGGCCGTCCCTTGGCCAGTGACGACGGCACGCCGCAATTCGTCGTCGAAGCCATACTGCGTGTCGGTGGCGTAGCCGTTCTTATCATCCTTGGTCGGGTGATCCTCCCGCGACTCCTTCGCCAGTCATTCAAGGGCCGATCGCTGGAAATCATGACTCTGTCCGGTGTGGCGGCAGCGCTTCTGGCCGCTGTTGTTGCCCAAGGCATAGGGTTCAGCCTGGAGATGGGAGCGTTTCTGGCCGGTTTCATGCTCGCCGGGACGCCGTTCCGCCATCAACTCAGCGGTCAAATAGGGCCACTGCGGGACATCTTCATCGCCGTGTTCTTTACCACGCTTGGCATGAAGCTCGATCCGAGCATCCTGGCCGAGTGGTGGTGGGTTATCCTGGTAGGTGGGGCCGTGATGATGGTCCTCAAGACCATTCTGATCTCCGGCGTCTGTTGGGCGCTCGGTACTACTGCGAGCATCGCCATGGCGGTAGGCTTGTCGCTTGCGCAGGCCGGGGAGTTCAGCCTGATCGTCCTCGGCGCCACGCACGACAACGGAATCATCGATGATGCCGCGTTGGCGACCGCGATTGCGATCGTCGTCATCTCGTTGATCCTGACGCCGGCGTTGGTGGAGCTGGGCGGCCGGCTCGCTGGGGTGACCTCCAAAATCGGGATCGCCCCGTGGATCAAGTCATCGCCCCTTTGCGACCCAAGTCACGCACCGCGACGGCCTGCGAGCCAAGCCAAGCATGTCATCATTGCCGGATACGGTCCCATCGGGCGTCTCATTGCAAAGGAACTCGAACGACGAGGTTTTAACTACACGGTAGTGGAACTCAACCCGGCCACCGTCCTGGAGCAATCTCGTCGGGGCAGGCGTGTTGTCTTCGGCGACGTTGGCAACCTTGAGGTACTGGAGTCAGCAGGGATCAGAAGCGCTCATGCACTTGTCTTGACCATTCCGGACGAAGAGGCCGTGTTGCGCAGTTGCGCGGTGGCCCGACGACGAGCGCCAGATGTGTTCATCGCGGCAAGAACCAGAGTCGTCAGCAAGCGGACGGGCCTCATGGAGGTCGGTGCCGATTCGGTTACGGTTGACGAAACCACCGCAGCCACCGAGATGCTGCGCGAGGTTATGGTTCGCCTTGATGAAACCGTGAAGCACGAAGGACCGGGCGAGCCAACCCGTACGGATCAGGCCGTTCCGGAAGGGCGATCCGGCGAGCGTCGTGGGGATCAATCCGAAACAGCAACCAGAAACGAAGAGGGCTCCATGTAATGTCCGATAGCGTCTTGCTTGTTACGGAAGACAGAAGCATCGCGCGGAAAGTTCGTGATGCATGCAGGGAAGTTGAAGCGAGTCTGATGCATCGAGAAACGTTGAAAGAGGTTGCCGAGGAACTCGCAGCCGCGCCTCCCGATCTGATTCTGTGCGACTTCGCCACATTTGAAATCGTTCGTGACCAGCTTCCCCGCGCCTGCGTCCTGCTCTATACCGAGCCCGCAGGCAGTGAGCAGGCCATCGAGGCCATCAAGCGGGGGGCTCTTGACTACCTGGTAACACCGATCGAGACGAAGATCCTGGCGCAACACATTCGAGAGGCACTTCGCACTAGCCGCGACATCCACGTTCCAGCGGTCTATGAAGAACCCAACGATGACGTTGCTGTCGAGCGAATCATCGGGCAATCGCCCGCCATAAGAGAAGTGTACAAGTTGATCGGTCGCGTTGCTCCACGAGACGTCAATGTGCTCATCACGGGAGAGAGCGGTACCGGTAAGGAGTTGGTGGCTCGAGCCATTCTGCACCACAGCGAGCGAAAGGACCAACCATTCCAAGCCCTCAACTGTGCAGCCATTCCGGAGACGTTGATCGAGAGCGAGCTGTTTGGGCACGAGAAAGGAGCGTTTACCGGTGCAGCGCTTCGGCGGATCGGCAAGTTTGAGCAGTGTGATGGGGGCACGCTTTTCTTGGATGAGATCGGGGACATACCTCTCGCCACACAAGCCAAGCTGCTACGCGTGCTACAGAACAACACGTTCCAACGCCTCGGCGGAACGGACCTGATAACGAGTGATGTGCGAATCATCGGCGCCACGCATCAGCCTCTCGAAGCGCTTATCGATGAGAAGAGGTTTCGGCAGGATCTTTACTTCAGGCTAAAGGTGGCCAGCATCGAGGTGCCGCCGCTTCGGGAGCGCGAGGTCGATGTTGTGCTGCTCGCGCACCAATTCGTCCGGCGCTACAACCGGAGTCTTGGTGCAGACATCCGATCGTTCTCGCCGGACGTACTTCCCGTGCTACTCAAGTATTCCTGGCCGGGAAACGTGCGCGAGTTGGAGAACGCCATCAAAGCGGCGCTCGTCGTTGCGCGGGGCTCCGTGTTTCGGCTGGAGTTCCTTCCCGAGCATATTCGCGAGGGCGCCGAAACAGGTCACGCCGACATCCCTGGCGCAAAAGACTCAGCGGCCGGCTCGCCCACCAACGAAGCGCGGTCGGTGGCCGAGAAGCTCGTTTGCCAGCCGGCCTTGGTTGGCCACTTACACGAAACTGCGACAGCCATAATCGAGCGCGAAATCATCCGCGTATGCCTTGAGCGTACCAACGGCCAACTCGCTCCAGCAGCCAAGATGCTGGGCATTAGCCGCACAACGCTCCGCAAGAAAATCGCTCTGCACGGCATTCGGAGGATCACGTCCATTGAGCTAGGTAAGTAACGCGACCGCCGATTTCCGTGTATCCGAACTGGTCAACATGTATCCACTTGGGGTACGGGTTGGCCAGGTTCGGCGAGGCAAGGGTCGTCAGCGCTGAGTCTTAACTGGTTACTGGAGCTACGTTTACGACGAAAACGCGATCAGTCCCTGATTGGCACGCATCGTGCGATGTAGAAGGCTGAACGCGAGAGCGCTGCATGGCTTCGTTAGGCCTGGACGAGCAGCCTGTCGCCTAGGTGGGTCGGATTCTGTTGGCACAAGGCGTACGGCGAAGGCACAGCGGTATCTCTCGTTGTAGGACGTCGAACGCGACCAGCCAGACTTTCCCATAGGAGAAATCGATTATGCGACGACGCAACAGCACATCACGGGCAAAGCAACGACAAGAGATGTTACGGGAGTTGGCTACCGATGAGGCCGTCTGCATCACGGCCAGGCCGGAGTACTCGCGCGCGGCGGAAGCCATCGATGCGTTGCGGCGGATTCACGACGGCACCTACGGAATTTGCGCCGATTGCTGCAAAAAGATTCCGGCAGCGCGCCTTCGGGCTAAACCCGAAGCCACTCGATGTGTTCGATGTCAGACAGAGTACGAGCAGCGCATGGCCGGTGGTTCAGGAGAATGGCGTGATGTCAGCAGACGATCGGCTTGATGGGACTCGTGCAATCGGCTGCACGCTTCGATGGCTGGTTTATCTGGCGCGCGATCCGCCTCGCGGGTCAGTCGGCCAGAGGATGGGATTACAGAGGATGGGATTAATGATCGAGATGGTGTCGTGGCGACTCTACCACTGGATGGCTCAACTCCCGCGCTTATGGATCGTCGGCTATCTGGATGGAAACGCGCGTGCCCTGGGCGGGGGCGCTGTGGAGTTTGATTTGGGCTTTCATGGCGGTTGCGGCATGCCGGACGATCGACAAGCCCAACCCTGTTCCCCGATCAGGGCCTGATCGGGCCCGCTCGACCTGATAGAACCGTTCAAAAATCCGCTGTTGCTCAGCCGGGGCAATCCCGCACCCGGTGTCGGCCACCTCAAATAGAACCGAGTTGGAATCTCGCCGAGCGGAGAGCTCAATGCTGCCTTTGGGATCGGTGAACCGGATGGCGTTGTCGATGAGGTTGCGCAAGATCATTCGGAGCAGCTCAGGATTGGCGTTGAGTGTGACATCCTCGTCGGAGATCGATGTTTTCCAATTCAGGTTCTTGGCGCCTAGCACATCGGCGAAGGTCAAGTGGAGTTCTTGCAGAAGTGTTTTTGCTGAAATTGGCGTCGCGACGAAACGGCTTGCTCCTGACTCCAGGCGGGAAAGGTCCAACAAATCGCCAATCATGGCTTCCATTCGACCGCTATGTCTATCGACCACATCAACGAACCGGGAAGCGGCGTCGGCGTCATTTGTCCAATCGACGGACCGAAGTGTTTCGACGGCTGCGCGGATCGCCGACAACGGGGTTCGCAATTCGTGCGATGCGTTCGCGGCCAAGTCGGCCTTGACTTTCATCACTCTTGTCAGTTCCGTGACATCAGTCAGGGCGAGCGTACGGCCGACGTGGGCGCTCGCCTTCGGCGAGGACTCGTCACCGTTTGCATCGGGTATACGAATATCGAAAGCACGCGCGAGAACTGATCGAACGCCGGTGTCCGTCGTAAGCTGTAGCTCTACTTCGTGAGTCTGCGTATTGAGGTAGCCGCCTGTGGGATCGTAGGATTGGCCGGGGGGCTCGATGGAGCCCGGCGGCGATTCGTTGGAGGTCCGGCGAAGTAGGGCTTGGAGCTTGTGTTGTGGCACGCATTGCTCGACCGTTTGACCGACGAACGAGCCGCCCGCTTCGTCCGACGCAATCTGCAGCAACGCCACGGCCTCCGAGTTGATGAGGACGATGTGGCCGCCGGCGTCAGCGACTACAACTCCTTCGCGGAGTTGGGACACGAGCGAGTCGAGTGTGCGACGCTGCCGATCGATCGTGCCGAGCTGGGCCGATAGCTTTTCGCGCATCTCATTGAGTGATCGACCGAGTACGGCAATCTCGTCATGTCCAGCCACGGCCACGCGGGCTGAGAGGTCGCCACTGGATATGCTGCGCGCCGCCTCGGTAATGCGTTGGATTCGCCGACTCCACAAAAGGGCAAGTGCCAAGGCCAGCAGGATGGCAGCGAAAACCGATACGAGCGCGATCGCTGTAGCCAAACGCCGTGCGGGCTCGGCGCGGGCCGCGATGCTGTGGACGGCCATCGACACACGTACCACGCCGAGTGGCTTGTCGGCGCTTCCAACCCTCACCGCCACATACTTCATGTCCTTGGCCACCGTATGTGACCAGCGACCGCGCTTGCCGAAACCGGTTGCGAGGGCCTGTTGGATTTCCGGGCGGTCGGCGTGCGATTCCATCTCGCTCGCATTTGCAGCCGAATCACCTAGAACCGTGCCGTCAACGAGAACGAACGTGACGCGGACGCCATCGAGTTCGGTCGAGCCGACCTGTTGGGCCAAGGCATTCAACTCCTCCCCATGCGCCGCATCGAACCGATTGCGTACCGCGACTTCGAGCGCCGAGGCCTGCGCCGTGAGATGGTTTGAGAGTTCTTCCTGGCGAAGCTGATCCAACTGCCAGACGATGCCCCAGACGCAGCCCCCCAGAACGACGGCCATCACGACGGCGTTCGCGATGAATAGCTTCCAGAAGTACCGTCCGATGCGTAGAGCCATAACGGTTAATGATTACCTTTATTCGGCGTTCGCCAGACGTAGCCGGCGCCGCGTATTGTTTGTACCCATGCAGCGGCCGATCCGAGTTTCTTGCGGAGGGCGGCAATATGAACGTCAATGGTGCGATCGACGACGGCTACATTCGGGCCGAGCGCTGCGTCGATCAACTGCTCGCGCGAGCGCAATCGTCCGCCAGCGGACATGATGGCTTTGAGAAGTCGAAACTCCGTTGCGGTGAGCGTGATCGCCGCGCCTTCAACGCTCACGCTGTGTCGCTCGGTGTCCAGCGTGACCGGGCCGGAGGCGAGTACGCTCTCTTGCGGACCACGCACTCCCCTCTCGCCACGGCGAAGCAAGGCCGCGACGCGGGCGATGAGCGCTTTCATCGAGAAGGGCTTTGTCACATAGTCGTCCGCGCCCATGGCAAAGCCGACCAATTCGTCCGACTCGTCAGCCTTGGCCGTGAGCATCAGCACGGGAACTGAAGCCGTCCGCTGGTCCCGCCTCATTTGAGCCAGAACCTCGTCGCCGGACGTATTGGGGAGCATTCTATCCAAGATGACCAAATCCGGGATGGCCCTACCGAGTTCCGCAAGTGCCTCGTCGCCATCGGCGGCCTGCCCACATCGGAATCCTTCTCGCTCCAGATTGAAGCCGATCAGCTCTCGCAAATCAGTCTCGTCTTCCACTACCAGGATGGTTTTGGGCGTCTTCATGGATTCTACGCTAACCGTGGTTACACGGATCGGCAAGGCGAACGCTTGTTCGCGGACGTGCGACGTTGGGGCGTGGGCATTCGTTCAGGATCACCCTTGGTTCGCCTGCGGGACGCTGTCCCCGTGCCGGACAATCTC
>CAZYXP010000003.1:0-40350 GCA_964651325.1 uncultured Phycisphaeraceae bacterium
TCGTGGATCACTTCACCCACGCGCTGTGCCGACTGACCATCGGCAATTCGCCTTCGGTCGTCGGACATCTTGCCGCGCAGGCGTGCATCCCCCCCCACCGCCTGCGCCTGGTCAAAGGGGGCATCGATCCAAATCGGTGCACGCCTCGCCCCACGTCCCATGAGGCGATCATGTCTGATCTGGGAATCCCGCCCGGCGTCCCCACAATCCTTTGGGTGGGCCGCCTGGACGTCGTCAAGGGGATCGATGTGCTCCTGCACGCGCTTCACAGCGTCCGCCAAAGGATCGATGTCCATCTCCTGCTCGCCGGCGACGGCCCGTACCGCGCCACGTTGGAGCCACTCGCCGCAGCCTTGGGCCTGTCCGACCGGGTCCACTTCCTCGGCGTGCGCGACGATGTACTCGCCCTCCTGCATTCAACCGACGTTTTTGCGTTTCCTTCACGCACAGAAGGGCTGCCGAACGCGCTGCTTGAAGCCATGGCGTGCGGCTGCGCCATCGTTACCACCGACGTGCCCGGCTGCCGCGACCTCATCGTCCATGGTCACGCAGGGCTGCTGGTCCCGCCAGATAACGCGAACCGCCTGTCCGAAGCCTTGCTGCAATTGCTACGCGACGGCGCCGTCGCCCAAAGGCTTGGCGCAAACGCCCAACGCGAGGTGCGGGCGCACTGGCAATTCGATCAAACGCTTGATGCCTACGAAGCCGTGTACCGCCAAACAATGGGTTGACTGTCCGCGATTTCGAATCCTCACCGCATTCCCTATATATAAGCCATCCGAAAAACGCATACGGCCCGCCCATGCGATTCTACAAACAACAGGCCTCGAGGGTACCGCCCTGGTACCCCTATGCCGACCTGCCTGTCCCGAAGCGCATGATCGACCACCGCTCCGTCAACCGTAACTTTTGATAAACCATGAAGTTATAGTCTTATGGCTTGAGGCGCGGCAGGCCGCCGATCAACACTGGTTCCGGATGAAGCTATGCAAGACCAAGTTGGGCACGAGTCGCGCAAATTCTGCCTGTATTTTTTGTCCCAAAAAGACTAAGCCAATGTATGTCGTACCTGAGATCGCCAGAGTCAATACATCTTGTGGATGTCAAAGACGACAACATAGGGGAAGCTACTGATCTTTTTTCATCGCCATTTTTGCGCTTGCCTTTGTGGGCAGTAATGGTAGATTTTGTCGATAAGTGGCAGGAAGTGGTACCCGATGCTCACGCATTATGCGACTATTCGCGGGACAATTTGAGAGGACGATTGATGCAAAAAACCGGGTTCAATTACCGGCCCAGTTGCGATCCGTCGTCGATCCAGACCAAGCGGGCGCTGCCCTATACGTCACCCTTGGCGAGTCCAACGGAACCCTTGCCATCTTCACCGCGCGCGGCTTCGAGGACCTGGCCTCGCGCATGGAAACCGAATACAGCACCGGGCCAGATGCACGGCGTTTCGAATTGCAATTCTACGCAATGGCATCACCCGTGGACATCGACAAGCAAGGCCGCCTCGTGCTCCCCGATCGGCTCCGCCGCAAGGCCGGGCTCGGCGAGGAGGTCTTCCTCATCGGACAGAAAAACCGCATCGAGATATGGAATCGCGCGGCCTTGGATCGCGCTATGGGCATCGATTGGGAGGGTGAGGATTGGCCTCAGTGGCAAAGTTTCTTGCGCAAGCGCCCCAGTTCAAAGGATTGACGGGGTGCTTGTGCCTGTTTGCGGCCCGAAAGGATTCGGCAACCGTAGCGAGTGGATGAAGCGAGCGTCCTAAGACGTGTAGCTTTAGAGCAGAGCGAGGACGGAAAGGTGAGGGCTGCCTATCGGCGCGGTAGGAGTCTTCGCAGTGGCGACCTCGTCTTCTCGGGCAAAGTCTGTTTGATGGGCAGAGTTTCGTGGATTCGTTTCGATCGTGGTAAAGCAGGCGAAGGGAGTCGCCAATTCACGATCGTTTAGTGGAGTGTGTGGCTGATCAAAGCGGCGTACGGGGATTACTCGGTCCGCTGGGTACAAACAACTGCGGCCGGCCTCCTTTATGGCGGCACTGTGGGTTCGCGTTGGTTGGTTTTTGAATAGCTCCACGGGGACGGGAGCGCTGTCGTCACGGATGAGTGGCAGCCTCCTTTTCTTTCTAATGTGGCTCTTTCTTGTTTGGTAAATGATGGGAAAGGTGCCGGAGGTCAGTGAGGCATTCGGACATATCCCGGTTCTTTCCGAAGAGATCACCGGGTTTTTGCCCGTTAGCGCGGGCGACATCGTTGTAGATGCAACGGTGGGTTCCGGCGGTCATGCGACCATGCTCGCGCGGAGCCTCGGACCTGAGGGCCTGCTGATCGGGCTGGATGTCGATCCGGGCAACCTTTCGATTGCCCGTGAGGCATTGGCTGACTGCCCTTGTCGGGTCGATCTGGTCCACGCCAATTTTCGTACGATTCGAGCGGTGCTGGCGGCGCAACAGATAGACCATGTGGATGTCTTACTGGCCGACTTGGGCGTAAGTTCCACACAGCTCGATAACGCCGAACGCGGGTTGTCGTTTCAACAGGACGGACCGCTGGATATGCGATTGGATGCGCGGCTTGAGGTGACCGCGTCGGATCTGGTCAACAGCCTCTCGGAACGGGAGTTAGCCGATCTGATCTACTTCAACGCGCAGGAAATGAAGAGCCGCCGCATTGCCAGGAACATCTGCCGGCAGCGGCGCGACCGGCGGATCACTACGACCGGTCGCTTGTCCGAAGTCGTGTGTCGCGCCTTGGGTGTCCGCGACCCGTCGTCGAGGCGATCAAGAATTCACCCGGCCACACGTACGTTTCAGGCGTTTCGCATGGCGGTCAACGATGAATCCGGCGCGTTGGCGGAGTTTCTGGAAGCCGCGCCGGACGTGCTCAAGCCGGGAGGCAGAATCGCGATGATCGCGTTTCATAGCGTTGAGGACAAACCGGTCAAACTGAATTTTCGCAAGCGCAAGGCGGAAGGCATTTACGAAGTGCTGACCAAGAAGCCCGTGATCGCGACGCCCGAAGAGCGTGAGCGCAATCCCAGATCGCGCAGTGCGAAACTACGCGTGGCGCGGAGGTTGGAAACGAGCTAACGCATGTAACACAGCGGCCCCCCCGCTTTGTGTTGGCGGTAGCACAGCGGCCCCCCGCTGTATATGGGTAGTGGTGGCCGGCGCCCCAGCCGAGGGCGGCTGGGCTACAGAGGACATCCGCGAACGTGTCACAACAACCGTGACAGAGCACCAACGCCGGAAGGAATCGCTATGGCACAGGAAACCAAAGTCGGATTGCTCGCCGGGTTGGCCTTCATCATTTGTTTCGCCGTCATCCTCACCAATCGCGGCAACGAGCGATTCAGCAACGCAGAATTCGGCCAGCCTCCGGATGGGCCCTCTACCCGTGCCGCAGCGCCATCGCGGGTGGCAGCGCCATCGCAGGTGACTACGCCACCGCGACCAAATTCAACAGCCAACAAAATCGCCCAAGGCAACCCGGGCTCGCCGCAGGCAGGCTGGCAGCAAACAACCTCGACGAGGGAGGCAATCAGCAACCCCAACCCAACGGTTGTAATACACCCCGTATGGCGTACGCCGCCTGCGTCGCAAGACACCAGCGCCGATCCTGCCTTCGGCGGTCGCAACCATGAAAACACCCGTATCGCCGGCGCAGCTGAGGATTCCGCACGAACATCCGCAAGGCAGGATCGCCTGGCGCGACGGCTCGATGAGCTCGCGGCCGAGGTTCGGAATCAACGGCTGGCCAACGGAGGGAATCACCCCGACGAACCGGCGGCTGTGAGCCGGACGCGGCCAAGCCCCCAAGATACCTCCTTGTCGGCACGATCGACCCCCGTTGCGGCGAACCGGCGTAACACTCAGTACACCGTGGTCTCGGGCGATTCACTTTCCAAGATCGCGCGCATGTTCTACGGAACTGGATCTCGAACGGTTGTCAACGCGATCTTCGACGCCAATCGAGCCGTGCTCCCGAGCGTGGACCAGCTTCGCGCGGGCCTGAAGATCAAGCTTCCCAGCGTCGCAGGGATCGACGGACCGCGAAGCGATCGAGCGCAGCCCTCGTCCGCATCGCCGGCGCCCGGCCAGCCCATCCATCGCCCCAACCGGGCAAAGCCTCGAGACACACAATGGTATGAGATCAAGAAAAACGATCGCTATGCGAAAATCGCCAGAGAACAGCTAGGGGATGAATCCCGCTGGCGGGAGATCTTCGAACTCAACAAGGACAAGTTCCCCAAACCCGGCATGATTCGACCGGGCGTACGAATCAAACTCCCCGCCCGCAGGGTGGCTTCCGTTGGGGATGGCCGACATTGACCGCCCAACGGGCCGTATTCATGCTCGTCGCGTTTGGCACCCTGGCTTTGGGGCTTGTTCATTTGCGCACCCTGCAAACGCGGGCGGCCGCGGCCGCCGTGCGGATGGAAATCAAGCAGGTTGAAGCGCGTCGCAGGTTGTGGGCGATTGGGGCACGCGTGGCCAGGTTGAAGGCGCCCGACGAAATCCGAGACCGGGTGATTCGTTTTGACGAAGACGTAATCCCGCCAGCGCCGACCAAGACGCCGCCGACAGCGAACCATTTCGCGTTACAGTAAGCGAGGTCAGCCGGAGCCATGCCAACGCGTCCCGACGGCAACACGCGTAGCGCCATGGAGCCAAGCGACCAAGCCCGGTGAGAGCGAGCAAGGAGATGTGATGCACACAAGTCCGAGCAGCCGATGGCAGCGCAATGCGGGGACGTTTCTTCTTGCCGTAACTTTTCTCGCTTTCGGGGGGCTTCTCGCGCGACTCGTCCACATCAGCACAATCTGCCGAGCCGATCTTCTGGCCGTCGCGAAGCGCCAGCAGGAAAGCCGCTCCGTCGTGCCCTCGCGCCGAGGAAGCATTCTCGATCGGCGCGGACGCGTATTGGCCACAACGCGGTTCCTCCCAGATGTGTTTGTCGATGCGAAAGTCGTAACCGATGTCGAGGCCTTCGCCGCCGAATTGGGCGCGCGGATGAACATCGCCGCCAAACGCATCGTCGAGCGAATCCAGGCGAGGCCGAATGCTCGCTATCTGGTCATCGCCAAACGAGTAGACCCCGTGACGGCCGCGGCCGTGTCCGACATGGAACAGCGCGGCGCGGGTATTTCCCGCCGCGCGGCCCGGGTCTATCCCATGGGCAAGTCCTTGGCCCACGTGCTGGGGTTCGTCGGAGCTGACGGGCACGGCTTGGAGGGCGTCGAGTTGGCGCTAGAAACCCACCTTGCCGGTCGAGACGGGCGAATCGAATCCATCCGTGACGCCAAACGGCGGGCGCTTTGGCACGGAGAACACGCAGGTAGGCCGCCCGTGGACGGCGGCAATCTCGTGCTCACGGTGGACGCGGAAGTCCAACGCGTGACGGAAGCCGCCCTGAAACAGCAAGTGACCGAGTTCGAAGCCCAAAGCGGCGTCGCCATCGTCATGGAGCCTGCGTCGGGTGATATTCTGGCGATGGCCTGCTACCCTGGTTTTGACCCCGCCGAGCCTGGAAGTGTTCCAGCGGGAACCCGTCGCAATCGCGCCATCACCGATCCCATTGAGCCCGGCAGCACGTTCAAACCCTTTATCGCGTCCGGAGCGTTGGAACACAACATTGTAACCCTGACCGAGAAAATCAACTGCCACATGGGCCGATTTTATTTCGGCAGCCGCTTGGTGCAAGACACCCACCCCTACGGCCTGTTGGACCTAACCGGCGTCATCACCAAGAGCAGCAACATCGGCATGGGGCACATCGCCCAGCGTATGGGCAACGAGTTGCTCTACAGCACCATTAAGGGGTTCGGCTTCGGGGCACGGACCGGCATCGAACTCGTCGGCGAATCCTCGGGCATTGTTCACGCCTTGCCGAAATGGAACAGCATGTCGACGACGTCCGTGTCGTTCGGCTACGAAGTGATGGTCACACCGCTCCAACTGATCACGGGACTCTGCTGTTTGATCAACGATGGCGTGCTCATCAAGCCCCGCATGATCAAAGAGCTAAGCGGCCCCGATGGGACCATTGTCCAGTCGCACACCGGCGCAACCATCGTTCGTCGAGTGGTTGGATCCAAAGTCGCACGATACATGACCCAAACGGCGATGGTGTCGGTCGTTGAGCACGGCGGATCGGGGGTCCATTTTCGTGGCCCCTATCGCGCGTTGGGCAAGACGGGGACGGCCAAATTGGCGTACCGAAGTCGCGGCGGCTATGAGCCCGGTGCTTATCTTTCGACGTTCATGGGCGCCGCGCCGGCTCACAACCCTCGCGTCGCGGCGGTCGTCATGGTCCGGCGCCCCAATGCAAAAAAAGGATTCTTCGGCGCCACCGTGGCCGCACCGGCGGTCAGTACGATTCTGGAGACGACGCTTGCGTACATGCAAGTCCCCGCGGATCGGCAGGTCGCCATGAGACCATAGCCCCTCCGGCGATGGGCGCTGGGAATCAGAGCCGCGGGCGCAAGCCCTCGGACCATCCGGCGGCGCATGTCATCGGGCTAGCGCCCGGTGCTCTGATGTTGGCCTGCAAGCGAATCAGACAGGTCCAGCGCCTCGCCAGGAACCTGTTGATTGTTTGATTGTCACAGGTACAGCAGCTTCGCCGGCGGCGAAAAGATGGCGAAAGATCAAAAGGCGAGCGTGAAAAAGGGCGCGTCTTTGGCTACAGTACGCCCCCGTCAGGGCTGGATGTGTCAGGGAAAGACGTGTCATGTGTGATCAGGGATGAACAGAATCAGCCATGAAGGCGACGCGCGATCCTGGGCGTTTCTCGATCTGATCGAGAAGAGCCTCATCGATCCGGGCGACACAAGGCCCCGCTGCGTCCTGACCCCTTCCAAGAGTGTCTCGATTTCGGCACTCTGTGACGACTCCAGACAGGTGACCCCGGGCGCCTGTTTTGTGGCCGTCCGAGGAACGGATTTCGACGGCCACGACTTCGTAGCGGATGCCATGCGCCGCGGAGCCGCCGCTGTGATCGTCGAGCACGATCTGCCGGTGGAGCCCCCCATCGCAAGAGTCCTTGTGTCCGACACCCGGGGGGCGCTGGCCCGGCTGGCCGGCACCTTTTTTGAAATCAACGCTCCAAGACGCCCCCGACTTCGTTTGCTCGGGGTAACCGGGACCAACGGCAAGTCCACAACCGCCTGGTTTCTTCGCTCCATCCTGAAAGCGCAGGGGTCCAAAACCGCGATGCTGGGGACCATCGAATACGATCTCGCAGATCGACACCTTGACGCGCCGCTCACCACACCGGGCCCGATTGAACTCTGCCGCCACCTGAGCCGCGCGGCCACAGTCGGCGCGAAGTATGGCGTCCTCGAAGTGTCTTCGCACGCTCTGGATCAGCGACGCACCGACGGGCTCGATTTTGAGGCGGCCGTCTTTACGAATCTAAGCGGCGACCATCTAGACTACCACAAAACGACTGAGGCTTACCTCCAATCCAAGTGCCGACTGTTCGCCAATCAGCGCGAAGACGCATGGGCCGTAGTCAACCTGGAAGATCCTGTGGCTGAGGAAGTGATCAGCTCGGCGCAAGGCCGGGTGCGTACGTTTGCGTTGGATCATCGGTCGGCAGACTTCCATGCGGAAATCGTAGAAGCCGACATCCACGGAACAGACGCGATCGTTTTCGGCAAGAAGTTCAGGATCCCGGTCCGCGTCAAGCTGCCCGGTCGATACAACGTGTCCAACGCGCTGGCCGCCGCCGCTGCGGCAAGCCTGCTCGACGTGGATCATGAAGCCATCAGAGAGGGCATTGAAGGTGTGGCCGGCGTGCCCGGGCGGTTGCAGTCCGCGAGTGCTGCGGATTGCCCGTTTACGGTGCTCGTCGATTATGCGCACACCGACGACGCCCTGGCCCATGCATTGAATACGCTCGCTCCGCTGACGCGCGGCCGGCTGATCTGCGTCTTTGGCTGCGGCGGAGACCGCGACCGCACCAAACGCCCAAGAATGGCGGCGATTGCCGATCAGTTGTGCGATGTGGCCTGGGTTACCAGCGACAATCCGCGCCACGAAGCGCCTCAGGCGATCGTGGACGACATCGTAACGGGCTTCGCCCAACCGCCCCAATGCTCCTTGCACGTTGAGGTGGATCGCCACAAGGCAATCCAAGGCGCAATTGAATCGGCGCTGCCTGGGGATACGATCCTCATCGCGGGCAAAGGGCACGAAACGATTCAGCAAATCGGCGACACCAAGCTCAATTTCGACGACGTGGCCGTCGCCAAAGCGTGTGCACGATCCCACGTGCCGGCCAGCGAGGTGGTGGTATGATTCCCATGCGCCTCGGTGACATCGTCCGCGCGGTGGGCGGCACCGCCGATGCTATCTGCGGCGACACGCTGGTTCGGCGGGTCGTCACGAATTCGCGAGACGTCAAAGCAGGCGATCTGTTTGTGGCGATCGTCGGGGCGCGGATGGACGGCCATCGCTTTGTCGAACCCGCCCTGGCGCGGGGGGCGGCAGCATGCCTGGTCTCGAAGAACGAAAACGGGGCGATACAGACCAACGAGTCGCGCATCCTCGTTAGTGACACCGTAGAAGCACTCGGAAAGCTAGCGGCCCATTACCGTAATTCGGTCATGCCGAAGACCACGCGCATCGTGGCGATCACGGGGAGCAACGGCAAGACGACGACGAAATTCATGCTGGACCATGTTCTGAAAGCGGCGTTGCCCGGTCGGGCCGCCCCCGCAAGCTTCAACAACAACATTGGCGTGCCGCTGACCATCCTTTCCGCGAGAGAAAAGGATCGATACCTCGTCGTCGAGATCGGGTCGAACGCGCGCGGCGAGGTCGCGTCGCTCGCTGCCATAGCCGCCCCCGATGTCGGCGTGATTACGTCTATCGGCGAGGCCCATTTGGAAGGCTTCGGAAGCATCGAGGCCATTGCCGACGAGAAATCCTCCTTGCTCGACCATATCAAGACGCAGGGGGCGGCGTTCGTCAACGTCGATCGGCCAGAA
Organism: uncultured Phycisphaeraceae bacterium; assembly: GCA_964651325.1. Classification (GTDB taxonomy): domain Bacteria; phylum Planctomycetota; class Phycisphaerae; order UBA1845; family UBA1845; genus JADFOB01. The sequence continues at coordinate 9,001 of CAZYXP010000003.1, forward strand.
ATCCTACCGTTCTTACGCCGGTTCGGCGGTGGTCGCCTGATGCGATTCGGGTTTGGCCGAGGCGCCGATCTTCGCGTAACCGACCCAAGCGGATCCATCGCGCACACTGCGTTTGAACTCGGTGGACGATTCCACGTCGAGCTGCCCCTGCCCGGACATCACCACGCGACCAACGCGGCCGTCGTCTTCGGCGTGGCTCGGTGGTTCGCGTTGGCGCCCAAACAGATCATACAGAGCCTCTCAACGTTTGAAGCCGCCCCCGGCCGCGCAAACCGGCGCACGGTCGGCGGGGTCAACATCATTGACGACGCCTACAACGCGAATCCGGCCAGCATGGCTTCTGCGATCGACTCGCTGGGTCGCGCAGTCAGCCGTCGGCGCATCATGGTCATGGGCGACATGCTGGAGCTCGGCGAGGCCGCCCTACCCCAGCACGATCGAGTCATCGAGCAAGCGATCGCATCGCCCATCGAGAAGATCATCGGAGTGGGAAGCGTCATGGGCCAAGCGGTCGGGCTGTACGGCGCGCGGGCGGGCGGCGAACGCCTGATGAGTTTCCCGACGCAAGAGGAGGCAGGACGCTACCTGTGCTGCGCGCTAGAAGCCGGAGATACCGTCTGGATCAAGGGATCGCGGGCCATGGGCCTGGATCGCATTGTAGACTCGCTTTGCACGCGTTTGTGCGAAGCGAACAAGGCGACCGCCTCCGCGTGAACCATCCGAACCGCAGAAAGCACTGCTTGAGTTTATTGTGATTTACCATCTGCTTGATTTTTGGTTGGAAGGCAAACCCTACGCCTACCAGGATCCGCTATTTCGCGGAGCCTGTGCGGCGCTCCTTTGCTTCCTGGCCATTCTTGTTTTCGCCCCACGGGTCATCCGGCGGCTGGTAGAATGGAAAGTCGGTGATCGACCCGAGTTTGACCACGCCACGCTTAATCAGCTGATGCAAAACAAGGCCAACATACCGACCATGGGCGGCGTCATCGTTCTGGGAGCCATCGCCGTGGCGGTCCTATTGCTATGCGATTTGACCAATTTCTACGTCCAGCTCGGCTTGGCTTGCCTGGTTTGGCTTACCCTACTCGGTGGGATCGACGATTGGCTCAAGCTAACCTCCGCGCGTCGCCAAGATTCGCGCGATGGGCTAAAAACGTACGAGAAACTGCTGTTTCAAATCGGCCTCGGCGTCTTGATCGGCTTTTACGTCTTCAACCACGGTCGCAGCAACTTCGCGATTTCCAGCCCGCTGGTCCAGCCCGGCGCCGTGGAAGCGTACAAAATCCTCTCCGTGCCGTTTTACAAAGTCGGCATACAGCTCGGCGCCCTGGCCTTCATGTTTGTTACGGTACTGGTCACCACGGGCACATCCAACGCGGTCAATCTGACGGATGGGATGGACGGGCTGGCCGCCGGATGCGTCGCCATTTGCGCGCTGGTCTTCGCGGTGCTCACCTACATCGTCGGCAATGAAATGCTCGCCGCCAAGTTGCTGTTCCTGCACGTGCCCCAATGCGGAGAACTGGTCGTCTTCTGCGGTTCGATCTGCGGGGCTTGCCTGGGATTTCTCTGGTACAACTGCCATCCGGCCAAGGTCTTCATGGGCGACACCGGATCGCTTCCATTGGGCGGGCTGATCGGCTATGTGGCCATCGTGACGCGGCAGGAATTGATGCTGTTGATCGCTGGAGGCGTCTTCGTAATCGAAGCCCTGTCGGTGATGACCCAAGTCGGCTATTTCAAATACTCCGGTGGCCAGCGCGTTTTTCGCTGCGCCCCGATTCACCACCATTTTCATCTGGGCGGATGGAGCGAGACGCAAACCGTCGTCCGTTTCTGGCTGGTGGCCGCCATGTTCGCCAGTTTCGCACTTGCGACGATTAAGCTACGATAAAGCCTGAAATGAAGCCCGCCAGCCGCGGAATTCGTTCGGGGAAACAGCGTTCGCGATGGTCACGGAAGACGCACCATGCCGAAATCAATAGCACGCGCTCAAACCCGCCGCGACGCCATTCTGATCGTAGCGCTCGCGCTGCTGGTCCTAGGATTGGTGGCGGTGGCGTCTGCGACGGCTTCGCTTTCCCAATCTCTTCTCGAGTCATTCTCCTGGAACAACTCCTTCGGACGGCAAGCCCTTTTTGTCCTGGTCGGCGCGAGCCTCATGGTGGCCGTTTCGCGTATGGCGCCCACCCTAGTGGGCTCCGGCTCCTGGCAGAAAGTCGCAGCCATCGCCCTTGGCGCCGTGGCGATGATTGGATTGACCCTCCCTCTCATTCCCGGGCTTGCAACCCAACATCGCGGCTCCCTACGCTGGCTACAGTTTTCCGCGGGCGGCGCGACCATCAACATGCAGCCGTCGGAATTTACCAAGTTGGCGATGGTGGTCTTCCTCGCTTGGTGGGCGACCCGGCCGAGCGTCGATCTGCGCTCGTTTTGGACGGGATTCATGCCGATGATCTGCGGCGTCGGCCTGTGCGCGGGGCTCGTTGCGCAGGAGGACGTAGGCACGGCCGCCTTAATGGCGGTGGTGGCCGTGATGGTGCTGGTCGTGGCGGGTTGCAGGCTGATCCACCTTGGCTCGGCCGCGCTGCTCGGTATCGGCGGGCTGGCCTACCTCATTGTTTTTGAGACCTATCGCATGCGGCGAATCAACGCCTTTTGGGATCTTACCGAGGATCCGCTCGGGGACAGCTATCAACCGTTGCAGTCCCTAACCACCATCGCTTCCGGCGGTTGGTTCGGCATGGGGCTTGGCGCGGGGATTCAAAAACACGGGTACCTACCGGAAAACCACACCGACTTCATATTCGCGACGATCTGCGAGGAGATGGGCCTCTTGGGCGGGTTTGTGATCATCGGCCTGTTCGGCACGATGGTCTGGCTCGGGCTCAAGACCATGCGCAACGCCGCTTCGAACTTTGAACGCCTGCTCGCCTTCGGGCTCACCGCCATGATCGGATGGCAAGCCGTGATGAATATCGCTGTGGTGACGGTGGTGGCGCCTACGACCGGCATCTCGCTGCCCTTCGTCTCTGCCGGCGGGAGCGGCATTCTGACGTATTCAGTGATGATCGGCCTGTTGGCTGCGATCGCGTATCGCAGCCAAATGGTCGAGGCCGGACAGCGACCGGCACTGGCCACAGGCGCGGCCATTCGCTTCGGCGCGGCCTCCCCTCAAGCGGGTACGCCCTAAACCATGGGACACGCCGGCGAGCCCAAACCCCTCATTGTTTTCGCCGGCGGCGGCACCGGAGGCCATCTGTATCCGGCCCTCGCCATCGCCGGCTCGCTTCGGCGGTTGGCCAAGGGCTGTCGAATCGTCTTTTTCGGCACGGACCGGCCCATCGACGCGCAGATTCTTTCGAACACGCAGTGGGAGTTGATTTGCCAGCGGCTGCCGCGTTTGTCGGCCGCGCCGTGGCGCTGGCCGGGGATCGCAGCCGCCTATCGTCGGGCGGCCACCGAGTGTCACAGTCGCTTCCTGCAGGACCGCCCCGATTGGGTGATCGGAACCGGCGGCCTCGGCTGCGTTCCTCCGGTGCGGCAAGCCGCGAAGCTGGGCATCAAGACGGCGCTCCTCAATCCCGACGCCCTCCCCGGCCGCGCCAACAAACATTTGGCGCGATCGGTGGACACCGTCTTCGTCCAGTGGCCCAAAGCGAGGGAGGCGTTTTCAAGCTTGATCGAAGTTCAGGTGACCGGCTGCCCGGTCCGTTCCGCGTTTGCGCGCTGCTCCCGAGACGACGGCCTCCAACGATTCGACCTTGATCCCGACAAGAAAACGCTGCTCGTCACCGGAGCGTCGCAAGGCGCGCGGACCATTAACGAGGCCACGGTCGCATGCGTCGATTTCCTCAAGAGCCAGCGCGATTGGCAAGTGCTACACCTTACCGGGCAAGCCGACTACGATTCGGTCGTATCCGGCTACACCGACGCGCGATACAAGGCCGTGGTCGTCGCGTTCACCGAACACATGGCCGATGCCCTCGCGTGCGCCGATCTGGTCGTTTCGCGGGGGGGGGCATCCACGCTCGCGGAAATCACAGCGCTCGGTAAGCCTTCGATCCTGCTTCCTTACCCCTACCATCGAGACATGCACCAACTGGCCAACGCACAATGCCTTGCGGATACGAACCACGGCCCGGCCGCCAGGATCGTCATTGATGCTAAAAACAGGCACGAAAACGCGCCCAAGCTACGCCAGGCATTGCAAGAAATCATGTCTGACGCAAGGCTCCGCGACGCGATGGCCAAGGCGGCCGCGGCGCTGAGCGCGGGCGATCCCGCCGACAAAATCGCCCGTGTTTTGCTGGAAACGACAGACCGATCTTCATCTCGCCAAGCCTGTGAATTGTTGGAGCCGACGCCGCAAACGGCCCGATGAAAATAGGGAGGCGTGCCCCCTGTTCGCAGGGCGGCGATTTCGTTATCGTTAAGAAACTTAAGCTGCCAAAACCCGTACGGACAACGTACGGTTTTCTCTTTCGCAAAAGGAGTTGCGATGAACGCACCGCCTCCCCTCGGCCCGTTTCGCGATCGCAGGGTTCACCTGATTGGGATTGGCGGGTGCGGGATGAGCGGCGCGGCAGCCATGCTGCTTGATATGGGGGCGAGCGTTTCCGGATCAGACCTGGGCCAATTCGAAGGGCTCGGCGCGCTCGTGTCCAGCGGCGCGAGAATCGCGATTGGCCACCGCAGTGAGCAGGTCCACCCGGATACAGATCTGGTGGTCATGAGTGCAGCCGTGCCCGATACCAACCCAGAATTAGTGGAGGCGCGGCGCCGGAACCTGCCCGTCATCAAGTACGCCCAATTGCTCGGTCAGCTCATGAGCCATCGCGTCGGCGTGGCCATCGCGGGCACGCACGGCAAGAGCACCACAACCGCTCTGGCCGCATGGCTGTTCCGAGACTCCGGGTTAGACCCATCTTTTATTTTCGGCGCCAGATCGGAACAACTTGGTGGGCCCAGCGGGGTCGGCCGGGGCGATCAGTTCGTGGTGGAGGCGTGCGAGTTCGATCGATCCTTCTTGCAATTGCGCCCGCACTACGCGGCGATTCTCAACATCGAACGGGATCACCTCGATTGCTACAACGACTTTGACGACTTGATCGATGCCTTCTCCTCGTTCGCCGGGCAGGTGGAGCCCAGCGGCCTGCTGATCTGCAACGGCGAAGATCCAATCGCGTGTCGGGCCGCCCGTGCGGCAGTGGCCTGCGTTGAGACGTTTGGTTTCGATGAATCGGCCGATTGGCGGGCAGTCAACCTCGAGTGCGAATTAGGGTGCTATCGTTTCGACGTCGAATACCACGGCCGGAACCTGTTTTCGACAAGCCTCTGCATCCCCGGTCGATACAACGTCGCCAACGCGCTGGCGGCTGCGGCGCTTGCGCATCATGCTGGCGCGGACGTGGATGCCTTGGCGAAGGCCATGCCGGAGTTTTTCGGAATTCAGCGCCGATTGAGCTGGTGCGGCCAAGGGAGAGGAATCACCATTGTCGATGATTACGCCCATCATCCAACCGAAATCAAGGTGACGATCGGCGCCGCGCGAGCGCGCTATCAACCCAAACGCACCTTGGTCGTGTTTCAGCCCCACCAATACGCACGCACGTGCGATTTGATGGATGAGTTCGCCGAGGCCTTTGCCCAGGCGGACGAAGTCATCGTGCCCGACATCTATGCGGCCCGCGAACCCGGCGCGCGTGCCGCCGAGGGCTCCGCGGAACTTGTCGATCGAATCCGCGCCCGCGGTGGAAGGGCGCGATATCGGGCAACCTTGCCGGACGCGGCGAAACACGTGCTGGCCGAAGCGCGCGCCGGAGATCTGGTCGTGACCATGGGAGCGGGAGACGTTTGGAAAATTGCGGATGAACTGGTGGGAAAACTTTGCGGACAGGATGCAACAGGATGTTCCGCTCGCACGCATGACCTGGTTCCGGCTGGGCGGCAACGCGCGGTGCCTGTTCCGACCGCGTGATGCGGACGACCTGGCCTGCCTGATGCGCCGGGCTGCCGAGCAGCGGGTGCCGGTTAAGGTGCTCGGGGCCGGCGCCAACGTGCTGGTGGGCGACGACGGGTTTGACGGCGTGGTCGTGCGATTGGATGCGCCCGCGCTGAAGCGTGTCGAGCAGCGCGGCGATTGCTGCACGGTCGGCGGCGGCGCAGACCTCATGCCGCTTTCGCGCGGCCTCAGCGACCGCGGCTGGTCCGGCCTGGAATGCATGGCAGGCATACCCGCCACGGTTGGCGGCGCCGTCAAAATGAACGCCGGGGGACGATTCGGAGAAATCGGGGATGTTATTCGTGAGGTAGTGCTTGTAGACAAAGCGGGCGAGATGGATACGTGGTCTGCGCATCGGCTTGGCTTGGGCTACCGCAGCAGCAACATCACCGATCAGATCGTCGTCAGCGTCACGATGCAACTTGCCGAGGCTGATCCGAGTGAATCCGGCGGCCGGTACGCGGAGTATTTTGCGTTTAAGGAGCAATCTCAACCGATCAAGGACCGCAGCGCGGGCTGCGTTTTTAAGAACCCCGCAGGGGAATCGGCCGGCGCGCTGATCGACCGAGCCGGATTGAAAGGGCTTTCCTGCGGCGGCGCCGAGGTCTCGCACCGGCATGCCAACTTCATCGTGACCCGGCAAAATGCCATAGCGTCCGACGTCATCCGGCTGATCGACAGGGTTCGCACAATCATTGACAAGGACTTTGGCATAGAACTAGAAACCGAGGTCGACATTTGGTAGGAGCCAATAGGCGTGTACCGCGCCGCGGGCTTCAGCCCGCGCGGTCACAGGTGCCTGGCACTTACGAAATGGTAGCAGCCCATACGAGTGCGGGGCAGGTGTTTGCCTGCCAGTAGCGAGCGAGCCATATATGGGCAGGGGAACGCCCCGCCTCCGGCGGACCAACCCACTGCCCTACCGGGCAGTTGATAGCTGACGGTTCACTGATACCGACAAGGATGATCGCATCATGACCACAACGCAGGCCGCCGTACAAACCATCAACAATGCAAGCTCAACCATTGACGTGCTCGATGTCATCGTCCTATCCGGCGGTCCCAGTGCCGAACGAGAGGTCAGCCTGCAAAGCGGCCAAAGTGTCGCTACGGCGCTTGGTCGGTTGGGCCATCGCGTCATCCTCGGCGACATTGGCCCGCAAGACTTTTCCATCCTGAAAAACGAAGCCGATTTCGTCTTCATCGCCTTACACGGCACGTTTGGCGAGGACGGCACAATTCAGGCTGAGCTTGATCGGCGGCACATCCCTTACTCCGGTTCGTCCGCGAGCGTCTCCCGTCTGGTCATGGACAAGGTCCAAACGAAGATGCGTTTGGAGCAATGCCAACTCCCCACGCCGCGATACGAGCTGGTCACGGCCGATTCAATTACCGGCCTGGCCGAACGGTTCTCGGCACCGGCCTTCGTCAAGCCGGTCGCCTCCGGCAGCAGCGTGGATACGATGATCGTCAAGACGGCGCGGCAGCTTCAGTCGGCCGCCGCAGGGCTGGTCGATCGCTACGGTGGCGCGCTCGTGGAGGTCTGCATCACGGGTCCGGAATTGACTTGTGCCGTCGTCGGAGATCAAGCGCTGCCCGTTTGCGAAATCCGCACGAAGCGCGCGTTCTACAACTACGAAGCCAAGTACCTCGACAACGACACGCAGTATCTCTTCGAACTCGACCTCCCGACCGAGCTGATTCAAAACGTGCAGGAGATTTCGATCAAAGCGCACCGGGCCTTGGGCTGCGAAGTGATTTCACGAGTCGACATCATGGTCGATGCAAAGACGCATGAGCCGCACATCCTGGAAATCAACACGATTCCCGGCTTCACGGATCACTCCCTGGTTCCCAAAGCCGCATCGCGCGTTGGCATGAATTTCGACCAACTGTGTCAGACCATCATAGAATTATCGTTAGAAAAATCGCTTTCGTAGTTAAGAGTTAGACGGTGTTGAATGGTCCAAAACGAATCGAACGCTCCCCCGAGCCGCGGGCTTCTGTTCCTGAGCCGCATGCTTCTCTTCCCGAGCCGCGGGCTTCAGCCCGCGCGGCCTCCGGCATTGTGTGACGCGCTGACCTGCAGCACCGCGCAAGCTAAGGCGTGCGGCTCGGAATCAGTTGCGCGGAAGCCCTGGGGCCGCCCAACGCGGACCATGACTCGCTGATGGCTGTCGGCTGATAACGGACAGCGTTCACGCTGCATGACAAAACGACCCCGAGGAAAACGGCCCACACCGATGGCAAGAAAAAAGAAAAAATCGAGCAAACGCTCAAATTGGATGTCGCGCCTCCCTTCAGTTCAAACCGAAACCCTCGTGCGCTGCGCCCGGTTCGGCATGTTTCTCCTTCTCCCCGCCGTCGTGGTATTTGCCGGGCTCTTGGGCATGGACCGGCTAGAGACCCACGTCCTCGCCCGCCTTGCCGATCGAGCGACCTCGACCGTGGTGTTCACCGGACTTCCCGATTCCCTCGCCTCCCTGGCCCGGCCGGACTTGGATGAGTCGGTCGCCGATCTACTCCGAGCCGATTGGACCGGAAATGCGATGTGCGAGAGAATCGCCGAGCGCGTAGGCGCGGTGGAATGGGTAGCGAGCGTCAAGCATGTACGACGACGCAGCGACGGAAGTTTTGAAGTCCAAGCTCGCTTCCGGGCTCCCTTCGCAATGGTTCAATCCGCGACCGGTTTCTGTCTCGTTGGTGCCGATGGCGTCCGTTTGCCCGGCGTCTATCGCTACGATCCAAACCGACCGCTGATTCAGGGCGTTTTGGAACCGCCGCCGGAACCGGGGCACGCCTGGCCCGGTGAAGACATCAAGGCCGGGATCAGCGTGATTGTCCGGATCGCCAATGAGCCCTACCGCCATCAGATCACGGCCGTGCTCGTAGACAACCATCGCGGTCGCGTCGATCTCCGACGCAGCCACATCGCGCTGGCCACCGATGTTGCCGGCGGGCGCATTCTCTGGGGCTCGGCCCCCGGAGAAGAAATCGAAGAGAACAGTGTGGCCCGAAAGCTCGCCATGCTCCGCACCAATTTCCGAGAAACGGGTAGGGCCGATGCTCGTCACACCGTAATTGACATCTCAACCTTCCCCGACCGGTTCGTGGTCCCCGATTAGCTGAATCCGCCGGTAACGGAGCTATGTCCGTTCCAGGATCGAACACGTGGATTATCGGACGAGGCGCCCGATAACAAACAGAATATTCGCTCCCCACTGGCGAATAGCATGATAGAATCGTCCTACTATGGAAACGGTGACAGCTATGCCAGATTTCTCAGCCAAACTAGAACAGGTCCATCAATTCTTCGTCCAACACCTTCCTCCGGAGGCGCTGGCCAACATGGTGCCGGTGGCATTCCTGGTGCTCATTGCGGGCATCACGATCAGCGTGTTGGGCGCGAAGATGGCGCGCGGCGGGTTGCTTCTAGCGTTCGCCGTGCTCGGCGTTGTCGCCGGAAAGCACTTTGCCGCGATCTCAAACTACTCCATGCCTTTGTGTGTTATCGCCGGTGGCATCATGGTTGCCGCGATCGGACATCTTACGTTCCGCCTTTGGGTCGGGGCCGCAGTCGGCGCTGTGCTGACCGCAATTGCGCTTGGCGGGTTCGGCTACGACAAGCTCATCCCTCAAATCAACGAGTACGAACAGACCAGGCTTGTAGCCGTGCAGGGGGGTGGAGACGGCTTTGTGATCCCCACCGCTCAACAGAAAGCATCCTACATCGCCCAAGAACCGGCCGAGCTCGCCCGTGAGTTTTGGACGTTCGTAACCGGCAAAGATCCGCAAATCGAAAACCGTGCGCTAACGGTGGGCCTGGCGGCCATGATGATTGGACTGTTTCTCGGCGTGGTCGCCGTTCGGTGGGCGCTGGTGCTTGCCACATCGCTTGCCGGCACGATGTTGGTCGCCACGGGCGTCTGCGCCCTGCTGGCCGAATTCCTGCCAAGCTCTTATCGGGCCTTGGTCGGCAGCAGTCTGGCCAGCGGCATTACGCTTGGAGGCTTCTTCCTTTCTTCCTTGTTGTTGCAGGGATTGCTTACGCGAAAACCATCGCCTGATTCGGCCTCGTCCGATTAGTGCGGCTGATCATCTTCCCCCGCGCCCGTATTGTAAAATACGCTAGTGGTGAGCGCCGCGAATCGGCGACAGCCTGAGATTCAGGATCGGACTCAGGCTCCGCTTGGCTCATGATGCTCAAAATGGCTCGGCGCGATCTCTCGAATCGCCCAGAGCGTCACGTTGTGAACCGGCGCCGTGACCGCACGGACTGCGTTGGCGGGGCTCCAAAACACCGGGCGAAGCATGATAACCTCATTACCGGATTGGGCTGCGTTTCTTCGATCGACCGACACGATAATAGGCTTGCCGCTGATCCTCAGCGGTTTGGGCATGATGTTTTTTGGTTGGCGACTCTGGAAGGGTTGCGTGGTCATTTCATTCGGTCTGATCGGCTTCGGGCTAGGCGTTCATTTCTTTGACAGCCATCCGCAGCAATTGTGGTTTTCCCTGGCCATTGCCGCCGCTCTGGCCGCCCTTAGTTATTGGCCTGTCAATTACTCACTGGCCCTGCTTGGTGGACTGGTGGGGGCGGCGACCCTCATGGAGATCCTTACATCCGCGGGGTTCATGGGTTCGGTTCTCTGGATTCTGGTGGGATTGGCGCTGTTCTCGGCAGCGGCCCTTGCGTTTATCAATCGTCAGCTTGTCGTGATCGCGCTCACCGCCTTTGAGGGGTCCGTGTTGTTGGTTTCGGGCATCGCTGCTGTGGTGATGACGATGCCCGCGCTGGATGCAGTATTCTCCGAACACAGCGGATTCGCCGTCGCCTTTGGGCTGCTCGTTCCCACGGTGATGAGCTGCTTCTATCAAGTGGCGGAAGTTCATAGACTCAACAGGCGACTGTAAGACTGACCTCGATTACGCCTCGCCATTTCAGAGCGCCGGGCGCGAGCCCGGTGACCTATTCTCAGCACGCCCGGGCGCAAGCCCCGTGCCCGCCGGCCGCACAGGGGTCCTCAGGCTCGCGCCAGCGGCTCTGAGTTGATGTACCCATCCTTTCGAAGCGGTCACGAATCTACGGCGAATGAATCGCCGCGCCTGTGCTACCCAAGAACCAAATCGCGTATAGACTGAACGCCTCGGTTGGGCAACGTGCGAGGTTTCAGATGAACCATGGACGGGTGGGTATCGATTTACAGGACCTTGGTTTACCACCCAAGGAGGGCCTGCGCCGAGCGTCCGCGATGGGATTTCGCGCCGCACAATTCCCGGCGGTCGCCGGTGAACTTTCAGCCCGAAGCCTCTCGTCGAGCGGCCGGCGGCACCTGAAACGATTCGCGTCGGGGCTCGGATTGGAGATAGTCGCCCTGGTCGCCGATTTCCCCGCCATACGCCTTACCGAACCCACGTCGATCGATCAGCGCGTCAAGGAGACCATCGAAGTGATCGAAATGGCGGCGGAGCTGGCCGTGCCGACCGTGGTGACGTCCCTGGGCGCCGTAACGGACGCCGATTCCATGGCGGTCTCACCCGTGGCCGGCGAAGCGCTGGGCCAAATGGCGGAAGTGGCGGACGCGAGAGGCCGGACCCTCGCCCTCAAACCTTCGCATGATGCGGGCACGCGGCTGGTCAACGTGCTAGACTCGGTGGGGTGCTCCGCGGTAGGCGTCTGCCTGGACCCAGCGGAGATGGTCATGTGCGGAGCGAATCCGCTGAACCAATTCGATCAGTGGGCCACGCGCGTTGCCTTGGTTCATGCGCGCGATGCAACGGCGGGCGATCAGTGGCGGGTGGGGCGCGAAACGTCGCTCGGCGAAGGCGAAGTGGATATTCGAGGCGTGCTCATCGCACTGGCGGACAGTGAATACCACGGCGACTACATCGTTCGAAGGATGGACGCACCGTCGCCGGTTAGGGACTTGAAAGGCTCGCTCGACTCGTTCCAATCGATTCGCTCGAGCCTGTAGTCGCAGCCACGCTAGGCTTCAGCGGATTCCGACGCAGGTTCCGCGTCCGCATGTGACGCTTCGCTAACCGGGTTGCCGAACTCGAACATTCGAACATCGCCCAACCTCCCTACGTCAAAGGAAAGGCGAAAACGAGTCCCCAATCCGGGGCCCGTATCGACCAGTTCCAGATCCCCGCCGAGCTGTTGCGCATAGTGCTTGCTGATCGTCAACCCAAGCCCCGGCCCCTGCAAATGGTATTCGTGCTCACAGCCGATCGCGGCAAACGGACGGAACAGCCGCGCCTTCTGTTCGTGGGTCATCCCGATGCCCGTATCGACGATGTCGATTTGCAGTTGCGGTTGCTCCTGATCGCCGCGAATCAAGCGCACGAGCAGGCGAATGCCTCCGCTGTCGGTGTGCTTGACGGCATTGCCCACCACGTTAAGCAAAATCCGCTGAACGCGCGTCGCGTCCGTCTCGATGGTTTCTGGTAGCTGGCCGACGTATTCCATCACCAGGGCCACATCCTTGGCATCCGACCATACTTCCATCGAACCGCGAACTTCACCGAGAAGTTCGGCCAGATAACATCGAGACAAAGACGGTGTCCCCACGCCCGATTCCACCTCGGAAAGCTCGATGACTTCATTGACCAACGCCAGCAGTTGCTCGCCCTTCTGGCGTATCGTGTAGATCGTCTCCACCCGCTCCGGTGGGGCTCGATGCAAATCGCCCTCATGGATCAGGCTGTGCGCCAACCCAAGAATCGCCGTCAAGGGCGTCCGCAACTCGCGCGCGATCCGGACCAGAAACGCGCTCTTGGCCAGGTCTCGCTGGGTCGCTTCGTCCTGCGTCCGAGTCAGTTCCACGCGCAGCGCCTCGAACTGCTCGATCTGACCGTGAAGCTCGGCCACCGCCGACTCACTGTCTGCCAGCGATGTGGAAATAGCGTTTTCGGCCACCTGCAGGCTGCTGAACTGATCCGAAAGCTGACCCACCTGACGCCTGAGCTCCACGACCGTGGCCTCTTCCCGCCGCATGGCCGTGTCCAGCCGCCGTTTCCAGCGCGACAGCAACCGCAGCGTGACGATCCACAAGCATGCTCCAACGACAAGCACGGGCGCAGTCAACTTGGCGAGCCAAAGTGAACCACTATGAACCCCGGCCGTCGGAACGTACGACAGCATAGCCACGGCGCAAACAGAGAGTCCTGCACATCCGAAGAGGAGTCGCCGAGGCCAAGGTCCCAATAGCATTCTTTCAGCGGTGGGCGTAATGACTGTCATCTCCCAAGAAGACCCGATCTCCAGTACAGTGCTACTTCTCTTGCGGCGGCATAGAATTCCTTCGACTCTTTCAGCACGCAAGCCACCGGACTCGGCCAGCGCGACGGCGCCAAACCGCACACTTGACCGTGGCGAGACACCATCCTACTGACCGACCTTTGGTAATTGATCGTTCTCTAGTGGGACAAACATGAGCAAGGTGTAGCAGCGAAACGCCGACTGACGTCCTATTACGACACGTCCAAGCGCGGAGCTCAATGAACCAGCAACTACGGCGAGTCTTATCGGCCTCGCCTACGAAAGACCTCGCATTCAGCAACCCAAATCGTCAAACAATCCACCGCCTCGAGCGTCCACCGGATTGGCAGCCGAAATACTCAGAGCCACTGACATGCCTTGCCGACCGTCCTGCGCTTTGCATGCGCGGAACCAGTCTTGCAAGAATCTTCCACTAGCGCACCGGTCGGACATCAAGGAGAAAATGGAAGAATCAATGAGAAAAAAATCGACGTAACTAAACCCGTTACCGACGGTAGGTTAGAGCTGTTTCAAAGCGATGCTCGCGTTTTTGCCTTTGGATGAGGGCCGTCGATAGGATATACTATAGAAGTCGTAAGCGACCGGACTTTCATGTTCGGCAGAATGCGAAACGTTGGCTGGAACCTATAGAGGAACCTTGGAAAGCTCGAAAGGTGAGACCAAACGACGTACCGGCCCCTTTGAGGTTGGCGGTCTGGGTTTCCGCGGGCTTACCCCCTTCGTTGGAAGGGTTCCGTCCGTAAGCGTTCACCGGCATTGCGGCGGTCGGGTCGTTTAGACATGGCGAAGGGCTTGTGCTTTATGCGCAAGCCCTTGTCTTTTTTACTGTAGCACACAGCTTTACTGTAGCACAGCGGCCCCCCGCTGTTCGCTTGGCCTTCCCCTGTTGCCAGGCCACGGCGGTGCAAGGCCAAAGCCCACCCCGCCACGTGAAAATGAAACAGCCGAGGGCGGCAGAACTACACGACCTCCCCGACTTGCGCGCACCGGTCATCGGCGATATAATCCCCGCATGGATAGCGTCCTGCTTTTTGAAGACCACGGCACGTTAAACCTCGCGCCGCTGACGTGCTGGCGCACCGTGTCCGAATTGCGATTCGGCCGAAAGCTCCTCATGGAACGCTCGGCCCAATGCACTGGCCGTCGCGTGGCCGGAATCTGGACTCGGGTCGCGATGGCCTCCGTAACTTCCGAACGACTTGGTACGCCGATCAATCAACCCGCCAAACCGGGAACCGTACTTGTCAACGGACGTTGGCTGTGCCCCAACAAGACCACCTTTCCAGACCCGCCATCGGTCGGAATCATCGGGGGTGATGTCGCCTTTATCGTTTGCGATACGGCCTTGGCACAAGCACTAAACGCGGGCATCATGCTCGACAATGCATCATTGGAAAAAGCGCTCGCCGGCCAACCCGCCCAAGAGGCGGCCGGAACCATGATCCACTATCCGTGGGATCTGATTCTGAATCTCTCCGATCAACTCAACTGTCAATGGGATGCCAACGACGCAGCTATCGAAGCACCGCTTCCCTCCGCCGCCGGCAACGCGGATCGGTTGCACGTGGGGCTACGCACCCGCATCCACCCGACGGCCGTCCTTGACCCGGAAGAAGGTCCGATCTTCATCAGCCATGATGTCACGATCGGCCCGCACGGCGTTATTGAAGGCCCCGCCTACATCGGCCCGGGATCGACGATCCATCCGCATGCCTGGCTGCATGGCGGTTGTGCGATCGGCCCGGCATGCAAGATCGGCGGCGAGGTCGATGCCAGTACGTTCCATGGATACAGCAACAAGCCACATCATGGGTTTCTCGGGCACAGCTACGTGGGCAGTTGGGCGAATCTGGGAGCCGGTTCGACCAACTCCGATCTGAAGAACACCTACGGCTCGATCCGTGTGCGCCTAGGGGAACGCGATATCGATACGGGGGCTCAATTCCTGGGATCCATCATCGGCGATCACGCCAAGATCGGCATCAACGCAACATTGCCCACCGGCGCCGTGATTGGATTTGCGGGAAACGTGGTATCAACCGGCATAGCCCCCAAGGCCTTGCCGACGTTCGGCTGGTTCGACGAACGAGGCGTGCAAGCGGGCGATGCCAACAAACTGCTTGACGTCGCTCGAAAGGTCATGGCCCGGCGCGATGTGGCGATCACCCCGGCCGAATCCGATCTCTTCCTTGCAATCTCGACCCAATCTCCCGAGCCATAGCTTGATGGGGCCGAGGATCCCACCCGTCGCGGTGAACCACAAGCGCCGTCTCGCGCAACCGTCCGCGGGTAAAAAAGCCGAAGGGAGCCTTGCTGCCAGGCAGACAAGGCTCCCTCCTGCAGAGAGCGGTTTGAGTCGTTCCGGAGGTCATCGGAAGCGTTTCATAAGGTAATACGCAATCCACGGCCGATTCTGACAAACCACGTCGAAAAATCTGAAAAAACCTTCCACAGACGACCTTGTCGCGACTCCTTTGTCACTTTAAACGCGCAGTAAGCCAATATTTTAGAGACACTTACGTCCGTTTCGCGTCCACGTCCGAGCGGGTTTTTTTGAAATAGAGGATTTGCACTTCCGGCGGGGCTTTTCTTATGGTATTAGAGGACTAGGAGTTTGGTCTGGTAACGGCAGTTCTCCAACAACGCTTCTTATGGGACGAAGGTCATCTCCGGCCCACCAGTACGCAAAGGGACGCCATGAAACCAAAACTTGCGATACCCATCTTATTGTTAGCAGTCATCGCAACCATGGGATTTTCCGCTTGGGGACCGGAACGCTTGCCGGAGACCTACGCGCCTGAATCCGATCCGCCCGCCAGTCGAGAGGTTGTTAGCAAAACGACTGAATCCAACGACACGGCCGACGATGTTCGCGTTTCCAAGCAGACTGCAGCCAACCAGTCGAATTCACCGAAGCGAACCACCTCGTCTGATGCCGCCGAGTCTGACGTAGTCGAGACTGACTGCCCGCTTCTAAAAACGCGCCCCTTCCGCCGAACCCTCGGCTATCCTTGTCTTGCCTGTGCTTCATGGATGGAAGCGAATGCGCCATCCAAGGTGGGAAAATCGAGTCGGCGCGCCAGCCTTGAAGCCGATCAAATCGCGCGAGCGCAAGCCATCGACCGGCTCCGCGAACACAACATCATCTCCGCCGTCGATACCCGCTCGAGTGCTACAATTCTCTGGGTCAGGGATGGTTTCACGACATTGAATACGGAGTCGATGCAAAAGGTCGTGGATCTGGTGTTTACCCACTGCCTTGTTGCCGACCATGCCAAGAATATGCTGCTCATCTACGACAGCGCCACGCGCGAACGCATCGGCACGTTTACCGAGCTTCGCGGCCTCAGAATGATCGATCAACATGCCAAGGGGTAGAGCGTCGGGCGAACAGTGGATAGCCGAGCATCGCGCAGACTAGAACATGCCGCGCCACTGACACAAAATCAATTCTTAAACCAGGTTCGGCGATTCGGCCTGAGCAGGTTCCGGCTGCGCCGTCACGTGAAGTGCCACGTCGTTGGATCGATCTGGCGTGGCCGAAACATCAACCAGAAGCTCCTGGGAGCCGGGAGGGGTTCGCCGGGCTTGGATTGGACCTCGCCACAGCCGATAGGACCATCGCGCCGAACTGATGGCGGTGCCCACTAGCCCCGACATACCGACGAGTTGATCGCCCAGTTTGAGCAGGTAAAGCTTGTTGGCGGGGCGCACCATCGAGACAACAAAGTTGAGCGGATTGTAAAAGGAGGCATACGCCAACAACACGTTGAGCTGAACCCGCCAAGGCTTGGTTGAATCGGAAGCCACGACGTGGTTGCCGTCGAACTGATGCTGCAGCACGCGCCGCCCTGCCACCTCCCCAAAAACCAGCCCTTTTTCAAAGATCGGCTCGTAGGATCGCGTTCCCACCGCCGGCGTCAACACCGTCACTTGCATGCTCTGCGCCCCGGCCTTGCGCAGGAAACGCACCTGGTTCAGCAAACCATAGAGCCCGTCTCGCGTGTACAACGGCTGCCCGTCATGATGCATCATCATGGGCATCGGGCTGATCCCGGTCTTGTTGAGCAGCGAAAACAACTCGGCCGTCTTGCTGACCGACTGCCCCTTCTTGATCAGCGTCGCGGTGAGATCCTCGATGCCCAGCCAAAGTGCCCGCAGCCCGGAACGCCGCGCTATCGGCAACAGGTCGCGGTTCTTCCATGTGTCGAATTCGGTCGCCTCGGTACCCCATCGGATCATTTTCCGCAACGGTTTGCCGCCAATCGTGGCGGACGCCATCTGCTCGAATATCCCTTCGACGGACGACCGTTCGTTAAGAAAGTTATCATCTGTCCCAAAGAAGTAGCGGATACCGATTTGCTCGCGTAGCTGTCGCATTTCCTCGACGATGCGCTCGCCGCTCTTATGGCGGTAGGAGCGCTGGTTGTACGCCGGAATCGGACAATAGTCACAGTTGAATTTACAACCATGCGTAATCGTCAAGGAGCCGATCGGGCTGCGACGATGGACGCGCTCAAGGGCCAACGGCTGAGCAAAAAGATCCCGCTTGCGATGCGGACGCTCCAGCAAACGATAGCCGATATGCGGATGAGGCATTTCGTCCAAGTCTTGAACCAAGCGTTGAATCCCCGTCGTGACCAGCGGGGCGTCGACCTCATCGCCGCTGCGATACACCAGGCCGGGAATTGCCGTCAGCGCCTGATCACGGCGAGCGCGTAAGAACGCCTCGCGCATGGTCGAGCCCGCCCCCCGATAGGAGAGCAAGACCTCCATGAGCTGCATACAAACGAATTCTTCCCCCGTAACCGCCACGTCGGCGCTCAAACTGGCATCGCCGCGAATGCCGAACAAGTCCCACGGCTCGTAGATCGCCTTGGGGCCGCCCGCCAGGATCAGCGGACGCGATGACGCGGGAACCGTGCAGGCGTCGGCCACAAGCCCGTACGCACATTCCGCGTGGATTTGCATGCTCGAAACAAACAGCATCTCGATCGGCTTGCCGCCAAGCCGGGCCCGGCTAGGCCGAAAATTCGGGGTCCACTGCTGCAATACGATGCGGGTTTCGCTCAATCCGGAGTCGAATAGCGCCGAGCCGATGGCACGTGCGCCCGCGGGCGCCATGCGATGGCTGCTGAAGAAATAAGGAAGAATGCGCGTACGCCGGTCGAAGGCATACGCCACCACCGCAGGAATACTCAGCCCTGCAGCCATAGCGCGAATGCGCCCCCGCAACGCCGGATACGCACCGATCTGTGTATACTCATCGCCGCGCTGGCGTTTGGGCAATTCCACGTGTGCACACTCCCTAGCGACCGCTGAAAACGCGGGCCAGACCGCGCAGAAGGTCCCAGTCTAACATCAATGCCCAATTTGTCCACCGAAGCCCTCAGAGGTTTAGCATGATGGCTCCGATTCAGAGCCGCTGGCGCTAGCCTGCGAATCAATTGACCGCGAATACCACCAGGCTTGCGCCGGGTGCTTGGAAACCGGCTTGCCGCCGATTTCGACTGGAAAACCAGACGCGGTTTGGTCGATTCAGACGAAGCAGGCGGTCGCGTGTGCCGATTGCGAGCGTTTTACGAGGATTGACACTTGGAGGAGAGAACCATGCGTTTTGGTCGCGTTCGATTGTGGGCTGCCGGTCTTGTAGCATTCTTGGTGGGCTTCCCGCTTTCGGAAAAAGCGTTGGCGGGCGTATCTGACGTCTTCGGATCATCCCTGGACCTCGGTCTTGCCATCGCCGACTCGGCAGGCGGAAGCTGACCCGGAACCCATGGAAGACAGCGTGGAATCGCGGGTGCCCCCCGGCCGCGCAATCTGCCCGGCAACGACTTCGCGCGCGTACGCCTCGCCCCAGCGTGCGTAGCTCCAAAGGTATTGCGTCGGATCTTGTCGGATCAGGCGCTCCAATGCGCGTAAATATCGGTCCGTAACAAATGCGACAGGATCATCCCGCGCGACCGTCTCTTCCCGTCGTATCGTATCGGTGGCGATGAGATCGAATTGAAAGGTCTCGCCCAGACGCCGAATCCCGGCCACGACAACGTCCGCCTGATATCGCCACGCCAGCAGACCCACGGACCGCAACGCCTTGGTTTCAATCCCGAGAAACGTCACGGGCATCCCGCGCGCCTCGACATGATGATCGGCCACCAGCGCCACCATTCCGCCGTGGTCCAGCACCTCCCCAATACGCGCGCCGCCGCGGTCCACGGGAACCATTTCGCAACCGCTCTGGCTGCGGATGCGCCGGCGGTAGGCGTCAAAGCCCGGATTGCCGTGGGGGAGGTAGATCGCTGTGGCTCGGATCCCATTGTAGCCCAGAAGAATAGGGAACAAATCAAACGAACCGTAATACGCGGTCAACAGGATGACCGGTTTCCGGTGAAGTTGTGCCTCGGCCAACTGGCTGAACAACGGCTCTGGAATCCTACCGCCATAACGCGCATAGGTATCCGCCCGCAGCAGACGTGACGCCAACATCAAATCCGTCAGATTGCGAGCGCGATTCACGAAAGATTGCTCCGCAATCCGCGCCACGGCCTCATCGGGCACCCGGCCCGCCAGGGCCGCCCGACATTGCGCTTCGCTTCGCACCCGAAGCGGGTCCAGCAGACGATAAAGCAACCCCGCCGCGGCCCCCGTCAGCCGGTAGGCGTACTTCGGACCGATAAGAACGAACAGCACCCCAAGCATGCGCCGGTGTACGTTTCCCAACCGCACCACCGCCTGCGCCCACCATCTTCGCCGCGTGGTCCGCTCCGGAATCCGCCTGCCTAGCGTCGACTCGGCCACTGCGCTCTTGAGCCGTTTGCTTTTGATTTCACGCACCTCCACAAGCTCTGGCCCACCGTAGCCATTCCAACGCCCCCGGGCAACATCCGCTCCGACCGCCGAGGCATAGGCGTCATGGGCGACGGGGCGACGATCACTCGGGCGGTCCCGTGGGGGTCACGCGACAACGGCTAAGAGAAAACCGTGACCTTTCTATTCTCGGTCATGACGCAGCATTGGCCGCTGGTGGCGGCTGGATGCAATCGCGATCCCAATTGATCGCATTCCCGAACGCGGTTAGCATCCCGCTAGATCACACGCATGGCGACGCACAATCCATGCCACGCATCCTTGGCCTCGAAATCCGCGGACCGTCGTGAGAAATTCGGCAAAATTCTATGACTTCGCCAGAAACGCCGGTATCCAGGTCCGCAGCCTTCGTTGCGGTGGTCCTCGTGGCTCTAGTCCATGCGGAGACGTCAATCGCGCACGATTTTTCGATCACCGAGGTCGTTGCCGTTGTCAAGGCGGACGGCACCTACCAGATTGATATACGCATCAACGTGGACGCGTTGGCCCTCGGGGTGTCCGCCGCGCATCCATCTCCCGCGCTCGCGGCCGGCCTCCGTGCGTTGTCACCGGACGAAATGGCGCGTGCGCTTCAGCAGGCTCGCGATACCATGATGCGCCGCGTTCGCGTTCGTTTCGATGGGCGGAAGGTCGTTCCGGCGGTAGCCTTTCCCGAATACGAGCATCCGAGCATCGCAGCAGATTCGGCATCCTCTGCGTTTGGTGCCACGGCCCGTTTGTTGGGACGCTATCCGGACGGCGCCACAACGTTTACGTTCGGCGCCTCGCGAGCCTTCAGTGCGATTCAATTAACGATTCTCAACGAAGTTACCGCAGGGGGCGCAAAATATGTCCTCGGAGCCGGGGAGGACACACCGCCGTACCATCTGCACGAATCCAATACCAACACCAGCGACGGCGCCATCGTTGTCGGCCGATACATGGTCTTGGGCTTTGAGCACATCTTGCCCAAGGGGCTCGACCACATCCTGTTTGTGTTGGGGTTGTACTTGCTAACGATCCGAATTCGGCCATTGCTTTTGCAGATCAGCGCGTTCACGGTAGCCCATTCGGTGACGTTGGGCTTGTCCATGGCGGGCGTTGTGTCGCTCCCGTCACGGATCGTCGAGCCGCTCATCGCGCTCTCCATCATGTACGTGGCCGTGGAGAATCTATGCGTGCGCGACCTGAGACCGTGGCGTCCGGCTGTCGTGTTCCTCTTTGGTCTGCTTCACGGCATGGGGTTCGCGGGCGTGCTCCGCGAACTGGGCATGCCACAGGGGCAGTTCGCGTCCGCGCTGGTCGGCTTCAACATCGGCGTTGAGTTCGGGCAATTGACCATCGTAATGATGGCCTTTCTCGTGCTTGGCTGGTTCCGCAATCGACGCTGGTATCGCAATGCCATCATCCGCCCCCTATCTCTGGCGATCGCTCTGGTCGGTGCGTACTGGGTGTTCGTAAGGACATGGGGCGTGGCATGAAACCTCGTGTTTGTGGATCAGCGGACCCCATTGAGACTTGGCCCGCTCAAATGGGAACCAGACCGCCTGGCGCGGAGCCCCGGACCTCATGCCGGCTCCTCAGATGGGAATCACACGTGCTTCGGTTCGTCCGTTGACTTGGCCCGATAAGCGCAGGTTCGCGAGTCCCGCTTCCTCTGAGAATACTCAATAACAACCAATATTTCAAGTAGAAATTGAATCCTGGCCGCTTGTCCGAGCTTCAAGCGGATTCTTTCGCTGATATAGCCGAGCGCTAATTGAGAATGTCTCTCAATTAAGTTAGAATGCCGATGAAACGTAGGAGGCAGAGGGAGCTGACGAAGGGCGTTTGCGGAGGAAACACAAGCGGTGAAGCACAACGAGGTTCCACAACTACTAGCGGGCGAGACGGCCACAATTTCCAGCGTGAGCGCGACGCGCAGCGCGGCCAAACGGCTGGCGGACTTGGGGTTGATACGCGGCGCCGAATTGGAAATGATCAAACCGGGGCGGCCGTGCATCGTGCGCGTCGGCGGCGTTTCCGTGGGCATGGGCGACGGCCTCCAGCAGATTATCGAGTTGATGTAGTCTCCCCGCTCGCAACGCGCACCGTTTGGGGGGCTCGCGTTCCAAGCCTCGCAAACGCCGGGGCAACCTTTTCGGCCGGCGCGAAGCGCGCACGCCTGAATTCAAACCATTGATGCAAGACAACCAAGCCACCGGCACTTTGGCCCGCGAAAAAACCATCGCGTTGGTCGGCAATCCCAACACGGGCAAGTCCACCCTGTTCAACGCGCTGACCGGCTTCCATCAGCGCGTCGGCAACTTTCCCGGAGTCACGGTTGATAAGAAGACCGGATGGCTCCGCACCAAGTCCAACGAGTGCCGTGTTCGTGTCGTCGACTTGCCCGGCGCCTACAGCCTGACCGCCCACTCGGCCGACGAGACCGTGGTTTTGGAAGTGCTCTCGGGTCGAGAACGCTCCGTCCCCAAGCCCGATCTAATCGTCTGCGTGGTTGATGCGGGCAACCTGAGGCGCAACCTCTTCTTCGTAAGCCAACTCCTTGAGCTGAACACGCCGCTCGTCGTCTCGCTGAACATGATCGACCTGGCCGAGGCGTCGGGACTGAAAATCGACACTGCGGCGCTGGCTGAGGGGCTCGGCGTGCCCGTCGTCCCCGTGGTGGCCAGCAAGCGAACCGGCATCGAAGGGCTCACACGGATGATTCTTCAAACGCAGGAAAAGCCGGCGTCGGATCGGTGCGCAAAGTTTCCGGATTGCGTCTGCCGCGAATTGGACGAGTTGAGCGTATCCATCGACGCCACATCCACGGTCGGCAAACAGACTGCGTCCGAGGAAGAAAACGGCGGCAATCGTGCCGAGCTACTTCAAACCTTGCTAGACCCGGGCGGATACCACGAGCAAAAGCTCGGCCTGCGTTGCGGACGGAGTCTGGCACAAGATCTGGCGAAACGGCGGCAACGCATCACGCTGGAGGGGGAATCCCTGGTCGAGCTAGAGGCGCAGGTGCGCTATGCCTGGATCGACAAACTGCTTGAAAAAATCGTCACCCGCGGACTACGACCCAGATCTTCGCGGTCGGACGTGGCGGATTTGATCTTGACGCACCGCTTCTATGGCCTGGTGATCTTTCTTATGATGATGGCCTGCTGCTTTCAGGCCATTTACGCCTGGGCCGCGCCGATCATCGACGCGGTCGATTCCGCGTTCGGAGCCATCGGCGGTGCCCTGTCCGCGGCGCTTCCCGAAGGAGCCCTGCAAAGCCTGCTGGCCAACGGACTGGTGGCCGGCGTTGGTGGCGTGCTGGCGTTTCTGCCTCAGATTCTCATTCTCTTCCTGTTCATCGCCACGCTGGAAGATTGCGGCTACATGGCGCGAGCGGCGTTCTTGCTCGATCGTTGGATGGCACGCATCGGCCTGAGCGGCAAGTCATTCATTCCGCTGCTATCGTCATTCGCATGTGCCGTGCCGGGCATCATGGCCGCCCGCACGATCGAAGACCGCCGAAGCCGATTCATCACGATCCTCATCGCCCCGCTGATGAGTTGCAGCGCTCGCTTGCCCGTCTACGCCCTGATGATCAGCGCATTCATCCCCAGCAAGCCGCTGCTCGGCAGCTTCGTCGGCATGCAGGCCGCGACCTTGTTGGCCATGTACTGCGTGGGGGCCGTCGTGGCGGTGATCATCGCGCTGCTTCTGAGCAAAACCGCTTTGGGCGGAGAGCCCGCGGCCTTTCTCATGGAACTGCCCAAGTACAAATGGCCCACGCCGAGCACCGTCTTTTTTCGCATGTACGAGCAGGGTCGAGAATTCTGCGTGACCGCCGGAACCATCATCGTCGCCGTGTCCATCGTCATCTGGGCGATGGGATATTACCCGCACCCTCATTCGATCACCGAGACACACGATGCCATGCGCCAAGCGGCCCGCGAGGTTCAACAGTCGCCCGGGCTAACGCGAGCAGCCTTGGTCAAAATCGACCACCAAGAGGCCGGTGCCTACCTCCGCAACAGCGTACTCGGGCGAGCGGGAACGTTTATCGAACCGGCCGTCAAGCCGCTCGGGTGGGATTGGCGTATCGGTACGGCCGTGATCGCCTCGTTTCCCGCACGGGAAATCATGATCGCCTCCATGGGGACGATCTACAATCTCGGCGGCGAACAGGACGAGCAATCGACGGGCTTGCGCGAGAAACTCCAGCGAGCCACTTGGCCGGACGGCTCACCCGTGTTCAGCGTGCCGGTGGCGCTTTCCGTGATGGTGTTCTTCGCGCTGTGCTGTCAATGCGGGGCCACGCTGGCTGCCATCCGCCGCGAAACGGGCTCCTGGCGCTGGCCGGTGATTTCGTTCGTCTATATGACCTCGCTGGCTTACGTCGCTGCGCTAATCACCTATCAGATCGCGTCGCGGCTGACGTAGGAGATTCGAATGGGTATTCAAGATTTCATCGCGCTGGCCATTGCCTTGGCCGCTGCCGTCTTCGTAATCAGGTTTACCTGGCGATCGTTTTCGGGAGGCCCATGTTGCGGCGATCAAGGCGACGGCAGTAGCAGTGGATCATGCAGCAAGGCACCGGTTCGCAGCGGCATTCAGCAGACGCCCATGGTTGCGATTAATGAAGTCGGCGTGATCAAGGCGGACGCGGAACCGCCACGACCGCCAGCAAGCGAACGCCTCCGATCCGAACCGCGCCCGTGAGGAAGCGGCACGTCCCGGTCACTCAAAGCCACTGCCTCAGCGGGTCCGACCGACCGCAAACAGGTTGATCCTCCGCGATCCGACGCTGTTGGAAACGAAGAAGAAGTAGTCCGCTTCAAAACCATCCGGCACAAGTCCGGTGATGTTCGGCGGCAATTCGCGGGCAACCGTCACGCCGACGGGCATCGGCGTGGCGCCAATCTCACCCGATGCGCCGCCCACCAGCAAGAGCAACTGCCCCTGGGCATTGAAGAGATGCACGCGAGCGAAGTCGGCGTCCGCCACGATCGCAGTGTGATCCGGACCAACCGCCAGATGACGCGGCTTGCCCATATCGCCGTACCGGTCGCCGGGCTGACCGAACGTCCGCAGCGAATTGCCTCCGTCGTCAAACACCTGCACGCGCGCGGCGATCATTTCGCTGACCAATAGCTCTTGCCCATCGACAGCCACCCCCATCGGAAAATAGAGCTGGCCCGGGTCACCGCCGGGGCTGCCGACCTTCCCGAGGTGGGCTCCACTGGCCGCGTCAAACAGCTCTACCGTGTGGGCCGCGATGTTGGCGACGTAGAGCGTGGAACCCCGAACCGCTACCGACGACGGGCGAAAAGCCTCCGGGTCTTCAAGCTTCATAGCCTGCGCGGTAGTGCCCGCAGCGTTGATCCGAAGCGCCGCGTTGAGGCCGGTGTCGGCCACGAACAGATCGCCTTGAGCGCCAACGGCAACGTCCACGGGCGTTTCCAAATGCACTTCGCCGACCGAACCAACGCGCGTCGCCCGCCCCGTGGCCAGGTTCCAATCGTGAACCACGCCCAGCTCGGTATCACAGATATACAGATGCCCGTCGCGATAATCGATCCCGGCGGGCGTACCGACCCACGCGCTAATCGTGTCGCCGCGAAGGAACTCGGCGAGCGTCGGCTTCGCGGCCACCAGATCGCTCAAACGATTGAACGATTTCAGGTGAACGACGCGGGCCGTGCCCGGCCCGTCCGGGTAATATGCAAGATCCGCTTTAGGTCCACTCGACGCGCAGCCGCTCAAAAGAAGAAAACCCGTGGCCGCTAGCATCGCAAGCACGCCGGGGCCCGACAGGGTGCGTGACCCAATCGGCGACCGTGATGGCAGGCCGAAGGCCTGCCCTAGAGTAGCCGGGGGCAAGCGCAGCGCCGCCCCCGGGTTGCGCCGCCACGCAACCGCCCGACCCTGTAAGGGTCGTCTTTTCATTGTGGTGCTGGCTACATGGCGCTTAGCCGACCCCTGCAGGGTCGAATGGAATGGTTTGTGCGGCGACCGGGGGTCCGTCTGAGGCGGACCCACGTCTGCTGTAGAGCAGCCCTTCAGGCTGCAGGAAAGCACGGCGCCCAAGCCACCGGAATTGTCGTGCACCCGGCCCAAGCCCGCGGCTCGGGGAAGAAGTCGCAAGAAAAAACGGATGCCACGCGATGGTTCCCTCGCCGGGTGCGATGGCTCACATATCCGCGATCGTGATGTTTCGGGCGTAACCATGGCTTATTTCTTGTGGCAGGTCAGGCACAGGGCGCTGCGGGCGTTCGAGGCCACCAGCATCTTCTCGTGGCCAGCTTGATTGTGCGGATCGTGACACGACGTACATTCCACGTTGCCATCGGGCAGCCGAACCGCTTGCGACGCGATCACCGACGTCGCGGGGCGAAAGCCCTTGTCAAACTGCGGATACTTCACGCCGACGGGGTGGTCGATCGTGCGATGCCCGGCCTGAAACCGGGCCCGGTTTTGCCTATTGGCAAAACGGCTCTTCTTGAATCCAGAGAGAACCGGCGTCACGATGGTTCCGTCGTGACAGCGCAGGCACATCAGCGTGCCCTGCCCGGCGCGATCCTTGGTCCCGATGCGAGACCCGAACGTTCGCGTCAAATCGGCTTTTGGATTCCAGAGCGGCGCCACCTTCGGCGGAACGGCTCGGTGTGGCGAATGGCATGCCATGCATGTGTCGCCGCCGCTCCACCCCTTCTTGCTGAAATCGTGCTTGGATCCCTCGATGCCCGCCCAGACGATGCCGCCAAACAACGTCATTGTACCCAATGCGGCCGCCCAAAATGCTCTACCACGGTTCATCGTCCTGCTCCTGAAAGACCAAGACCCTGCCGCCGGGCGGTCGTCCCGGCGCTCGAGTTCGAATAAGGAAAGTTCACATGCGCAAATCCATGACACGTCAGCGTGCATGATCCGGATAGCCGGCCCGTATCGACATGTTCCAGCCGCCGACCGGTCGGCGTATCCGCCGCGGACACAATCGACAAATCGAAATTGATTAACGAGCTGTGATTTTCGGCGTTGCCCTGTCCGCGATAGATGCCGTGGGGGTCGTGGCACGTGGCGCACGGCGCACGGCGGTCCACGATGTGACGCTTGTGGATGGAAAAGCTCTCGTCGGCCAGTATGCTCCGGCGGCTGTGGCAACCGTAACACAGGGCATAGGCTTCGGCGCTTTCGGTCGTGAAATCGTCGCGATCGTAATTGCGAACGAGCAGCGGCTCGAAGAGCGATCCGTGCGGACCATTCGGGCCGCTTCCACCAAACGAACGGGCGCTGTCACTGTTGTGGCAGTCGGTGCACGTAATCACACTTCCGTTGCGCAGCGGGCTGATCAGGCTGACCACATCGTTGTTGCGCCGCGGGCCGCCCACCGGATGAAACGAGGGGTTGGAGACCTGGAATTCGAGCCGCACGTTCGTCTGGCTGATCTGCCGACGCGTCCGGAATCGAGACCTTTGAGTGCTGTCTCCATGGCACTTCAGACAAATCTCGTAGAGAAACGTCGAATCATCGACTTCGCGCCCCGACAAAGTCACGCCGGAAACATGCAGGTTAGGGCCTTTGACGGTCTGACCGAGCGTGCCCCGCACGGCGCCGATGAAACCTGGCTGGACGGCGTGCGGGTTGTGGCAATCGACGCATTCCACGTGCCGCCGCATCGTGAACGGCTGTTCCACCGGATCATGCACATCCCGCCCGAATCGCGTGAAATGGGCCGATCGCTTGCGAATCTGCGACGCGATGTTCATTCGGGCCACGCTGCCGTCGTGACAATTCAGGCAATTGTCCTCAAGCCGTCGCGCCCGCAACAGCCGCTCGCGATGGGGCGCGGCATGAATCTTATGGCAATTCAAACAGCCGTTGCCCGCGACGGTCGGATACTTCAGCCGCTCGGTCGGATCTACCCTGCGCCCCGTCGTGGCCTTTCCACTTGTCGCGTGCGAGCTGTGGCGCCAACCGTCCCGATCGTGGCACGTGATGCAGATCAACGCCATCTGATCGCTGATCCTCAGGAAGCTCCCCAGCTCGTTGTTGTGCGGATCGTGGCAGGTCGTGCAATGCACCTCACCGTGATCCCCCAACGGCAATTCCCGACTGATGATCTCCGGCGGTCGAATCTGATGATCGCGATTGGTCAGCGCCCGATCGTAGCGGAACCCAATCGGGTGATCGTCGGACAGATCGTTGGTCAGGTCCGTCGCGCCCGGAGGAATCGTCCGGGCGGTCATGACGATGGGATGGTCTGCCGGCCTCGACAACAGCGTACCCAGCGCCATCGAACCATCATGGCAGCTCAGACACATCTTCGACGGACCCGACGGCTGATCGACCCGGGCGTCAAGCGTCGAGCTTTCGTAGATTCGGTAATGCGTCCGCGGATTTTGACGATTCCAGAGAGGCGTCGCGGGCGCGGCATTGTGCGGCGTGTGGCAGAAGATGCAGACCTGCGATTCATCGACGGCGCGAATCGGCCCGGGGCCGCGCGCGGACAAGTCGTGCTTCGAATTGACCACGGACTCGTCTGCAAGCGCCGCGCTCGCGAGCACGAAGACAGACCAAACCATGGCAAGACGCGTCGAACACGCATTCATGACGATGACCCCAAGTATTGAAGAACGGCAACGCGGCGGTTGCCCGAGTCCGCGATCCAAATGCGATCTTCGGCGTCGATCGACAGGCCGGCCGGAAGCCAGAACTGCCCGGCCCCACGCCCTTCCTCACCAAACGCCATCAGCAGCCGTCCCTGCATGTCAAACACCTGCACATTTTCAAATTGGGCATCCGCCACATAGATATGCCCCTCGCTGTCAAAAGCAACACCCTTGGGCAGGGCGAAGTCCCCCGCGCCGTCCCCCTTCTGCCCGATGTTGCGAATCCACCGACCATCCAGATCGAGGATCTGCACCCGAAAATTACCGCTGTCGGCCACCAAGAGCATGCCGCGGGCATGACAAATGTGCGTCGGAAAATTGAAGAAACCCGGTTCGCTGCCTCGCCGCCCGATGGTCCGCAATCGTCGACCGTCCAAATCAAAAACCACCAAGCGATGGCCCCCGCCATCGACGACGACCAGCTCTTTTCGATCGGCAGCGTACGCAATACCGACCGGACGCGTGAGGTCGTCCTGTCCGAACGTCCGAATAAGCCCGCCCGACGCACCGAACACGGCCACCTCGCCGCGCTTGGCGTCCGTCACAAACAACTGCCCGCCGGCCCACGCCACGCCCAGCGGCGTCCCCAATCGATGGCTCGCGGACCCGAGCGTGACGACGTGCGTGCGGTTTACGAGGTTGACCAGATGCACGGCGCCCCCCGCAGCGTCGGCGACAGCCAGCATGTTCCCGTCGCCCAAAGCCAAGGCGTGGGGACTGGAAAACTTGATCGGCGGCCTCGCACCGCGCAACGCGGCGAGAAATCCTTCCTTGGCCGTGCGTGCCGCGTGCAGGTCAAAGCTGCTCGCGATTTGGCCAACGTACTTAACTCGGGGAACATCGGGCGACGGAGGCCAAACGCGCGGTTCGTCGATCGGCGCGAAAAGAACGCCTTGCGGCGTCGCGCATCCAATCGCCACGGCAAGCATGAGCGCCACCGCCGTCAAGGGCAGACGACGACCGGCGCGGCATTGGCTCCGACGCGGCGCGGCTACTGACCGAGCAGCGCGCACGACCGCGAGGCCACGCGGGCTAAAGCCCGCGGCACGGGGCCGGAAAACAACATGCGCACTCGCCATCAACGGGTTATCTCCGGGCTAGAATATTGCCGAATTCTCGCCGCAATCGAAAGTAGATTCCAAAATCTTCGTCGTCGGAATAGGGCAAGTCCAACCGGTCGTAGTCCAGCGTAATCTCAGCAAACAGATCGCCCCATGCGTACTCAATCCCGGCCGACACATCCCAACCTTGGGTGGTTCCGGATAGGGAATCCTCCTCGATACGATAGGTAAGCCGCTGAAGCATCGACAGCGCATCGCCCAAGCGCCGGCGATGATCCAACGTGATATCCACGAACGTCACGTTGCGATCGTCAAAGCCATTGGTGAAATCAAATCTCGAAAGCCGGGCGGAAAGATCCAAGGTGCGGTCCGGCTGCACGATTATGTGATACAGACCATTCAGATGAAACGCACGAAATGGATCAATCGTATCATCAAACACTTCATACTCCGTGCCCAGCGTGAAGCGTTTCTTTTCGTAGCTGACGCCCAGTCGATGATGGTTCGTGCGATCGGCCCGACGCGCAAACCCCGCCGAGACGTCATCCTCCTGATTG
This sequence comes from uncultured Phycisphaeraceae bacterium, assembly GCA_964651325.1. GTDB lineage: Bacteria > Planctomycetota > Phycisphaerae > UBA1845 > UBA1845 > JADFOB01. Next base: position 39,402 of record CAZYXP010000003.1, read on the forward strand.
CGGTAAGAAAAGCGGTAGTACGGCGACAGCCCATTGTCGAAGCGTTGTTCCAGACTGAAATCCACGCGCACGGTGTCAAGCGATCCGTCGGTGGGGGTCTTGAACAGATAATCGACAAAAATCGTATCCCTGTCGGCAATGCGGCCGGTGCGAATTCTGGAGATTCTGGTGACGTTGCCTTCACGGAAGACCAGATAGTCAATGCCAAGCTGGTAGATGCGGCGGTTGCCCGCGTCGGTCACGACAATGGTAAACGGAATGACTCTGCGATTACGCAGGTACACCGAAAGCGGATCCTGAAACGTGTGCGCCTCATCCAGGATGACGCGCTGGCCGTTATCGCCGCTGACCTCCTCGGTATCGTAGGCCAAGGCAAGATTAGCATAAAAATGGCCGTAGGGGTTTTTCCGGTTGTATTGCCAATCGACGGACCCGCCCCACTGCGTCGTGTTGATATCGTTTTCGACATCCTCGTATAGGGCGAACGCATCGATCGTCGTCGTCAAGTTGGAATACACCTGATGGACAAGCTGAAAATCGGCGCGTTGCGTTTCAACGTCCAAGCCCGCGAATCGTTCACGGTTAAACTGGAATTTGTAGAGCGTTTGAAGGGTATCGCTGTGCTTCAACGTAAGTTGCGGCCCGATCTCGAAGAAATCCCGCGCAAACGCGCCGCTTTCCTCCTGCCAGTGAATCAGCGTGCGGAAGGCGTGCTGATGCTCACTACCGAATTCCACCTCGTGCTCGATCTTCATCAGGTCGCGGATGGTTTCAAACTGCCGGCGCCGGCCTTGGAAATCCTGCTCCGTTTCCGCGTGCTCGTACGAAAACTTAAGGCGGTGGTGCTCGTCCACGATATAACGGACGGCGTAGTGAAACGTGGACTCCTGAAACTCCTCGTTGTCGCGTTTGTCCCGATTCCCCGTCCGGTCGGTCTCTAGGAAATCGT
>CAZYXP010000004.1:0-25572 GCA_964651325.1 uncultured Phycisphaeraceae bacterium
TTTAGCAGACGCTGACCGGGCGCCTACGTGTGGGGGATGTCCGCGGGCTGGCGCCCAGGCGGGTGGTCCGAGGGTTGGTGCCCAGGCGGATTGTCCGAGGGCTGGCGCCCGCGGCTCTGATGGGGCGCCCGGGCTCGCGCGGATTCCTTTAGACCGGCTGCGGGGTCGGCGCGATGATGCCCTCCATGGGGGATGATGCGTTGGCAAAGCGCTTTCGCGGGATTCGCCCGGACTGAAACGCCAATCGGCCCGCTAGTAGCGCGTGGGCCATGGCCTTGGCCATGGCGACGGGGTCGGCCGCTTGTGCGATTCCAGTGTTCAGCAGGACGCCGTCGGCCCCTAGCTCCATGGCGATGGTGACGTCGGAGGCCGTGCCCACGCCGGCGTCGATAATGACGGGGTAATCGGGGTCGCCATCCTTGAGGTAATCGACACAGGTGCGAAGGCTGGCGGGGTTGAGAATGCCCAGCCCGCTGCCGATCGGGGAGCCGAGCGGCATGACGCTTGCGGCGCCCGCGTTCTTAAGGTGTTTGGCGAGAATCGGATCGTCGCTGGTGTACACGAGTACCTCGAATCCGGCGTCGACCAGCTCTTTCGTGGCCTCAAGTGTGCCGACGGGGTCGGGCAGGAGCGTTTTCTTGTCCGCGAGCACCTCCAGCTTGACCCACTTGGCGCCGCGGTTGTCCAGCCCTTCGAGCAACTCCCGGCTGAGCTTGGCGGACCGGACGGCGTCCTTGGCCGTGAAGCACCCGGCTGTGTTGGGCAGAATCGTGTATTTGGCCAAATCGAGGTGGTCGAGGATGTTGTCGGGCTTTGTGCCGCCTTCGGCCGCAAGAACATCCCGCCGGACCGCCACGGTGACAACCTCGCACGCGCACTCGGCGAGGGCCTTGTTCATGGTCTGAAAATTCGCGTATTTTCCCGTGCCCGCAAAGAGCCGTGAGGAAAACTCGAACGAGCCGACGCGATAAGTATCGTGATTCATTAGCCGCCTCCTACAAACGTGACAATTTCGATGCGATCGCCGTCGCGTACCGCGGTTTCGCCAAACCGCTTGCGCGATACGATGGATTCGTTGATTTCGACCGCGACGCGGATCGGGGCGAGTTCCAGCGCGTGGAGCAGCTCGTCGACGGTTTGCGGCGACGTGAGCGTTGTCTTTTTGCCGTTAATCGTGACTTGCATGGTGGGTCGTAAGCGTCGCGGGTCGCACGAGTCCTGGATTTCTTTCCCGGTTCAGGTCGGGATGGATTATAATTGGACCCGGTCCGTTGTTCAATCGGTTCGAATTTGTGGGATTGGATGACCAGCAGGTAGACGATGCCGGCGGCGGCAACGGCGAGGACGATGGCAATCCTGGCCTGGAGGCGTTGAGCGAGTATGGCCTGTTCCGGGTTCGTTTCTTTGCGGAAGCTCCAGAGCACGAGCCCCGCGAAGCAAAGCCCCCCCGGCGAGGCGAAATAGAGCACGAGGACGATGGTTCCGTCGGTAAACGCCGGGCGATAGAGGAGCATGGTCATCGCGACGAGCAGAGAGGCAAGGCTGATCCAAACGCTGAGCAACGCAAGCATGGGCGGTTCCTGGGTTCGTAGGGGCTCTGTCGAATGGGTTGCAGGGTAGCGATTTGGGCGTGAAGTTGGCAAGGGGCATCGATGAGGGGCTATCTGCGATGGGTGCATCCCATTTCGGGGGCCAATCAGCCTGCGGTGAAGAACCCTCCGGCCATACGGATTTTGAGCCACGAGAACACAGAGCCGCGGGCGCTAGCCCTCGGACAACCGGCCTGAACGCCGCCTACCGACGGCACAGAGGCTAAAGAGAATCGCGGGGAGGTATGCGGCTTGTCGATTGCGACGATGATTGATGTTGATCAGGCGAGGCGGATCGTACTTGCGCGGGTGGCCCCGCTGCGTACGCAGGAGGTGCCGCTTGAGGAAGGGTTCGGGCGGACGCTGGCTCGCGCGATCCGTTGCGATGTCGATGATCCGCCGTTCGACAAATCCGTGATGGATGGGTTTGCGGTTCGAGCCGTAGACGTCGAGAGGGTGCCCACGCGGCTTCAGATCGTGGGGCAAATCGGCGCGGGCAGTGTGGCTAACCGCGCGGTCGAAGCGAAGCAGGCCATGCAAATCAACACGGGCGCTCCGATCCCGGCCGGTGCGGACGCCGTGGTACGCGTGGAGCACACGCAATCCGTCGAAGGCGGGGCAGCCATTGAGATCACACATTCGGTCGAGGCGGGCAAGTTCATCACGCAAAGGGCGGCCCATATTTCTGTGGGAAGCGTGGTGATCGAGTCGGGCGTTGTCTTGGGGCCGGCGGAAATAGGCGCGGCGGCCGGGGCGGGCGCGAGTCGTTTGGTCGTCTACCGGAAACCGAGGACTGGCGTGCTGGTGACCGGTAACGAGCTGGTGGGCGTGGATCAGGTGCCGAGGGGGCCTCAGATTCGGAATTCCAACGCCTACGTGCTTCGGTCGCTGCTGTCGTCTGCGGGCGTGACGAGCGTTGATTTGGGAATCGCGGGCGACGATATCGATGAGCTGGAGGCGCGAATCAGAGTTGGATTGCGAGAACCGATGCTTTGTATCACGGGTGGGATTTCGATGGGGGCGTTTGATTTTGTCCCGGAGGTGCTGGAACGCTGCGGCGTGACGTTTCACATCCGAAAGATGCGCATCAAGCCGGGTCGACCTGTGATTTTCGGGACGACCGGGGATGGAACGGCTGTCTTTGCGCTGCCCGGTAATCCGGTGAGTGCGATGGTGGCTTTTGTGCTGCTAGTGGAGCCGGCGTTATCTGCCTTGCAAGGTCGCAAGGAGCTTGAGCTGACTCGGGTCAGCGCGGCTTTGGATGGGACGCTTGGGCGGACTTCGGATCGTCGGACGTTTCGGCCCGGCAGCCTGACGGTGGGGGAGGATGGCCTGTACCGCGTAATGCCGGTATCCTGGAAGGGGTCGGGCGATCTGTTCGGCATGGTGGGCTCGAACGCATTGATTGAGCAGCCACCGGATTCGGAGGGGCGGCAGGTAGGCGACGCGGTCACGGTAATTCCTATGGACGGAAGATTCGCCACGGTGTAGCTCAGCCGCCCTCGGCTGGGCCGGCGCGGGGTTGGGCCGGCGCGGCTGGGAAGCGATGCCTGGGGAGACAGCGGAGGGCCGCTGTTCTACATACGAGCGCCGACCTGTTGGCGGTGAGCGAGCGGAGCGTTGGTACCATGGATGGTCAGCCGCATTGAGCAAGAACCGAAAACGAAAGGCGGTCACGGGGCGCGGCGCAGCGCCCCCTGTGCAGGATTCAGCTTTTGGGTCGTCGTTTCTTCCGGCTCAAAGCCACGTTCGGATGCTGGCGCTGGTCCTACTGGCTGTTGTGCTCAAGAGCCTGATATTTGCGCCGATTGAGTTTTGGCTGCTGGCGTTTGTCTGCTTGGTGCCATGGTTGGTGCTGATCGGTCGGACGGAAAGCGCGCCGCGGGTCTACTTCCACAGCTATTTGTTCGGGGCACTCTTCTTCTTTTTCAACATGCGCTGGATGATTCCGGCGACCGGCGCGGGCTACGTTGCCATTTGCTTCTATCAGGCGGCGTATTTTCCGCTGATCGCCTGTTCGATGCGCCACGCGATTCGCCGCAGGCGTTGGCGTCTTGCCGTTGTGTTCCCGCTTGTTTGGGTGGGTAGCGAGATGTTGCGCGCGGTTGTGATTTCCGGTTTTCCGTGGTTCTTCCTTTCGCACAGTTTGTACAAGGTTGTCCCGCTGATTCAGATCAGTGATTTGTTTGGTGCCTACGGGGTCAGTTTCGTGGTGGCCGCGGTCAACGGTGTTGTGGCGGATGTCGTGCTATGGCGTTTGGCGGTGCGCGAAGAGGCATTGTCGTCTTCAGAGGTCCGCAAACCGATTGCCAGCGTGGTGTGGGTTGCGGTCTTGTTGGTGGCGACGGTCGCGTATGGTCGTATTCAGTTGGATACGTCCACGACAAGCGAAGGGCCGCGTATCGCTATTATTCAGGGCGACTATGTGAGTCTGGTTGATCCGGAGCAAGCCGTCGGACACGACAGGATCAGCGATCGTGAGAAAATGCAGGCGTATGTCGGCTTGATTGAGGAGGCCGGGGCGGAGCAGCCGGATCTGTATCTGCTGCCGGAATCGCCCTGGCCGATGTATCTGAATGACGAGGCGCGAGGCATGTTTCCCCTGTCTCGCGAAAGCTTTTCCGCGCTGCAGCAGCTAGCGACGCGGTCGGGCGGGTACATCGTGACGGGGAGCGGATCGTTGGAGCGCAGCCCGCTGGACTTGCTCGCGAAGAACCGGTCGTACAATTCGGCTACTCTGTTTTACCCGGACGGTCGAGCACCGGATCGTTACGACAAGATTCATCTCGTTTATTTTGGAGAGGTGGTCCCGTTCCGTTTCACTCGGCTTCATTTTGTGTATCGCTGGTTAAACTCTATGATGCCGTTCAGCGGGCCGGAGGGATCGTATGAGTACTCGCTGTTTCGTGGCAGCGAGTTCAAGGGCTTCGAAATGCATCCGGTATCGCAACAAGGCAAGGTCTACCGGTTTGGCATACCGATTTGCTACGAAGATGTTATGCCCTACGTCAGTCGCGAATTCGTTCGCGGTGACGACGACCACAAGCGTGTCGACATGCTGCTCAACATCAGCAATGACGGCTGGTTCGGTCGAGGTGTGCAGCAACCTCAGCATCTGGCCATCTGCGTTTTCCGGGCGGTTGAAAATCGCGTGGGCATCGCCCGCGCGGTCAACACGGGCGTGAGCGCGTTTATCGACCCCAGTGGACGCATCCACGATCTGACGAGCGACCCGAGCGACCGCTGGCCTGGTCAGGTGGGATGGTCGGTCGCGCGGATTCAGGTGGATTCCCGATACACGCTGTATTCGCGATATGGAGACTTTTTTGCGTGGGCGTGCGCGGGATTCTTCTTCATTATTCTTGTTGATTATTGGTTAATCCGTATTCGGTTTCTCCGGGAACACGAGGGCGAGGAGTAGCGGCCATGCGGTTTCCAGCGGCGGTGTTCGTCTCGCTTGTGGCGATGATTCTGTGCGGATGCGCGGGCACGCCGACGCGGCGCGGCGGTAGTGTGAACCGGCGCGAATTACAGCGAGCGGCATTCGAATGCCTCAAGGCCGCGGTTCATTACGAATCCAACCCGGCTGTGCGTGTTGCTGCCGTGGAAGCCCTGGAATCCAGCACACCGGAGGCTGGGCTCGCGTGGATTCGGCTGGCGCTTCGAGATGACCATCCGGCGGTGCTGTTCGCCGCGTGCGTGGCGGTGGGGCGATTGCGAGACGAAGCCTCTCGGGATCGCGTGCGCATGTTGCTGGCTCATAAGGACGCCAATGTTCGTGTCGCGTCTCTTTTTGCGATGCACCGATTGGGCGATACCTCACGCACAGGCAGGCTGGCGAGCTATTTGCTCGAGCATGAGGACGTCTCGGTTCGTCGCAACACGGCCATGGTCCTCGGGTTGCTTGGGGAGTCGGGGGCCATCAAGTTGCTGGCTCGGGCGATGAGTGAACCGGATGGGGGGGCGGACCATTATGCGCTGGAGGCTTTGGCGGTATTGGGGAACGAGCAGGCCCGGCAGGAACTGACGTTTATGACGAATCAGGGCGTGGGGGAGGAAGAGGTCTTTGCGATGCTCGCGCTGGCCCGAACGAAGGATCCGCGCTACCGAGATACGTTTTTGTACAAACTGTCAACAGGGGCCCATCGTGAGATCAAGCTCGCGGCGGCGCAGGGATTGGGCATGCTCGGGACGGCGGAAGGGCTTGAGTTGGCGCTGAACTCGCTGAGATCCGCGCGGACGCGCAAGGGCGATGCCCAAGACCCGCCGGCGGCGCAGGTGTTTCGCATGAAACTGATGGCGCTTGCCGCGTTGGGGGCGATCGGTCGTGTCGAATCCCTTGCTCCGATGGGCAAGATGTTGGCGGATGGGCGTGATCCGCGATTGCAGGTGGCGGCCGCGCGTGCGGTGTTGGATGTGCTTGGCGCCAACCCGCTGAGCGCGTTTGGATCGGAAGAACCGGTTAGGCGGGGGAAGCGATAGGTATCCCATGCATTGGTTGCCCTGTTCCATCCTGGTTGGCGCGCTCTTGGCTCTTCAGTCTGCGTTGGCACCTCATCTGGCGGTGTTCGGGCAGCGCCCCGATTGGCTCTTGGTGTTTGTCGTCTTTCTTGCACTCTACGGACGACCGAAAGAGGCGGTGGTGACGAGTTGGCTGATCGGTTTTGCCGCGGATTTGATGTCGATCGAGCGGCTGGGGTTTCTCGCGTTTTCGTACACGGTAGCGGCGTTGCTTGTTGTCGGCGTTCGTGAATACTTGTTTTGTCATCGCGCCTCGACGCACTTTGTGACTACGGTGGTGGTTGGTGTTCTGATTCGCTTGGGCTGGGCGGTTTATGGACACTTGGTTTACGGGGTAGAGTCTACGTGGACCGGAGCGCTTGCTCTGGGCGTTTTGTGGGGCGCGATGTATACGGCCGCTTGGGCGCCTGCGCTGCATGGGGGGCTGCTGTTGGTGGGCAGGACACTAGGCCTGTCGCAGCCTCGGTATTCGCACCATGGGCTGTCGAGGATGATGGGAACCGGTGTTTGAACGAAGACTGAAGTTGCTGTTGGTGCTCACGGGCCTGGCGACCCTCATCGTGGGGGGGCGCCTCTTCCAGCTTCAAGTCGTGGATGCATCGTATTACCGCGCGCGAGCCGAGCGGTCCCTCTTGTCTCGACCCAAGTCCTTGCCGTTTGTTCGAGGAAGCCTCCTCGATCGCACCGGAGCCCTGCTCGTCGGCGACCGGGCATGCTGGGATGTGACGCTCGATTTCGAAGCCGTTGCGGCCGACATGGGCGACTATCGCCGCTCATTTCTCAATCGCCTTCGCAGATGGTACCGCAGCCCGGCGGGCGACGAAGCCATCAGCGACGAGGCGCTTAAGAGCCGGTTCCAAGAGAGTCTCAAGCCCATGTGGTTGGATCTTGCGGCGCTGGATCCGCGACGTGAGTCTGTCGAGAGGCTACGGGAGCGTGTCGCGCACATCTATCGCCGCATCATCCGCATTCGCGAAACGGTGGCCGACCGACGCGGATTTGACAGCCCGGTGGCAGAAGAAAGAACGGCGCACGCCATCGTGAAGCGGCTCGACAGTGTTGCGCAGATTGCAGCGCGCGAGCGTCTGGCTCAGTATCCATGGCTCCATGTTGAGTCGTCTAGCGTGCGCCAGTTTGCCGAGCGCGGCGATGCGTTCGCACACCTATTGGGTCGAACCGGCGCGGTGACGGCGGAGGTGGTCGCGGCCGATCCGCATGCGGATGATCGGCTGGTCCGGTATCTGGCCAACGATCGTGTTGGGATCAGCGGAGCCGAGTACGCGGCGGAGTCGTTGCTACGCGGTCGGCGCGGGCAAATCCGTAGGGACCGGGACGGGCGGATCGTGGCGGACGGCCTGATCGAATCGCAGGACGGGAAGGCGGTTCGGTTGGCGGTGCACGGCCTCCTGCAACGCCGTTTGTATGATTTGCTGGCGCGGACGGTGGACCGTCATCCGGATTCCAGCGGTGGGGCGATTGTTGTCTTGGACGTTGCGTCGCGGGAAGTCCTCGGCTTGGTGTCGTATCCGGGATACGACCCCAATCGCTTCGACGAACTCTTCAGAGAGATGCGCGATGATACGGTCCGACTTCCGCTCCGGTTTCGGGCCGTGGGGAACGGGTACGCGCCGGGATCGACCGTCAAACCGCTTGTGTGTTTGACCGGTCTGGCTAGTGGGGCCATCACGCTCGATTCTCAAGAATATTGCATGGGGTATCTTTTTCCAGATGTGCGGAAGGCCTGGCGATGTTGGCCGGTGCGCGGCACGGGGATGCGTATGCAACACGGCTCGGTCGACGTGGTCGAGGCGCTGAAGGGGAGTTGCAACATCTTCATGTACCGGCTCGGAGAGAAGCTGGGTGTGGATCGGTTGTGCGGCGCGTTTCACAGTGTGGGCGTCGGCTTGAGCGGCGGCACGGGTTTGAAGGAAGAAGCGACGGGGCTCAATCCCTTGCCGGCCTGGCTGATGGAGCGTCGTGGGGTTGGTGTCACGCCGGGGACCGCTCGCCTTTTTGCAGTGGGGCAGGGCGAACTGCTGCTGACTCCGTTGCAGGTGGCCAATCTGATGGCCACCTACGCAAGCGGTCGATACCGGCAAGTGTCGCTATTTCTTGGGGGGGCGCCTCGGCCGGAGTGGAGCTTGCCGGCGCAACCGGCTCACCTCAACGCGGTACGTCGCGGGATGTATGCGGTCGTCAACGACCCGGAGGGTACGGCCTATCGTTCGGCCCATTTTGTGCATCCGCTTTATGCGATTTGTGGCAAAACAGGCAGCGCCACAGCGGGCCAACGACCGACATCGTACCGTGTCGCGTATGTCGGCGGTGACGGCGTCGCGTCGGTTGAGGTGGTGCCAGCGGGTTCTCGATCGGAGGCGGTAGGGCGCTTCGAACAAATGTATCCCGACGCCACGTTCGACCCCGCGGGGCTGGAAGTGGCTAGTCGATGGCCCTTGTCGGAGCGCCCGGCGGAGGGCGGCAAGTATTCCCACGCCTGGTTTGGGGGGTTCCTTCAGCGGCTCGATCATGAGGGCCAACCGGATTGGACCGTCTCGCCGCGCGTGGCTTTTGCCGTTTTGGTCGAGTTCGGCGGTAGCGGAGGCCGCACATCGGGTCCGCTGGCTAAAGACGTGGCCCAGACGTTGCTTGAACTGTTCGGCGAGGATCTTGACTGGGACATTGACGCGTCGCGGGAGTGGGAATCATGACTCCATCGCGCGTGGACCTAACTCAGACCGGCAAGGTCATTTTGGCCGCGGTGATGGTTCTTGTGGTGGTGGGGATCGCCTGCATTTACGTGACGAACACCCATTATAGCGCCGGCCACGACGGTCCGCGCAATGCCGCCAAGCAGGTCTTGCGCGTGGTGCTCAGTCTGGGGCTGGGGTTGATCGTGCTGCGGGTCGGATACCGGTGGATATCTCGCTATTCGTACTTCCTCTTCTTCGTGGCGTTGCTGCTGCTGGTGCCGCCGTTTGTCGCCAAGGTGTTGCATACGAGCATGGGCGGTTTGACGGCCCCGCGAAATGGGGCTTATCGATGGATTCATCTCCCCGGGTTTCCGCTGCAACCGTCGGAATTCATGAAGGTCGCATTCGTCATTGCGTTGGCGTGGTACCTGCGCTATCGGCACAACTACCGCACCTTCGCGGGATTGTTGGTGCCACTGATGATCTCGACGATTCCGCTCGCGTTGATCTTGCTGGAACCTGACCTGGGCACCTGCGTGCTTTTGGTGGTTGTGCTGATGACCATGTTGTTTCTGGCCGGTGCGAAGATCGCCCACCTAGCCATCATTGCGCTGATCGGGCTGGCCATGGTGCCCCCGGCGTGGACGCAAATCGAAGATTATCAGCGGCTGCGCGTCGCTTCGGTGCTGTTGCAGTCGGACCGTTTGCGGGAAGCCATCCAGGAACGCCCTGCCGATTACGAACAACTGGCGACCAAGCGCCAAGCCATCGAGTGGCCGGTGAGCAGCGGCTACCAATTGGTTCACTCCAAGAATGCGATCGGCAGCGGTGGGGTGCTCGGCTATGGATGGGGCAACGGCATGTACGTCACGGGCAGCCTGCTTCCCGACCGGCACAACGACTTCGTTTTCTCTCTGATTGCGCATCAATGGGGGATGGTGGGATGTTGCCTGGTCTTGGCGTGCTACGCCGTCATCGTGCTTTGCGGCGTGCTGATTGCGCAGGCCACGACGGAGCCGTTTGCGCGATTGCTTTCGGCCGGATTGACCTCGTTGATTGTGGCGCAGGTGCTGGTGAATATCGGGATGACGCTCGGGCTCATGCCGATCACAGGCATGACGCTTCCGTTCGTGTCGTACGGCGGGAGCAGTATGGTGACCAACTTCGTTTGTATCGCGTTGCTGATCAGCGTCTCAAGGCATAAACCGTTTCTTTTGGCAGAAAAACCCTTCGAATACGGGGCCAAACGGCGAAAGACACTTTACCTTTCCGAGCCGGGTGAGGAAGTTTCGGCGGCGTAGAGGCCAGGCGTCCGCGAATCGGAAAGAGGATCGATGTCCCAGGTGCTTTCATGCAGTCACTTTCCCGTTTGCAGTGGATGCACGGCCATCGATACGCCTTATGAGCGGCAGTTGGAGCGAAAACTTGCGGCGGTGCAGGCGGCGTTTACCGAGGCGTCGCTGCCGGATTTCGATGTCCGTTCGATTCGCCGCATTGCGCCAAGCCCGTCACCTAGCGGCTACCGCAACCGTGTGCGTTTGGTCCCCGCTTGGGCACCCGGCGTTGAGGGCAAGCCACGTGGCATTCATCTTGGGTTGTATCGCGCGGGTTCCCATCAGGTGATTGACATCCCCGGCTGTCCGGTACAAGCCGTCGGATTGAACGCGGCCGTGGAAGTGGTTCGTGAAGCCATCACCGCCGCCGACCTGAGCCTGTACGATGAGGTCGCCATCTGTGGGGATTTGCGTTTCGTTTCGCTTCGTCAGGGCATGCGCACCGCGCAGGTGTTGGTTGGCGTGGTCACGCGTGATGAGCGATGTGAGGGTCTCGATCGGTTCGTCGAACAGGTGACTCGGCGATGCGCCGACGTGGTCGGCGTCATTCAGAATATCAATCCGCAGCCGGGCAACGTGATCTTCGGCCCGCGCACGCGCGTTCTGGCCGGTCGCGCTTATATGGAAGAAGAAGTGTGCGGATTGAAAATCAGGCTGGGGCTCACCAGTTTTTTTCAAGTCAACACCGATATGGCGGAGCGGGCCTACCGAGCTATACTCGCGCAACTTGAACTGGACCGACGGACCACACTCTTGGACCTGTATTCGGGGATCGGGTCAATCGGTTTGGTGGCGTCGAGTGCGGTACACCGTGTGATTGGCATCGAAACCTCCGACGAGGCGGTCGAGTTTGCGCAGCAGTCTGCGGCCGCCAACGGCGTGGGCCACTGCGAATTCAAGACGGGCCGGGTCGAGCAGAAGCTTCAACCCGTCATTGCGGAACTCGGCAGAATTGGGCTGAGCCGCGGGCAGTTGGCGGTCGTCGTAAACCCGCCACGCAAGGGTCTTGATCCGGTGGTCGTGGACATGCTAGGCAAGGTCGGCCCCGGGCGAATCGCCTATTTGTCATGCAGCGTGGCTTCCTTGTTGAACGACCTGGCGCTCTTCATACAGCGGGGATATCGTGTTCGACATGTGGAGCTCTTTGATATGTTTCCACAAACCGAGCAGGTAGAGGCTCTGGCGATTTTGCAGATGCGCGGCCCGACGATTCCGAGAGTCAGCGGGCGGGTTCGAAAGCGCCCAAAGCAGAGTTAGCGGGTGCTCCCACTGTGTGGAGCGGCTGAGAAACCCCGTCGATTCGGCAACCGCCCCGAGCCGCGGGCTTCATTCCGCACGGCCTCGGGCGTTGACCCCACAGCCGGCACACGAATCACGCGAGCGCTCTTGCTTGGTCCTGGCATGGGTTAACGGACGGAGCCATGGAATCGGACGGTTTGTTGGGTGATCAGATGGGGGCGGAAGAGGCGTGTGGCGTGGCGGAACTCATCAGCGAATTGATCGAGCCGGACGGCGGCGGGTTTGATACGGCCTCTATGGGACGGGGCGAGCCGGGCGTGCCGCATGGTTTTCAATGGCGTGGCGTTGTGTATGCGATCGCGAAAACGATCGCGGTCTGGAAACAATCCTCGCGCGAGGGAGCCCGTGCACAAGGGGAACTCTATCTGAGGCGGCACTACTATCTGCTTGAGATGGACGACGGCAGTGAATGGACGGTGTATTTTCTCCGGCAGGCGCTCCAATCGGGCAGCGCGAAGAAGCGGTGGTTTCTCTACACCCGCAATGAGTCGGGGGGAGATGGTGTTGGTCGTTCGGGAGGCTCATGATGCTTCGTACATCCTATCCGTACTATCTGGCGAATCGGCCGGTCGCGGCCAATACGGCGCTGGAGGTGACGGACAAGTACAGTGGCAAGGTCGTGTCGCGCGTGGCGTTGGCCGACGAAGTGGCGATTGAAACCGCAATTTGTGCGGCTGCCGACGCGATGCCATCCATGCGGCGGATGCCGGCCTATGTGCGGCAGGCGGCGCTTGACCATGTGGTGCGCCGTGTCGAGGAGCGGCGGGACGAGTTGGCGGAGATTCTTTGTATCGAGGCCGGCAAACCCATCCGCGACGCCCGCGGTGAGGTGACGCGCCTGGCCGATACGTTTCGGGTTGCGGCTGCGGAAGCGGTGCGGATGACCGGCGAATTCTTACCGCTGGATATCAGCGCGCGGGCCGAAGGGGTTTCGTCGATCTGGCGGCGGTTTCCGATCGGGCCGTGCAGTTTCATTTGTCCGTTTAATTTTCCGCTGAATCTGGTCGCGCACAAGGTGGCGCCAGCGATCGCGGTAGGATGTTCATTCGTGCTGAAGCCGGCAAGCCGGACGCCGATCGGCGCGTTGCTGCTTGGCGAGATACTCGAGGAGACCGATCTGCCGGAGGGGGCGTTTAGCATCTTGCCCTGTTCGCGCGATGGGGCTGATTTGTTCACCACCGACGAGCGGCTCAAGCTGCTGAGCTTCACAGGTTCTCCGGATGTAGGGTGGGATCTGAAAAACCGGGCCGGTAAGAAGAAGGTGGTGCTCGAGCTCGGCGGTAACGCCGCCTGCATTATCGACGAGGACGCGGACATCGCGCTGGCGGCCGACCGGTTGATTATCGGGGCGTTTTACCAATCCGGGCAAAGCTGCATCGGCGTGCAGCGCATCTTTGCCCACGAGCGCATCTTTGAAGCGCTCAAGACGGCGTTGGTTGCGAGAATCGAAGTTTTGCATGCGGGCGACCCGCAAGATGAGAAGACGTTTCTTGGCCCCATGATTTCCGAGACGGAAGCGAAACGCATCGAATCGTGGGTGGATGAAGCTATCGGGGGTGGCGCGCGGGTTATTTGCGGCGGGAAGCGCGCCGGCGCGTTTTACGACGCGACCCTGCTGGAGTGCGTCGATCCGCGAATGAAGATCAGCTGCGTCGAAGCGTTCGGCCCGGTCGCGACGATCGAGCCATTCGCGTCTTTTGAAGAGGCAGTCTACCGTGCCAATGACAGTGGCTATGGTCTTCAGGCGGGCGTGTTTACAAATCACGTGGACCACATGTTCTTCGCATACGAAGAGCTAGAAGTTGGGGGCGTGGTCATCAATGACGTGCCGAGCTTCCGCGTCGATTCAATGCCCTATGGCGGAATCAAAGACTCCGGGTTGGGCCGTGAAGGCGTCCGCTTTGCCATGGAAGACATGACAGAGATTAAGCTGTTGGTGATGAACAAGCTTGGTCGGTTGCGATGAGTGCTACGCTTGTGACGCTATCATCAAACGTGTTGCGCAAGAACAGCGGCATGCGTGCCGGGCTACGGGGGTGCCATCGACAGAGCCGCTTTGTTATCGCGAAGAGGTCAGCCGGGTCTTGGCCGCGGCCGGGCCGAGCAGGCTGAGGATCGGATGCGGCGCGTCTTGGTCGGGATCCGGCTGGATGGAGATGATTCCGTTTCGTCGGGCCGCCGTCGCAATCGGCGGCACCTGCTCCCATTTGATCAACTCGCTCTTGGGAAGGCCCACGCCGTAATCCCAATAGAGGCTATGACCCTTGAGATGCTCGGGCGTTGCAAGCAGGTAGGCTCGCTCGGGCTTGGGCAGCGGCTCCCACCGCTGTTGTATGTCGTAGGAAACATCCCGCCACCAACTCGGAGCATCGACGTCGGCCGCCACGCGCAGGCGATGCCGAAGCGGTTCGGGAAACAGGACGCGGTACCGCCAGTAGATGGAAGGCGTTGTGAAGATCGGGAGGTCGTCGTCGAAATCGACGCGCGTGACGATCCGGCGAACCGCCGACGCGATTTGCTGCTGTGGGGATAGGCCCAGCCTGTTCATCCGATATCGATCGAAGTTTGAGACGGCCATGATCGCGATCAGGGCAACGGGCCACCAACGATATAGAGCCGCCCGTCGAAACGTGGTTGTCAAGAGCCGGTGAACCGCCCACGCCAAGCAGAGGGAAAACGGAACGCACAGGGCGATCAGATTGATGCCGTTGAAGCCGACCGCGGGAAACACGTACACGCCGTGCGAAATACTGATCGGAACAAACGCCACGCCGAGGAATGTCAGCACCGCCCAAACCGCCAGCCCGCTGGTTCGACGCTCAAAATAGCCAGCCGCCAGGACGGCCGGCCAAAATGCGCACCCGATGACGCCCCAACCGGAATCCACGAGTCTCAAGGGCATGGCCAACCGTCCGAAGACGAGGCGAAGCGTCTGCGACAGCGACGAGTAGGCCTCCCCTTGGCCAGGGAGCGCGGTGTGCGTGCCCCGCGATCCTGCTAGGGCCTGAAACTTGAACCAAAAGTTGTCCGCGGTCCATGCGTAGAAGGCACATTCGAGCAGAACAAATAGCATGGCTCCAAAAAGAACCAGAGCGATCCAGCCCAGCCGTCGCCCTCGCGATGAGGCGTGGCGTTGCCAGCAGAGAAGGACAATCCCGACAAACACGGCGCCTGTGAACAGCTTTACGGAAGTGGCCATGGCGCCACAGAGTCCAGCGGCAATGGCCAAGGACCAATACGCGGTTCGTCGGGTCGTGCTCGCCGCCATGACAGTAGCCAGGATCGCGGCGGCCGCCAAGCAGCAGGTGTACGCGCCGGGTAGCAGGCTGGTCGAGGTATTTTGAAACGCCGGCAGAAACGCGATGATGGTTCCCGCCAACAATCCAACCCACCATCCCCAAAGGAGGCGCCCGATCCCAACGACCATCACGATGCATAGCATCGAACTAATCAATGTTGGCAGGATCAGCGCGGCGGGCGAGTCGCCGAAGAGCATCATCGAGACGGCCACGGCTACCACCATCGGCGAACGGGCGTAATGGTGGTGGATCCGATGAATCGGTTCGCCCTGTACGACGTGCTCGGCCGCGGCGTGGTAGGACGCATCATCAGCGCCGAGCCAGCCGATCGGATCAATGAGTCGCACGGCCAGCGCCAACAGCAACAGGGAAGCGAACCACAGCTTGACGCGCCGCGCATTGACGCTTGGCCTGCGCATGACGGACCTGGGGTGGCGGGCGTTGTCGATTGCCGCCCGATCGCTTTCCGTGGCCTCCATACTCATCGGCTCGCTCGCGCACCATCGAAATGACCGTCAAGGCTCAAAGTATGGAGCCCACGCTGTTGATTATCGGTCGGGAAAGAAGCGATCTGAAGCAGGCTCGAGGGTCTTGTGTGGGAAGTCCGACTAGGTGCCGATAACCAAGAAGGGAGAGATAGGGTGTCGCTGGTATCCAAGAGTCAATCATATGAAAACCGCGGAGTCGGTCATGTTCAACGCGTCAGGGGCGAAACGCGCGGAGGACGGTCTGGCGCCTGAGTCGCGCGGCCGTTCGGCTCCATCGCCGTTACGACCGGGTAGCGAAAGCCTGCGCCAAGCCGAAAAGCGGCATTTCTGGTTTGCCGGTCGCAATGCGCGGATCGTGGCGTACCTGAAGCAATGTGGTTTGGAGCCGCCTTCGCGCGTCGTCGAGGTCGGATGCGGCCGCGGAGCGGTGTTGAACGCGCTGGTGGACCGGGGATACAGCGCGGATGGAATCGAAATGCATCGGGGACTTTGCGAAGAGGCGGCCAAAGACTGTCCTTCCGCCACGATTCACTGCATGGATGTCACCCGTGGCGATCGATTAACTGTGTTGGGGCGGTACGCGTGCGTTGGAATCTTCGACGTCTTGGAGCACGCCCCGCAGCCGGCCGAACTGCTTCAGGCATGCGGGGATCTGTTGGTGCCCGATGGATTGCTTGTCGGCACGGTGCCGGCGCTCATGTCGCTATGGTCCTCCTTGGACGACGTGAGCGGGCACCAAATTCGCTACGAGCGAGCCACGCTGCGCCGCGATCTTGAAGGTGCCGGTTTCGAAGTCGTTGATATTCGCTATTTCTTCCAGGGGCTGGTGCCGATCTTGTGGTGGCAGCGCCGCGGCTTGCGCGCTACCCGGCGTGAATCGTTCGCCGATCAACAGCGAATCGTCGAAGAAGGGCTGAAGGTTCCCAGCGCGGCGGCCAACTTTGTGGGCAAGGCGCTTTGCAACGCCGAGCGCATGGTCGGGTCCGTGTTTCCTTTGGGGTTTTTGCCCGGCGCGTCGCTGCTCTTCTCTTGCCGCATACGCTGACTCGCCGCGCTTGGTGGCGCTGAAGGCGTGCGCGTCGGCTAATGATGCCAGGATGCGGTGGCGTGCTCAAACAATTCGATCTGTTTCGGCCCAACGAGCGAGCGTGCCGCTGCGTAGGATGCTTGGGCTTGCTCGGGCAAGCCGAGGCGGGCCAGCATGCGTGCCTTGAGCGTCAGCGGGATGACCTTCGTTGACGGGCTAGCGAGCGGCAGGTTTGCCAGCATGTCGCAGATCGCCAGGGTGTGCCGTGGCAACAGGGCTTGTGGCGCTCTTTCAACCAGGAGATCGAGTCCGCGGAACTTGACCAGATCGAAGCCCGCCGGCGGCTCTCTTAAGCCGGTCGTGTGAAACAGATGCTCCGATTGGGGGGGGACCTCCCGAACGACGGCTGCATAGATTCTGCCTCGCCGCTGCCCTAAGCGGTCGAAGTGACTGTCGGAGATCGCCAGTGTCCAGGCGGCTTCGCAAAGCGCCCGTCCCTCTGACGGCCATTCGTATTTTCCGAAAAATCGCTTTTGGACTCGGCCGAACGGCGCATCGGTAAGGGTCAGAATCACGTCATCACCGGTCACACGAGTTTTCAGGTAGGCCGCGCATCCTTGCCAGTCAATGCGGCGAAAGCTCTGCGCTTCCGTCAGCGTTGCTGCGACCGGGTAGGAAATGGCAAGGCAGATCGTCGCCACGATGCCGGGCATGGCGAGGGAGCGGCGGGACCGCAGTTTCCTCGCGATCCAGGCCACAGCTAGCGACAACGGATAGGAAGCGAACAGCGCGGCCATCGGCATGAGGTAGAAATTGTATCGATCGTAGAAGAGGTGCGCGCCACCGACAAAGGCGTAGGCGATGGTGACCGCAGGACCCGCGGTGAGCATGACAAAGAGGACGCAGCGAGTCGGCAGAGAGGTTCTCTTTCTGGTGGCGATGACGCATGCGATCCCCGCAAGAGCTAGTCCAAGAACCACGAATCCCAGGTTGGACCAGAGTGAGTGAATCGCGATCCACGAGTTTCTTGTGATTTGGGCGATCCAGGACAGATCGAGCTCGTAAACGTTCTGAACAAATCGGGGCGTCGATGGTTGACTGCCGCTCCGGAGGAAGGCCAGCGGTCCCGGCAGCGCGTTCAGGCTGCTCAACAGAGCTACAATCCACGCCAGCGACAATGCGCCGGCGATCAACGTGGCGATCCACACACGGCGGAGCGTGTGCCAAGTGGTGTTGCCGGGTTCGCACGTTTTGAGGGGGCGACGGTGGATCGCGACGGCCAGCGTAAGCGCAGAGACGATGACTGCCATGAAGACGAAGGGAATGAATGACCGCGTTGTGGTGGCAATGACCGCGACCGCCCCGTACAGCAGCAACCGACCGAGGCTTGGTGTTTCAAAGCTTCGCAGCAGCAGCAGCAGCGTGGCCAGCATCATCGCAAGGCAAATGGCGTAGGGGCGCGCCTCCTGTGAGAGGACCAAGTGCAACCGGCAAAACGTAAGAATCGCTGCCGCAAAAAGCCCCGCGTGCCAGGAAAAGAGTCTCCGGCCAAGCAAGAAGCAGAACCAGATGCTCGCCACGCCCCACAGGGCAGCCGGAAGGCGACACATCCAGACCGTGGGGCTGATCCGGTAGGCCAGCCATCCGATGATGAAATCGGGCGGCCCAAATCCGTGCCGAGAAATCGCGTGCCACACCGTATACTGCAAGGGCAGGCGATACGAGTTGACCTGCAGGTATTCATCACCCCAGTAGCCCTCTCGATCCAGCCCGTGCAACCGAAGCCCGGCAGCGACGCCGAGAATAAGCACGAGCCAAATCCACCGCGGCATGATGTAGGATCGCACGTCAAACCGGACCGCCGTCTTCGGGCGACTTGGCTCGACGCCTGCGGTTGCCCGGTAGGGATAGCGGACCGGATTCGACGGCGGCGTTAGTGACGTCATCGGCGAGACACTTCCATCCGATTGGCCTCAAGCTCACTCGCTCGGTGCGATGCTTCCGCAGCGCCTGCGCGCCTCGGCCGAGTTGCCGCGATAGCGCCGGCCACGGCGCCGGCGACCCGCGCCACTTCTTCTTCGGACAACTGTGGATAGAGCGGCAGGCTGATGGTTCGCGCGCCAATGGATTCGGCGCAAGGGAAATCGCCCGGTTGAAAACCATAGCGCTCGCGGTAATAGGCCATGAGATGGACGGGTCGATAGTTCACGGCGACGCCAATGCCTCGGTTTTGCAGGTCGCCGAGCACGTCGTCCCGACGATCCGGATCGACCCAGATCGTCATGAGGTGCCGGGCCGACCACATTTCGTTGGCGACCGTAGGCCATTTGACGCCATCGATGTCGCCAAGCAAATCTTCATAACGAAGGGCGAGGCATCGCCTTCGCACGCAGTTGCGATCCAGTCGCGCGATCTGAGGGAGCAGGAGCGACGCACGCAGATTATCAAGGTTGTACTTCCACCCGAACTCGGCCATATCCCAATGACGGTAAGGGCGGTCGTGTCGCTCAAAGGCGGAGGTCGTCATGCCGTGCAGCGACAATCGACGAACGCGATCGGCGAGTTCGGTGTTGTTTGTGGCGATCGCTCCTCCTTCGCCGCAGGTGATTGCTTTGGTGGCGTAGAACGAGAAGCAAGCGGCGTGGCTATCGCTGCCCGGTTTGACGTCCTGTCGTGTCGCTTCAAGGCAGTGGGCGCTGTCTTCAATCAGGCTCAGCCCGTGTTCGTCCGCCAGCGACTTCAGCGCTTTCATGTCGCACAGCAGACCGTACAGGTGAACCGGAATGATCGCCTTCGTTCGGTCGGTGATGCGGCAGCTTGCCGTTTCGGGCGTGAGGCATCCGGTGTGCGGATCAACGTCGGCGAACACCGGCGTCGCCCCGGCCATGAGCACGGCGTTTGCGGTGGCGATGAAGGTCATGGCGGGCACGATCACTTCGTCGCCAGGGCCGATGTCGCATGCAAGCAAGCTGAGATGAAGAGCGGCGGTGCAGGAATCCACGCCGACGACGTGCTTGACGCCCAGATACGCCGCCAGCGCCGCCTCCATCTCGCCCACCGCTTCGCCGGTCGTGAGCACAAGCGAATCCAGCGCGGCCGCGATCCGCTCTTTTTCTTCGAACCCCAGGGCATGGCGGAAAAACTCGATCTTGCTAGCAGGTGACTTCATGCCGCTGGGATTCCTTTCCCCGCCATCGCGAGCGATGGCCGAGCGTTCGTTTTAGATTGATTTGGCATCGGTTTGGCGAGGATAATCTCTCTGGCGTCCGGGCCGCAATTCATCAACAGGTCTAGCGTTGAAAGAAACGGAACAAACGAATCCCAACATTGAGGGTATGTCGGATGCACGTACGATTGAAACGTGGCGCTGATCCCGCGGCGTTCAAACGCGTCAACATCCAGGAACGACCGGGCCGTCTGACCGTCGTACAGTTCATCGGCACAGAGCGCTTGGCATATCCGCCACAGTTTTTCGCTCTTGTCATGCGTCTGGATGCTCAGCTCAGACGCACGCGATACCGGCGTCGTGATACCCAGCAGGCCGCGGAAGAGATCGACCACGGCACCGTTGAGATCGGACAAGTATTCATGGCAGGGCTTGAGCGTGGCTTCGAGCTTGGAATAGCATTCATCGAAGTGCGGCGCTTTGGCGTAGGCACCTCGAATGAGGTTCAAGTGCTTCTTCGGCCAGGGCTGATCGTAGCAAACGCGAATCCGGCAAATCGGCGTGTCGGTCGGAGCCCTTTGAACGGGGACTGTCAACCACGCGGCTCCGTTGCGGGTCTTGATTCGATTCCGGTTGCGCCAGTCTTGCTTTGTGTATTGAACATCATCCAAATAGACGAAGTGATCCGTCTTAAGCATTTGCTCGAAGAAGCCGAGCCAGGGCATGTATCCCGGTTGAAGGATGGCGATTCTCATGCGGTACACAGCTCCGCCTGCGGCATGGCCAGCTCGATACCGGCCATGATTTCTCGAACGCACGCCTCGACGGTTTCGTCTTCGACGGATGAATCGACGAGTAGATTGACCACCGTATGCTCGAACTGATCGCCACCGGCCATCGTCTTGCCCATGGGGCGCTTATGAAAGAGCCGGTCCACGGCCGGGTACCAGGTGCTGATCGGCAGATCGTGCGCGCGAACATGTTGGACCACCAGATTGCGCATGTTCGCGGGCAGATGAAACGTGTATCGCCAACAGGCCTCGCCAGGGGTTGGCCGGCGATGGGTAATGTGCTGATGGTCTAGCAATCGGCGATACCGATCCGCTCGCTCGTGGCGAACCTCGAGGATTTTGGGGAGGCGTTGCACCGCGCGCGTAACCGTCGTGGCCAACTCGGGCGGGGCGGAAGCCAGCAGAGCGGGGCGGTAGCAGCGGTAGATGGTTTGGTAAAGGCACGGATCCTGCAATCGGCGGTCGTTGCGCACCGTACGCAGAAGCGTCTGATAGCTACGCTCGTGATCGCTGCATTCTAGAGACCACACTGGAAGGGAGTCGATCAACCGATCGCATTCTTGGACGAGGTTGGCGTCGCGCGAGGCCAACGCGCCGCCGAATCCGACGTCCAGCGTTTTTCCATGTCCGAAGCTGTAAATCGAAGCGGCGCCCCAGCTGCCGACAGGGCGTTCGTTGATCGTAGCGCCCAGTGCGTTGCAGCAATCTTCGATGATGACCAGGTTTTTGACGCGCGCCCATGATTCAATCGCTTCCATCGCAAGGGGGGCGCCGAAGCCATGCACGGCGATCAGTCCCTTGCAACCGTCGCAGTAGGCCCGATCCAATTCGTCCGTCGTAAAATCTCCCTGGATCGGATCGACGTCGATGTATTGGGGAATCATGCCCGCTTCGAGGATGGCCGCCACGACCACCTCGCAGACGTTGATGGGTACAAGCACGCGGCTTCCACCCGGCAACATCGCGCGAAGCGACGCCCAAAGCGCGGTCGTGCCACGCCCGCTGAGCAGAAAATGGTTCCATTCAAGAGACTCACTTAGCGTTGTGCGTTCTTGGGGTGTCATACCATGGGCTCCATCGAATTCGTAGGTGGGCGTAGCGCCGGGCTGAACGATTCGTTCATGTAGCGCAGGACGGAACCGCCTACAATTCTGGGCGGCGGCGGAGTGAGCCCCAGCACGAACTGCTGGATCACCATTTCGGGTTCGTTGAACCCGAAGTGAGCTCGTATGCCGGTGGTCCCGGAGAATCGGGGATTGATTTCCAGAATGGCGGGTCCGTCGGCAGTCTGGCGAAACTGTATGTTGTTGACACCTTCGAGATTCGTGTTTCGAATGACGCCAGTGCAGAAGTCTTCGAGTTGCGGATCCTGAACAACCTTGGCCTTGTAGGTCAATCCGAATTTGAGGCGACGTTGCAGGACGATGCAATGAACTTCGTTGTCCCGTGTGCGAAACGTGCCCGCGGTGTACTCGTCTCGCACCGTCCCGATACAAGGTTGGACGATGGGCTGCGGTACGATTTTCCGCAACCGGTCCAGCTCGGCTCGATTGTTGGCGACAAACAGGTGACGCGATCCGCCACCTCGGCGCGGTTTCATTATGATGGGGAACGAAGTCTCCAAGAGAAACTCATCGAGATCGGTGTCATGGTCGGCTCGAGCCGTGCGCGGCGCGGGAAGGCCACGCGCGACGAACCAGCGATACGCTTGCCATTTGTCGTGGAACCGGCTCATTTCCTCGGGGCGGTTGATCATGATCCAGCAGTCAAGGTTGTTCATAAACTCGTCGCGGAACTCGGGGAGCAGATCCAATTCCACATCCGGTGTCACGAAAATGGCCTTAATCCCGTGTTTGCCGACAACGTCGCGCAGCGATTGCACGTAGGCCTCGGGTTCTTGATCGGCTCGCGGTACCACGATAGCGTGGTCCACCCAATGCAGCCCGAGGGCTTCAGGGTCGGCGTCGGCGCCGAATAGGGTTAAGGGGATCTTGGAAGCGCGGCAGGCCTTGATGATGCCAAACGCAAGTTCCGAACCGCTTCCGGTAATCAGAATGGGAATCGGCTTGCCCATGAATCTCTCAGCTCCGTTTGGTCGCGCGAACGAAATTATGCCAACAGAGCCATCGAAGCGGAGCGTAGCGGCGCGCCGTCTTCTCGATCATCAGATAAAGTCGATCCAGCGGTTTGATGGCCCATTCCGGAAGAAACGTGATCCGCCGCAGGTCAGTGGTATACAGCCCGGAAAACGGCGGCGCAAACGTCAGGCCGATGTGCGTCTCGGGCTCGCAGCCAACCTCGCGCAGCAGGCGGTTCAGTTCAACGGGTGTGAAGAAATGAATCTTGCCCGCCGGGTACATGCCCAGCCGGCGCATCACTGCAAAGCAGAGCCGCCAGTGAAGGGCGAATGCGTTGGGCACGTCAATGTACATCTGTCCGCCCGGCTTGAGCACCCGCGCCAACTCGCGAAATCCTTGTTCCCGATCGGCAATGTGGTCCAATACGGAGAGACAAAAGACCGCGTCGAATGAGTTGTCTGGGTATTGAATATCGAGCACGGACCCCGACTTGACGGTTTCGGCGCGTAGACCTTGGCGATCGAGAAACCGCTGCGTGTAGCGGACCATCTCGTTGGCGAAGTCAAACGCCCAGACTTGCGCGCCGTCGCGAAGGGCATAGGCGCAGTATTCTCCGTGGCCGCATCCCGCATCGAGCACCTTGTCTCCAGGAGCGATTCGAAACAGGTTTCGATAATGCGTCTGGCGAGCGATTCGGTTGATCGCCCAGTCCGATCCTTCCTTGCGCGGCGAGATGTCGGAGGCATACCCGTCCCAATTCATGTCGTAGGCGCATTGCGCTTCGACGGGTGGTTCACAGATCGCGGCGGCGGATCGGTCCTCGGTGCGCGTCATCGGCTTGGGCTCCTCTTGCCAGCGGTCATCGGGACGAGATGGGCCGACGCATCAGCGGTAGCGGGGCGGCCCGCAAAGGATGCCTCATTCCCGGGGAACTGCATGGGCATGCCGCGCAGTTTTAGATTGCGCATCAGCGCCTCGAGTTTGTAGCCGAGCATGCTCAGGGCCATGAACTGCCCGCCAAGGACGATTGCAAGCAGCCCTGCAAGCAGCATGTTTGTAGGTAGGGCGGTTTGACGGATCATGCCGTTGAGCACGATTCCGCCGCATAACGCGAGTCCTGCCATGGCCATGCCGCCGCCGGCGACAAGCAACCACGTCAGGGCGCGTGCTCCGGAGGAGTAATTCAGCATGGCTAGAGCGAGCGTCATGACGAGGCTCGTCACTCGGTATCGGCTGGCTCTGCCTTCCTGGGCAATCAGCCCAAGGTCTACCTCGCGGATCCGAAAGCCGGCGTAGGCCAGGAACATGGGCAGGTTTTGCGCGAGAATGGCGTTCTGCAAGGCCCGATCCACCACCGCGCTGCGCATGGCTTTCAGGGTTGAACCGGGATCCTGGAGTCTGGTTCGGCAAACGAAATTGGTTAAGAAGCTGACCGCGTAGGAGGCGGGGCGGCGCAGGAGGCCCACAGAGCGATCGTCTCGAATCGCGCTGGTGACGTCGCATTGTGGATCTATCTTCAGATCTTCTATTAGACGTTGTAGCTGATCTGCTTCGATGCGCACGTCGGCGTCCATGGTTATGACGATGGCCCCTCGTGCGGCCCCCATGCCGACAAGCGTGGCATGATGCTGGCCGGCGTTTCTAGGCAAGCGGACCAGGACGACTCGAGGATCGCTGACCGCCACCGCGCCAATCACGTCCGGCGTCTCATCGGTGCTCCCGTCGTCGACGGCCACGATTTCATAGTCGTAGCCGTTGTGCTTGAGGGCTTGGCTCAGGCGCGTCAGAAACCCCGTCGCCTGATTGGCTTCGTTGTACATCGGAACGACGACGGAGACATCCACACGTCGCGGCTCATCCGATGAGGCGGTCGCAGGCGCCGTACTCGCGCCGGCCGCCACGTTTTGTTGTGGCGGCTTTGAAACGAAGCCTCGTTCCTGGGGGCCGTGTCCGTATGGTGGCATGAGTTTTTCCGAAACGTCGGCCATGGGCGCTCTCGTGGTGGTGGACAGTCGCCGGGATTCTTGATCGCGTTGGCTAGTGGAGCACACGCTTCCCACCGCCGAGCGTGAGCGAAACGTTCTTCATCCACTCGCCGGCGCGCCACCAGGATTCGTGGGCGGCGTACCAGTCCATCGTTTGTTCCAGCCCTGTATCCAGATCCGTTGCCGCTTCCCAGCCGAGGAGCCGCTTGGCCTTTTCCACGGAACTTACGTGCAGATCCACCTGTCCGGGCCGATCCTCGATGTGTTCCACCGGCTGCAGGGGGTTGCCGTTTAACGCGATGATGGATCGGGCGATCGTTTTGACGTCGGTCGCCAGCCCGGTGCCGATGTTGATGACCTCGCCCATGATGGCGTCGAGCGGCGCTTCGAGCGTTCTGAGCAGGGCATCGCACGTATCGGTCACGTAGACCCAATCACGCGCCGCACGACCGTCACCGTGAATCGTGATCGGCGAACCATCCAGCGCGCTGGTGACAAAGCGAGGGACGCATTTTTCCAAGTGTTGGTAGGGGCCGTACTGGTTGAATGGCCGAATGATGACCGCGGGAAGATCGTAGGTGGATACATACGAATAGACGAGCCGATCCGCGCCGCACTTGGCGGCCGCATAGGGCGTCAACGGGTTGAGCGGATGATCTTCGGCCATGGGTTCGCAAGCGGCGGTGCCGTAGACCTCCGACGTCGATATATGGACAAAACGCTTGATGCGTTTTCGGTGTCTCAGTACCTGATTGGCGACGACCTGGGTTCCGATGACATCGGTCTGAAAGAATACCGCATTGTCGTGGATGCTTCGGGCGACGTGGGATTCCGCGGCGAAGTGGATGACCGTGTCCACCTGCTCGATGATGTCGCCGACGATCCCCGGGTTGCAGACATTGCCGTACCAAAAGTGGAACCGTGGATTCTCGTGAATGTCCGGTGCAAAGTTTTGCGTATTGCCCGCGTAAGTCAACGCGTCGAGGACGTGGACTTGCGTCTTGGGATAACGCTGCATGAACGCCCGTACGAAGTTGGATCCGATAAAACCGGCACCGCCAGTAATAAGAATCGATTCCATGGCCGCGATCCGTCCTTAATCGAGCAACCGGTTCGGCGATGCGCGGACGATGCGCACTCCAATCCGGCAAGTGTCCTTGCGTGGGTTATCGTCCGGTAAGTGACGGCCCTGAAGTTAGGGAGCCGCGAAATGTAGCCCAGCCGCCCCCGGCTGGGCGCGCTTGGGCTGGCGCTCAGCCACTGAGGAGGTGGGGATACACAGCGGAGGTGGGGACACAGCGGAGG
>CAZYXP010000004.1:25672-29971 GCA_964651325.1 uncultured Phycisphaeraceae bacterium
ACACAGCGGAGGTGGGGACACAGCGGAGGGCCACTGTGCTACTTAGCCGTCCTCGGCGTGCGGCGGGTCGATGTCGTTGAGCGGCACTTCAATGTCCAGCGACCCGGACGAGACGAGCGCGGTTTGTTTTTGGAATTGCATCCGAACGACGCTCGCGGGCCGCTTCAAGGACTTGATGTAGACCTGATCCTTGGGGCCGAGCGAGTTGACCCAGTCCGCCCAATGTTGGAAGGCCTCCTGGGATTTCTTGAGTTCCTCCTTCTGCTGCACGTGTTCTCGGCGGCTTTGCTCGGAAGCCATGGCGGCCTCGCGCGCTATTTTGCGCGCTTCTTCCGCCTGGCGCCTGGACTGAAGCGTTCCGGCGATGGCTTCGTTTAGCACGCGGGATTCGTCGGCGAGAAACCCCTTGGCGAGTTTGACCAGCCGTGCGGGCATGCCGAGGCGTTTAGCAATGATCAGGGCGTTGCTGTTGCCGGGCTCACCCATGCGCAGGCGATAGGTGGGCTTGAGTGATTGCGGGTCGAATTCGACGGCGGCGTTGTCGACGCGCTGGGTGGTGAAGGCCACAGCCTTCAATGCGGACAGATGCGTGGACACCATGGCGTGGGAGCCGAGCCTCATGATTTCCGCGATGATGGCCCGACCAATGGCGGCGCCCTCGTCGGGGTCGGTGCCCGCGCCGAGTTCATCGATGAGCACCAACGTCTTGGGGCCGCTTTTGCTCAAGATGGAAAGCAAGTTCGTCAGGTGCGAGCTAAACGTGCTCAACGACTGCTGAAGGCTCTGTTCGTCGCCGATGTCGGTAAAAATGTCGTTGTAGACCGGCATGGTGGAGCCGGCTCCGGCGGGAATGGGGATCCCGCATTGAGTCATGAGCACCAGGAGTCCCACGGTTTTCAAGGACACGGTTTTTCCGCCGGTGTTAGGCCCGGTGATGATCAGGACGTCGAAGTCGTCGCCGAGGCGGACATCGATGGGCACGACCACCGGGCGTGGTCGGTCCGACGGATCCTCGGCGTCGAACAGTTCGAGCAACACGGGATGGCGCGCGTCGTGAATGTCGAGGAGGCCATCGGTGCTGATGGTGGGGCAGGTGCAGCTTCGCTTCTGGGCATAGCGGCATTTTCCGGCGATCAGATCGAGCGTGGCAATCGCTTGCAGCGTCTGTAAAATCATCGTTGCATTGGCGGCGATGCGCTGGCACAGCATACGCAACACGCGCGTGATCTCCTTGCTTTCCTGTTCCCGCAGCCGCATGATCGTGTTGTTCAGCTCGACCGACTCGGAGGGCTCAACGAAGAGGGTCGATCCGCTGTCGGAGGTGCGGTGGATGATGCCGGTGATGCGTCCGCGGTGCTCCGCTTTGAGCGGTAGCACCATGCGGTCGCCATGAAACGTAGAGCCGCCGTACTGGAGGTATCTGGCCAGCGAACTCTGGCGGATGATGCGATCGAAGGCTTTCTTGATGCCGCCGCGCGTGGATTCGATCGAGCTGCGGATGCGCGCGAGTTGGGGCGTGGCGTAGTCGCGAACCTCGCCCTTGGCATCAATGGATTCGTTGATGACTTCTGCTATGAAGCTGAGGTCGGAAATGCGCTGACGCAATGCCGCAAGCGAAGGGGCGCGGTCTACGATTCTGTCAAACCAGGCGCACAGATGGGCCGTGGACGATAGTGTCTCAGAAATGGCAGCCAGCGCCTCAGGCTCCAACGGCGCGGGGAACGCGGTTGCGCGGACCTGTTCTCGGACGTCTAACATGCCGCCCATCGGGGGAAGCGACACCTCTTCCGCGATGTTCAACAGCTCCTTCGCCTGGGTCAGCCACTGTCTGACGAGCTTCGGCTTGCGGGTGGGCGAGAGGGAAAGCGCCAGCTTCTTGCCCATGGATGTGGCGCAGCATTTTGCCAACGCCTCTCGGATGCGGCCAAACTCCAGTTTGTCAAATGTTGTCTCGTTCACTCGTTTTCCGCGTTTTCAGGTCTGTTTCTCGCGTTATTTGATCGGTCACGGCGGTTTGGATCGTCCTGATTGGTTAGAGGACGTGTCCGAATCGCCGGCCAAGCCGCCAGCCATCGGTCTGAGCGGCGCACCGTGGTCTGGAGACCCATTATAGCGAAGTCTGGAAGCTATTGTGACCCGTGGCACAATGGTCTTTGGCGGGACGCATTCGTCTATGCTTATGGGCCGTGGCGGCGTGACTCGGGGAAATTTATTGGCCATCCGCGAGTTTGCTGCACTATAATGCCGAGAAGAGACGACAACCCGGTTCATTTGGCCTTTGGGCGGGTCCAGCAGATCTGAGGAGAAGTGGAATGACAAACAAACGCGTTTTGGCAGGGTGCAAGAATGGTTCTCCGATCATGATCGTTCTGGTCGTGATCAGCTCCCTCACATTTTCCTCTGATTCCGCACAGGCGCGCGGGCAGTACGATCTTGCCGACCTCAAGGCGTTGGAGCGTGCTTTTGTCAAACTGGCCGACGAGGTTCGCCCAAGTGTTGTGGCCGTTCGAACCTACTTGGTGGTTAGCGGCGAGGGTCGCTCGCGAAACAACCGCAGGAGCTACAGCCAAGGAAGCGGGTTTGTGCTTTCCTCCAGCGGCGACATTGGCACGAATTTCCACGTGATCGAAGATGCGGACGCCGTGACCGTCACGCTGAGCGACGGCAGCACGCATGATGCGGAAATCTTGTCCGCCGACCGCCGGCGTGACCTGGCCGTGCTGCATATCGAGGTGCGCGGGCTCAAGCCGATTCGGTTTGCGGATCTGTCCAAGGTGAGACCGAATCAGTGGTCTTTTGCGGCCGGGAATCCGTTTGGCCTGGCCAATCGCGACGGAAACACGTCTGTAAGTTGGGGCACGGTTACAGCGCTGGGTCGCGAGATGACCGGCCCGCTCGTGGGCAATTCTCAAACCGAGTACTACGGAAACCTGATCGAGACCTCGGCCGCGATCAATCCGGGCAACAGCGGTGGACCCTTGTTCAACCTGAGAGGAGAGCTCATCGGGGTGGTGACGGCCATCGAGACGAGTTCGGGCGTCAATGAAGGCGCGGGATTTGCGATTCCGGCGAACGAGGACACGATTCGGATTCTGCAAACGCTGCAAGCCGGGGAGCAGGTTCGTTACGGTTTTCTCGGCGTAGAGGTCGGGCCGGTTCCACCGCCGACGTCACGTCGGGTAGCGCGATCGTTGGCGGCACGCGGTGCGTTGATTTCCAGAATCTCCCCTCCGGATGGACCGGCCGGCCGCGCCGGGCTCAAGGCGGAGGATATTGTGGTCTCCGTCGATGGTCAGGCTGTTGCCAATTCGGACGAGTTGGTTCGCCTGATTCAGTACAAGCCCGTTGGATCCACCATCACGCTTGCCTTTCTGCGCGAAAAGATCAAGCGAACCGCCAAAGTGACGCTCGGAGATCGCGAGACGCTTCTTCACGTGTCATCGCGCGAATGATCAAGCGCCGGCGGGGGATCCTATTGAGCTTGTCGTTCCTATCTCGAGCTAGTGGCCTTGGATTTGGACGCGCAGCGTAGCGCAACTGGTGAGGGAAGCAACGGGCGTGAAGACGCGCAAGGCTCCGCATTCCTGGGTCGTTTCGCCGCAAACGGCCGTTGAACTTCAACACGAGCTTGCAGGGCTGGTACGCACCAGAGGCAGGATTCGCCGTCTTCGGCTAGTGGCCGGGACCGACTTGGCTTTTTCGCGTGACGCTAAGACCTGCATCGCCGGGGCGGTGGTGTGGGATGTGGCCGCGCAAGCGGTGGTCGAGCAACATGTCGTCCGACGGGCGGTTCGCTTTCCCTACATTCCCGGTTTGTTGTCGTTTCGCGAAGCCCCGGCCGTGCTAGCGGTTTTGCGCAAGATCAAGACCAATCCAGACGCATTTCTCTTTGATGGGCAGGGATTCGCGCACCCGCGTCGATTTGGATTGGCCTGCCACGTTGGAATCCTTATCGACCGGCCCAGCATCGGTTGTGCCAAGAGCCTGCTCGTCGGAGAAGAAACGCCGCCCGGATTCAGGCGTGGATCGGTGTCCCTACTCGAAGATGACGGCGATTGCATCGGGATGGTCCTCCGCACGCGCGACCGAGTTAAGCCGATCTACGTGAGCATCGGGCATCGCGTTTCGCTGCAAACGGCGGTCGATGTGACGATGGCATGCTGCGTGGGATATCGCTTGCCCGAGCCGACCCGGCTGGCGGATCTGCTTGTCGCGCAGGCCAAGGAGTGAACCGCGGGGCGCCAGCCCGCGGACGACCCACTCAGAGCCGTGGGCGCTAGCCCTCGGACATCCTGCGCG
>CAZYXP010000004.1:30071-39150 GCA_964651325.1 uncultured Phycisphaeraceae bacterium
ACTCAGAGCCGTGGGCGCTAGCCCTCGGACATCCTGCGCGAAAGCGAGCCCGACGGTTTTGCCCGCCCGTGTCACAGGGCTTGCGCCCTGTGCTCTGAACGGTGCCCGCAGCCGATTGGGCCACGCTCCCTGGTGCGGTTCACGGGGTTGCCTTGGTTGGTTCCTTTTGCTAAAGATGCGCCGTGCAGAAAATCGCTGGAGATCGCTGGTTCTATCATCCTTCGCGAGAAGTCTACGGTGCTCCGGAAGAAATTGATCTTCCCTACGAGTCCGTCCACTTTGCGAGCGGCGCCTTCACGCTGCATGGTTGGTTTTTTCCCGCCGCGGGCGAGGCCAAGGGGACCGTTGTTCACTGTCATGGCAACGGCGGCAACATTACCGGGCACTTCAAATTCGTCGCGTGGCTTCCAGCGATGAGGTGGAACGTCTTGGTGTTTGATTACCGAGGGTTCGGACGATCCGAAGGCGAGCCGACCCGGGCCGGGACGATCGCCGACGC
Source organism: uncultured Phycisphaeraceae bacterium (assembly GCA_964651325.1). Taxonomy (GTDB): domain Bacteria; phylum Planctomycetota; class Phycisphaerae; order UBA1845; family UBA1845; genus JADFOB01. The sequence continues at coordinate 30,571 of CAZYXP010000004.1, forward strand.
CCACGCCGCTGTCGAGTACGTCCGCTCTCGGTCCGATGTGGCGCCCGAGCGCGTCGTGCTGTTGGGCCAATCCTTGGGGGCGTCAGTGGGGATCGTGGTGGCTTCGCAGCGGCACGATCTCGCGGGCGCCGTGTTCGAAGGTGCTTTTTCGAGCTATCGCGGCGCGGCCGGTTTTGTTTGCCGGCAGTCGCTGTTTCTGTGGGGGGTTGCGCCGTTCACGAAAATGCTGGTGGGCGCGGGGTTGGATCCGATGGAATTCGTCGGCAACGGATCGACCATGCCAAAACTCTTCATCACGGGGACGGCAGACGGGATTTGCGACCACCGACAGACGATTGCGCTGCACAAGGCCGCTAGCGATCCGAAGGAGCTATGGGTGATCCAGGGTGGCGAGCATTTGGAAGCCCTGCGCGACGCCGATGGCGAGGGACGGTTGCGCGTGGCATCATTTCTTTCGAGTTGCATTCAGGTTTAGGTCAGTTCCATTTCTCGGGTACGGTTGTTGGGCCAACACCGTAACGCCGCGCGGGCTGAAGCCCGCGGCTCAGGGCGCTCGCTGGATCGAAGCGGCCTCTGCGCCGCTGTACGAGCGTCGCGGTGTTCTTAACTGCTTGCCGAGCGGTAGTGGCGCAGGGCGAATCGAAACACGGCCGTCGAGGCGCCCAGGAGCACGAACGCGATGAGGATGATGTAGGCGACCAGGCCCGGTTCAAACGTGCGCACCATGACGTTGGCGGGGAGGTTGGAGACCATCAAAACGGGAATGACATAGACCAGCGCGAAAAACAGCATTCCACCGGCGAAGCGGCGGTAGATGTCGGCCGGGTAGCGTGCCAGACTTACCGCATAGAACCAGAGATGATCGACGCCGGTGCCCCGGATCAGCCAAACGCTGGTGATGGCGAACATGAAGAGCAATGAATAGAGAATCATCACACCTGCCCCGATCAGCACGACAAAGATCGCGCACTTGGCCGCGGTGATCGAAGCCGCCTGATCCCATGCGCCGTACACGCACATGGCCGCGCCGACCGGTACGTTGGCCAGCGAAGCGTAGTCGATCCGTTCCAGGCTGAGCAGGAACTGCGTGTTGACCGGCTTGACCAGCACGAAGTCCATATCCCCGGTCCGAACCAGCACGCTGACGCGCCAGCAGTTGCCGAAGAAAAACGTCTCGAAAATGCTGACCACGATCATGTGCGTGCCGAGAAGAAAGACGTATTGATCCCGCGACCAGCCGCGCACGTCGGTGGTCTGATTGAAAATCACGCCGACAAAGATCAGCAACATGCCCAGCCACAGCACGTGGCCGACCATCTGCACCACGAAGTGTCCGCGAAACGTCATCTCTCGGATGAGGCTGTTGAGCAGGAATCGATGGAGTATGCGGGCGTGCCTTGCGATCACGAAGCTATCCTCCAAACGCGGCGTAGCGGCGCAGGCCGAGGTGCCACATCACGCGCATCGATAAGGCCAGCACGGCCACCCAAACGGCTTGGATAGTGATGATTCGGAGCGCCTCGCCCGTGCCGACTTTTTGCAGCAGAATCAGCGTCGGGTAGTACGTCTCGTAAGCAAAGGGAAGCACGGTCACCACGCTCTGCACGCCTTCGGGCAGCAGGCTCAGCGGAAACATATGCCCGCTTAGGAAATACTGCGCCCCCATGAACAAACTCAGGAAGCTCGCCACCTCCAGGAACCAGAAACCCAGCAGCCCGAGCAGCGTGCTGACGGCGAAGCCCATGAGGAAGGCGAGCGCGCAGGTGGCCAGCCCCAGCAGGAATTGCACCGCGTTGGGCCAGCCGGGCAGATAGCTTCGGCAGAGCCAAAAGACCAGCGCGTACGGAATGGCGGCCATCAGAAAATAGACGAGCTTGTGGGCGACGCGGAGCGTGATGGTATACGTCAAGTAATCGATCGGCTGCAGCAGGTATTTGCGAAGCTCGCCCTCGCGGATGTCGACGGCGATGCCCGAGGCAAGCCGCGGCATGGAGCCGAACGCCCGCGTGATCATAATCAGCAGGTAGTAGCTGACCATCTGGCCGTACGCCAGACCGCCGACGCGCTGTGCCCCGGCCCCGGTGAAGATGGCGTCCCAAAGCAGGATCGTCGTGATGATGGGGATGAACCGCAGAAACGTGGCGATGAAAAAGTCGGCGCGGTAGACCAATCGTTCGGAAAGCGCGACTTTGAAGACGATCCAGTACTTACGCACCGGCCGGCTCCTGTTCGAGCCGGGCGGGGTCGTCTTCGTCGGCCGGTTCGCGAAAGACTTCCGCGATGACCTCTTCGATTGGCGGGTCTTCGATGGTGATGTCTTCGATGTCGTAGCGATCGAGAACTTGGGCGGCCTGCTTCGCCGCCGAGCCGCGGGGCAATCGAAACTTGACGTTGGGCGGCGAGATGTCCACCACGTCGCCGAGTTCATCCAGCCCTTCGGGGATGGCGCCGCCGCGGAAGCGAATCGTGAGGATTTTGTACCCGGCGAAGCGGTCCATCATTGCGGCCAGCTTGCCGTCGAAGATGATCCGACCGTGGTTGATGACGATAATCCGGTCGCAGATGGCCTCAACGTCCTGCATGTAATGGCTGGTGAGCATGATCGTCACGCCGCGGCGGCGGTTGTATTCCCGCAGACATTGCCGGATGTTGGTCTGCGCCACTACGTCCAACCCGATGGTCGGCTCGTCGAGGTAGAGAATTTCCGGGGCGTGGAGCAGGGCGGCGACAAGCTCCATTTTCATGCGTTCGCCGAGGCTAAGCTCGCGCACGGGTTGATGCAGCAGCTCACCGATTTGCAGCAACTCCGTCAATTCATCGAGGACGCGATTGTAGGGCTTGTCCTCGAGCGAATAGATTTCCTTATGAAGCCGAAAGGACTCGGCCGCGGGCAGATCCCACCAGAGTTGGTTTTTCTGGCCCATGAGCAGCGCGAATCGGCGGCGGTATTCGTTCTTGCGATGCCAGGGCGTAAAGCCCAAGACCTCCGCACTTCCGGCGGTCGGGTAGATCAGCCCGCTGAGCATTTTGAGTGTGGTCGTCTTGCCGGCGCCGTTGGGGCCGAGAAAACCGACCATCTCGCCCGGCTCAATGTCAAAGCTGATGCCGTCAACGGCGCGGACCTGTTTGTACTTCCGGCGAAAAATCGACTTGACGGAGGCGCGCAAGCCCTGCGCCTTCTGGAAGACGCGGTACACCTTAGTCAGATCGCAAACGGATATTACGGGCATGTCCGGATCGTACCGAGGCAACGGAGAATAGGAAAGCACGCGATTGGTCGGCGCGATGACGGGGAGGATGTATCAACCACCAAGGCACAAAGGATTAGAAGATAGGTATGCTCGACGGTTCGGACGGGGTTCGGGGAAGATTTGAAGATTGTAGGAAAAGAGTCAAAGGTCGAAGGTCCAAAGTCGAAAAAGACCTCGGCAAGCTGCACCTTTCTCCTCCTTGGTGTCTTTGTGCCTTGGTGGTGAAAACTCTTTGGACGCCTCGCGTCAATCGGGTTCGTGGCGGAAGGCCATCGCCATGAGGATCGCTCCGGGGAGGCTGATGGCCGCGATGATAAGACTCAGCGAGATCAACATGCCATCCTCAAAGCGGTGAAACTTTTCGATGATGATGTGGGCGACGGGACTGAAATCGGGAACACGAACCAGCGAGGACGCGGCCACATCGCCCAGCGACAAGGCGGCCACGACGAGGACGACGCCCAGCAGCAGCGACGTCCGCATCGGGATAATCAGGTATCGCAAAATCTGTCCGCCCGAAGCGCCGTCGATTTGGGCCTGCTCGACGAGGCGATCGGCCTGCTTAGGCTTGATGATGAGCGCTGCGGCCAGTCCGATCCAGCCGAAACGCGCGGTGTAGGCGACGACGAGAATCGGCCAGTGATCGTACATCCAACCCGTCAGCGTGTGGTTGTAACCATGAACCAGCGCGACGCCGATCAGGGCTCCGGGCAACGCACCGAACAGGAGCGACCAGCACAGCGCTATATGGCGCGTGCCGCGAAGACCGATCATGCCGACGCCTATCGTCACGACTCCAACTCCGGCCAGGATTCCGATCCCCAGCGAGGCCCCAACGTCCCCTCCGTAGACCGCGACCGCGTCGCGGAATTCGGCGACGGAGCCAAGTCTCATCGCAAGCGATCCAATCGGAATCGGCCAGGATAGCAGCAGCACAACAGCGGCGGCGGTGATCCAGCCCATCCCGGAGGCGCGTGACGTGTTCTTGCGAATGAGTTGTTCTTGGCTCACGCAATGCCTGCGCCAAAAACGAAGCGCGATCGCGAGGAACATGGCGGTAATCAGCAGCGACCAGAGCGCGGGAATCAGAGAATCGGTCGCGCGGGTTGATTGCGAGGCCCATGAAAGCAGCTCGGTGGCGTACACCGCGAGTCCGCACGTGTGCGGTACGGAATACTCGGAAAAAAGCAGCACAGACACCACACAAACGGAAAGGCCGATCGACGGGGACATCGCGTGCAGGATCGTGTGCCGCCAGGCGCGCAGCGGGCTCGTTTCCAGCAGCGCGGCCTCCAGCGAGTCTACCCCTCGTTGTCTCCACCCCGCCGACAGAATGATGGCATGAACGGGCCAGGCCCAAAGCGACCATGTCCAAATGCAACGCAACCCAGGCGGCATCTGTTGCGGCAAGATCTGCTGCCAGCCGAAGGCATAGACCATCGGCGTGCAGAGAAGCGTCGCGCCGAGGAGTGCCATGGAGCCCAGACGCAGGCCTGGCGATAGCTGCCGCCCGCTCAGCGCAACGATGGGAACACTCAGCAACAGGGAAAGAAACGTGGCCGCGGACGCCATCCAAAGCGTCCGCCAAAGCAAGCCGAGCAGCCTCGGGGACCAAAGGATCGAAAAACCGACCGCGGCATGCTCGCCGGCGCACGTCCACACGAGCGCTCCGGTCGGATAGGCCACGGCGACCACAAACAGGGCGATGGCCACTGTCGCCGCCGGTCGAGAAAAAGGGGTCGTGTTCACCGGAGCAGGATTTCGCGGACGGCTTCCATGGCCGTTTCCATCGCGTCGGTGATCTTGTCGAAACCGATGCTCGTTTCCGGCGGAAGCTGCATGTCCAGCCGATTGCGAAGCGCCTGGCGTACCGGGATGTTGTGCGAATCGCTCTTGGCCAACAGAGTCTCCACGTCCGCCGAGATCAGATAATCAACGAGCTTCCGGGCGGCCGCGTTGTCCGGCCGGCCCTTGATGAGGGCGACGCTGCAAGGAATCAGCAGCGTGCCGCCGTCGCCCATATCGGGATAAACGAACTCCAGCGCGACGCCGGTCTTTTGAGCCACGAACACGTCGTCGGTATCGGTGGCGGCAAACGCGGCTTGGCCGGAGATCACCCGACGTACCGCCGTACTATTGCCATCTGCAATTTGCCCTCCATGATCGCGGAAGCTCTGAAGAAACGCGCGGGCGCGCTTGGGCCCCCAGAGGGCAAACATGGCGGAAACATGGCCTCGCGTCGTGCCGAAAAGTGGGTTGGCTATGACGGTGTATTTGGCGATGCTTGGTTGCGCCATATCCTCCCAGCGGATGGTGCCTTCCTCGGGCGAGGCTCTGGCGGGATCAAACGCAAGCACCCGGCCGCGGAGGGCTAGGGCGGTCCATAAGTGATTCTTGTCTTTGTATCGCTCAGGGATGTCGGCGGCTGTCTTCGGCTGGTATGGCGAGAGCAACCCTTTACGGGCGAGCAGGATCGTGTTGAACAGTTCGCTGGACCAAAAGACGTCGGCACGCGGCCGCCCGCTTCGCGACTCGGCCACAATCTTGTTGAACAGCCCCGTCGTCTTACCGGCTTCAGAATCAAACGTGACCGCGATGTTTGCCCCCGTCTGCTTCTCGAATCGCTCCAAGATGTCGCGGGCGAACCCCTCGTCTACGCTGCAATAGACGTTGACTATGCCCTTGCCACCATTCTCGGGCGGCCTTGCGATGGCCGGGGACAGAGCCGCGGAGATTGCGGCTACAACGGTTAGGGCGTGTACGACGCGCGTTTTGAGGCAAGAGTGAGAAGCATGGATCATGGGGAGAACCCTATATCGAGAAAAAATGCGGAGACGAGCGGTCCTGCCGCTGCCATCACAAGGTCGAAGCCAAAACCACGGGCCACAATTCATTATACCCCCGAGGCGGCGGGTCGTTGACGCAATCCGGAGACCTCATTACCATTCCGCCCTGACGATTTCGGCCCCGCCTGGCCGATACAGCATCGTGATGCCCCCATCGTCTAGTGGCCTAGGATACCGGCTTTTCATGCCGGCGACAGGGGTTCGAGTCCCCTTGGGGGTGGTTTCCAGGACACCGCTTCGGCAATCAACAGCCGAAGCGGTTTATCGCGGGCATCCGGCCCTCGGGCCGCGGGCCTCTTCCACCCGAGCCGCGGGCTTCAGCCCGCGCGGCCGCACATGTCCAACCGAACCGCGCCCGTCAGGAAGCGGCCGGCCCGAGCGGGCCTCAAGCCAAAATCGCCCCAGCCGAACACACCCCAAGGCCACCCCCAACAACAAACCTAACGCTACAATGGGATCAGAAAGGACACTCCGATGATCAACAATGAAATCTCCAGGGCGTTCGAGCGTACGGCCGATTTGCTCGAAATAGACGGCGCGCAGGGCTTCCGCGTCAATTCCTATCGCCGGGCCGCGCGCACCGTGAAAGACTGCACCGACGACGTGGCCGAACTCATGGCGACCGGAAAGCTCGAAAACCTGCCCGGCATCGGCAAGGGCACGGCCGAGCGCATCGTACAATTCATCGAGACTGGGCATATCGATGTCTTGGATGAGCTCATGGCCAAGCTACCGGCCGGGCTGCCGCAACTTCTGGAAATCCAAGGGCTAGGCCCCAAGAAAGTCGCGATCTTTCATCATGAACTCGGCATCACGGGCATGGCCGATCTGAAGGAGGCCATCGCCGCCGGCAAGCTGGACGCGCTCAAGGGGTTCGGCAAGACCAGCATTCAAAGAATCACCGACGGCATCGCGTTTCTCGAAAGCAGCGGCGGGCGAACCCGGCTTGGTGAAACGATGATGACGCTGGAGAAAATCGCCGCGATGGTCGGCGCGTTTCCGGACGTAGATCGCGTGGAGATTGCCGGGTCCGTTCGAAGGGGGCAGGAAACCAGCGGGGATGGCGATTTGCTCTGCGCGATTCGCGCGGGCGCTTGCGGTAAGGAGATCGTGGATCGATTCGTGCATTTGGAGCCGGTCACGCGGGTGTTGGCTTCGGGGAATACAAAAGGTTCGGTCATAGTCGACATGGCCAACGGGCGGGCGCTTCAGATTGATCTTCGCGCCGTTGAGGCCGATTCGTTCGGCGCGGCCTGGCAATATTTCACCGGCTCGAAGGAACACAACGTCCGGCTTCGCGAACGGGCGGTCAAGCGAGGTTGGCGGCTCAATGAGTATGGCCTGTTCGATGGCGATCAAAGCCTCGCGGGGAAGACGGAAGCGGAAATCTACGAGCGGCTGGATTTGAAATGGATTCCGCCGGAGCTGCGCGAGGATCGGTACGAATTCGGCGGCGCGTCGGGCCTTGCCGAATTTGATGATCTGGTCACCGTTGCCGACATCCGCGGTGATCTGCACATGCACACCATCGCCAGCGACGGCAAGTGTACCATCGAGGAAATGGCCGAATCCGCCAAGGCTCGCGGGTATGAATACATCGCCATTTGCGATCATTCCAAAAGCTCGACCATCGCCAACGGCCTGAGCATCGAGCGCATGGAGCAACACATCGCCGCCATTGGCCGGGCCAACCAGCAGATCGAAGGCATCGAAATCCTCGTCGGGTGCGAATGCGACATCCTGCCCGACGGCGCCATGGACTATCCCGAAGAAATCCTCGCGCAAACCGACTGGGTCGTCGCCAGCATCCACGCGGCCATGGGGCCGGGGGGGAAAGCGGCCCCGGGCGGAAAAGGGAGCCCGGAAGGAAAGGCGGCTGCCGGCGGCAAGGCCAAGCTGAGCCCGACCGAGCGGACGATTTCTGCGATGGAGCATCGCTACGTTTCGGCGATCGGCCACCCCACCGGTCGGCTGATCAACAAGCGCCCCCCGATGGAGATGGACATGCGCGCGGTGATCGCCGCCGCCAAGCGCACGGCCACGTTTCTGGAGATCAACGCAAGCTGGTACCGGCTGGATTTGAAGGACGCGCACGTGCGCCAGGCGATCGACGGCGGCGTGATGCTCACCATCAACACTGATGCCCACCACACCGACAGCTTTGCGTTTCTGCGCTTCGGCATCATGACCGCCCGCCGCGGCGCCGCCCGCAAGAGCGACATTGTCAACACCTTGACCCTAGCCGAATTACGCAGAGCCATTGCCCGAAAGCGCGCTCGATAATCGCATCAGAGCCGAGGGCGCAAGCCCGCGGACCTCTTCCTCCCTGCCCGAAACCTCGCGCCTCACCAACCCCATCAATCCCCACCCTCTCCTCCTCTTGGCGTCTTCGTGCCTTGGTGGTGGCGTTCCTCTCTGGTGCTATACGCGCTGCGCCGATTTGATCGAAATCCCGCGAAACTTCGCGAATGGCGGATTTTCCT
>CAZYXP010000005.1:0-36865 GCA_964651325.1 uncultured Phycisphaeraceae bacterium
GCACAAGGGAGTGTTTTAAGATGATGAGAACAAGACCGGCGGTTATTGTCATGCTTCCGGTATGGCGTAGGCTTGAGCTTGTAGCATCTTCGGCTTTGGGCGGGTGCGGACCGCGCATCAGGCCGTATTGAGAGGTTCACGTTGGATACGATCTGGTCGGCTCTTTCCGGTACAATGGTCAACGTGGCGACGGTCACGGTCGGTAGCCTGGCCGGGCTTTCGATCGCCGGCAAGGTGGCTCAGCGTTATCGGTTGATCGTCCTCACGACGCTCGGACTCGTCACCATCACGCTCGGGATCGATGCCTCTGTGCTTCGTTTCGCCGACACGGTGCGGGAATTCGGGCCCCAAATGGCCGACGGCCAGACGTACGGCGCCCGCCTGGCGATGGTCATGATCGGCTCGCTGGTCTTGGGGTCGATTCTGGGAACGGCGCTGCGGCTTCACGATCGCGTGGAATCACTCGGGAAGTGGATTCACGGCCGCTTCTCAAAACAGGACGGCCGCGCCTTCGCGGAAGGATTCCTAACGGCCAGCGTCATTTTTTGCGTGGGCCCGCTCACGCTTCTCGGATGCCTCGAAAATGGGGCCCACGGGGATCCGAGCTACCTCTACATCAAATCGGTGCTCGACGGTTTTTGCTCGATGGCCCTGGCATCCGCATTGGGATGGGGCGTGCTCACGAGCGTGTTGACCGTGCTCACGTTTCAAGGCGGTCTTTCCCTGCTGGCCATGGCCGTCGCCGAACCGCTCGACCCGGTTTCGATTCAGTTGATGACCATAGTGGGCGGCGTGGTCTTGCTGGCGACGGCCCTGATGATTCTGGAGATCAAGGTCATTCCCGTGGCGGACATGCTTCCGGGCATCTTCCTGCCTCCTTTGCTGGTTTGGATTGCCGAGTACGTCCGGCCCGGAATCCTGTTGCCCGGTACCTGAGCGGCCTCCTACAATACATCGTCACCCTCATGAACCAGGATCCCGGGCCATCCAACGAATTTGCATCTTCGCAAGAGGAGAGCGAGCCGCTGCGCGCGGTGAGCCCGGAAAGTCCGTGCCCCTACCTGCCCGGGCTTCAATCCCGCAGCGAGGCCTATCTGGCGGACGGGCTGACGGGAGAAATATATGAAGCGATGATGGCGCACGGTTTTCGCCGGAGTGGCCGGGTGGTGTATCGGCCGGTCTGCCGGGGGTGTCGGGCGTGTCAGCAAATCCGCGTTCTGGTCGATCGATTTCACCCGACGCGATCCATGCGCCGCGTGCGTCGCGCCAATCGTGATGTCGAGGTGGTCGTCGGCGTGCCCCGGCTAGACGCCGTTCGGGTTCGATTGTTCCGCCGCTACCTCGACTACCAGCATGACGGCGCGATGGCGCGGACGACGGAGGCGCTGCGAGAATTCCTCTACGACTCGCCGATGGAAACCCTGGAATTCGCGTACTACGCTTCAGGTACGCTGATCGCCGTGAGCATCGCCGATGTCTGCCCCAACGGGCTGAGCAGCGTGTACGTGTTCTTCGAACCAGACGAAAGCCGACGAAGCCTGGGCACGTACTCGGCGCTTTGGGAAATCGACTATTCCCGCCGCAACCGGCTTGCGTATTACTACCTTGGCTTCTACGTTGCCAACTGCGCGACGATGTCGTACAAGGCAAGGTTTCGCCCCAATCAGGTGCTCGTGGAGCCGGATCGGTGGGCCATTTTTCGGGATGAGTGCTGCGTCAACGACTCAAGACATGCTTGACACAACAACAGGCTCTGATCATCGCGAGAGGGCGTGCGGCGTTGCGTGACGAACACCTTCGGACTCGGCCCTTCGAGCGGATTCTGCTGATCAAACCCAGTTCCCTGGGCGACATCATCCACGCGCTGCCCGTCTTGCATGGGTTGCGGCATCGGTTTGAGCACGCCCAAATCGACTGGCTCATCGGCAAGCCGTTTGTTCCCTTGCTGGCCAACCACCCCCAAATCAGCGAGCTGATCCCCTTCGACCGCAAGAGATATGGTCGGGTGGGCCGGAGCTGGTCGGCCACAAAGGAGTTCACGCGGTTTCTTCGCTCGTTGCGGCAACGGCGGTACGACTTGGTCGTCGATCTCCAAGGATTGTTCCGATCAGGATTCCTGGCACGTGCCACAGGCGCGGCAGCTCGGATCGGATTTCGAGACGCCCGAGAGGGCGCTTGGATATTCTACAACCACCACCTCAAGCCGACGTGCGAAAACATGCACGCGGTCACGCGGAACTGGCTCGTGGCGCCACGGCTCGGTTTTGCCGATGTCCCGATTCGCTTCGAACTTGGTCGGGATGCTGCCAGCGAGCAGGAGGCAAAGGGGCTGCTGGGAAGAAACGGTGCGGCTAAGGCCTCGCGATGGGTGGCCGTCGTCCCCGGGGCGCGGTGGGAAACCAAAGTCTGGCTGCCCGAGCGATTCTCCCAGACCATCGACCGTTTGCAGGCAACGTCCGATATCCGTTGCGTACTGGTCGGCGGACCGGAAGACGTGGACTTGTGTGCGGGGATTGGGCGGGCCTGTGCTTCGCCACCGCTCAATCTGGCTGGCAGCACGTCGCTTCCCCTGCTGTCGGCCATGCTGAGCGAGGTGGACTGCGTGGTGGGCCATGATTCCGGCGCGATGCACCTGGGTGCAGCCCAGGACACGCCGTTGATTTGCATCACCGGCCCCACAAACCCCATGAAAACAGGCCCGTATAAGCGATTGGAAGACGTGATTCGGCTCGATCTGGCGTGTTCTCCGTGCTATCTTCGCCGGCTGGCTCAATGCGTGCATCAGCATCAGTGCATGCGGGATCTCAGCGTCGAGATGATTACCGCCGCGGTGATGCAGCGGCTTGATCCGGCAACGCGCAAAACTCAAAAGTAACGGATCGCGCGAATCAAGGATCGCGCAGACAGGCCGATGCTTAGTCGATAATATGATGGGGTGGAGAACGCGATCGGCCCATGCCGGTCAGAGTATTTGGATCAAGGGTGGTGAAAAAAGGGCATCGCATTGGCGCAGATTCGGCATAGAATTCGCAGGTTTCTCCTGAACACGGTGCTTCACGCGAACGATTCACCGCACGTGATCGCGTTGGGGTGCGGCATCGCCATGTTCGTCGCGCTGCTTCCGCTGGTCGGTTTTCAAACGTTGATCGCCATTGGCATTGCGGCCATTTTCCGAGCCAACAAGGCGGTTTGCGTGCCAATCGTGTGGATCACCAATCCCGCGACGTTGGTTCCGATCTATTGGGGATGCCTCCGCGTGGGGCAGTTCGTTCTGCCCGCCGGCGGTCCTGATCGCGCGGAAGAAATACAGCGACTTTCCGTGCTCGCCGCCGATGCGAGCATCCTCGACGCCGAATTCTGGTCGAGCCTCTACCACGTACTGATCGGGTTGGGCGAGGAGCTTTGGGTCGGGTGCTTGGTGGTGGGGATCACGCTTGCCATTTTGACCTATTTCTCGGTACGTTGGAGCGTTTCCGTTTATCGAGAACGACGCCGCCAGCACCAACTCCGCCGCAACCTGCTTCGAACCAAGTTTCAGCGACCCCGAGCTGCCAAGCGGCAAGAACCGGCGTAACGCCCCGATACTACACGCCCGATGCTACACGCCCGGTCAGGTACGAATGCGGTCGATGAGCACCATCGCCACCGTGGCAAACACGAAAATCGGTATCCAAGCCATCAGCGCGGTCTCCGTTTCCGGTCGCAAACTCTGCATGACGAAATTCGTAACGTAGCAGCCCCCGCAGGCGAGCAGGCATTTCCCCGTATCCCCGAGCACGTTGGCCGGTGATCGATCAAGAAAGAACGGAATCCCCAGCAGCAACAAAACCAGGCTAATCAGCGGCGCGGCCACCCGGTTGTGCTTGGCGCGCATGATCGGCGCTCTCGCGGCGACCCCGGCGCGTTCCTGCTCTCGCAACTGGCTCAGGCTAAGATAGCTAATCCATCCTTCAGCCTGGCGCGTGAGCACGGCTTCGGGGCTGAGATCGCTTTCGTAGTACTTGATCGGCTCCTCCCGAACGCTGTCGCGCGGCCGCAACGTGTCGCCCGTTTCGTGGGTCCGGATGACGCTTCGCCCCCGCTGAAGTTTCCATCGCCCGATCGGCTGCGTAACGGTCGGCGGCTCCCAATTGGCGCGATCAGCCTCGACGGTCTTGACGATTTTCCCCCCATCGTCGCGGGTCAAGACCAGCATGCGGTGCAATTCGCGCGTGAGCGGATTAAATGCGCCGGCCGAGAGCAAGGCGCCCTCCCGATCTTTGAGAAACAGCACCTCGTACGCGCGCGTCCCATCCACGTCGTCGTGATCGCGCGCGAGCAGGTGGGCCACCGAGGGGATGCACAGCTCGTTATCCACCACGAGCAGGGCGGTCGTGCAGACCCCGAACAGGATTATCGGTCGCGCCACGCGAAACAGGCTGACCCCCGACGCCAGAATGGCCGTCAGCTCGTTGAGCCTTCTCATGCGGGCGAGCGCCGCCATGCACGAGAACAGCGTGATGGCGCCCGAGAGCTGAGAAAAATAGAGAAAAACGTTGGGCCAATAGTAGCTGAAGATGTTGCCGACGACGACGGATAGCGGGTAGCCGTGCTCGGTGAACTCATCCATGTTGACGAACATATCTAGTGTGATGTACAGGCTGATCATGACGCAAAGCGCCATGGTGTAGTTCACGATCAAAGACCGCAGAATGTATTTGTCCAGCGTATTGATCATGGGTTAGCGCGTACTTCAGCGACGCAACACTCGCGTCAACGTCCAGGTGTCCAGCGCGGCGACCAGGGCGATTCCGCCCCACAATACGATCAGCCCCAGGGCAAACGTCGGCGCGTTGTAGGTCATCTGCTTGCCCATCACGATGGAGATGATGATCAATAGCGAAGGGGCAAAACTGATGCCAAACGCCACCATGACATGCGCCCCTCGAAATATAATGCCCAGCGCCGCCCCCAGAATCACAAGTACAACCACGCTGACGCTGAAAGCCAGGCGTTCGTTGATTGTGGCGACGATCCGCCGAACCGTTTCCCCTTGAGCCGCTTGGGCGGATTCGTATCGATCGATGAGCCTGGGATCTTCAAACTGAGATCCAGCGGCGAGCAAGGCCTCTGTAGACATGGCTGCCACCCGATCGACCACGTCGGCAGGAACGAAAACCGGGCCGAAGGTCTCCTTGTTGCGTTGCACGGTCTCATCGCCGCTCTCAAGCTGCACGTCATAGGAGGAGAGGATGATCCCACTCTCGGCGAGCGTATCGCCACGAACGACTTCAAGGCCCGCGCGCCGGGCAAATGCGTGTCGGGTCCGACCGTCAACGGTTTCTTCAATGGTGGCGTCGTACAATTCGATGCCCGCGGCCCCGCCCACCAGCTCCGCCCGCTCCGGCGTTACGATGATCACTGAATCCGCGTCGTGGATTTCGAGCCGGTGATCCGCTATCCAGTCGTTCCACAGCACGTCGAAAAGCTGCTTCTTGCCCATGGCTGTCCGCAGGCGATCCATTTCCTGCCGCACCTCACGCCACGTTCCGGGATGGCGCCGATACTCAAGCAGCTCCCAAAGCGTAAGAAACTTGAGTTTGAGGGGGACCTGTTGGGGCACTGTGTTTTGAGCGAGAATCCGGACCGCTTCTTCGTAAAATCGCTTGTCTCTTCTATCGAAAAAGCTCAGATCGAGCATGCGCCCGCTCACCTGAAGTTTCGAGCCGTCCGCCTGCGAGTCCTCTCGATGGAAACTCAACCGGACTTCTCGCGCCGTGCCGTACCGCGACCATTCCGCGCCGTCGATCTCGACAAACGCCACGCCGCCCAGAACGACGTCATTTGCGGGCCCGACGTTGACCTCGATATCATCGGCCGTAATCCGGTACTTGCCGCCCAGGGTGATGCCCCGGGGCCGGTCCAACCGCTGCTTGACCAAGGCCCCGATGTCGCCTGACAGGAAGCGCTCTAGGTTGCGAACCATGCCGGGTATGACAAAGCTGGTAAACGTGAAGGTGACGATGGCGGAAACCAGGCTGAGCGCAATCGCGGGGATGAACAAGACGTGCAGGTTGATCCCGCTGCTGCGGCATGCGACGAATTCATTGTCGGCGCTAAGCCGCCCGTAGACCGACGCAGCGCTGAACAGCGCCGCCATGGGCAAGGTCAGCGCGGCCGCGACGGGAAGCATGAGGAGCATCAACCGAAGTAGCTGAGCCGGCGTGATCTCGCCGAGATCGATCATCTCCAAGAGCCCACCGCCCAGTCCGAGCACACCGGTCAGGCTCGCGGCGGTGAGCAGGAAGCTCTTGCCCATCTCGCGGAAAATATATCGAAGCAATGTCCAGGGAATCGGCATCAAGCCATCCAGTAACCTGCGGGCAGTCCAACACCCAGCTCCGCCAGCCGCGCCACGGCGGGGGCTGATCGCGGGGCACCCGCAACGCCGGTCCAGTGATCGTCGCCGCAGGATGGTAGGACTTCCCCTGAAGTTTGCAAATTGACGGCGCTATGTGCGGGCAAACGGGCAAACGGGCAAACTCGAAGTCGGGTGGTCCACGCCGAGCCGCGGCTTCAGCCCGCGCGGCGCCCAGGACTCGCGTGGCGCGCTGCTACGGACGGCCGCGCAAGCTGAAGCATGCGGCTCGGGGGGAGCCCGATGGGCAGCGGCCCCCACAACGGAGCAATCCACCGCCATGCGAGGATCGGGGATTGGGTCGCCGTTTCACTAGCATCTGACCGATATACAGATGTCTGTGTGTCGGCGCGATCCGTGCGCGCCGCGAAGCGAAGCGACCTTTTGAACGTGGATGCTCTTCCATGGCGGCCGACTTGCAGGGAAAGATCGTAAACATCGAGGGATTGCTTCACGGCTTGGATCGAAGCCGTGCGGCCGGAAAGACCATCGTCCAGTGCCACGGCTGCTTTGACATTGTCCATCCCGGCCACATTCGCTACTTGGAGTTCGCCCGCCAACAGGGCGACGTGTTGGTGGTGACGATCACCGGTGATTCCGATGTCGGCAAGGGAGCCGATCGCCCGTACATCCCCCAGGAGCTTCGCGCCGAAAACCTGGCCGCCCTGATGTTCGTGGATTTCGTCTGTGTCACCGCGCAACCCACGGCCTCGGAAGTCCTTGGACAGGTCAAGCCCGACGTCTACGTCAAGGGTCGCGAGTACGAGAATTCCACTGACCCCGCGTTTCTGACGGAAAAGCGAGTCGTGGAGACTCATGGCGGTCGGATGATCTTTTCGAGCGGCGAGACCGTGTTCAGCTCCACCAAGCTGATCGAGCGCTTGCCGCAAAGCGCGGATTTTGATGCCCACAAGCTTGCCCTTTTCTGCACTCGACACGAAATCGCGAATGATCCGCTTACGACCATGGTGGAACGGTTTCGGGGCATGCGCGTGCTCATCGTCGGCGACATCGTCTTGGATCGCTATGTGACGTGCGACGCGTACGGTGTGGCTAGCGAAGCGCCCGTGCTCAGCCTGATCGAACGAGATCAACGGCGCTTTGTCGGCGGCGCCGCGATTGTAGCGCGCCACGTGCAGGCGCTCGGGGCCCAGGCGTTTCTTCTCAGTTCCGCCGCTGGCGACGCGGACGCCGACACGACGATGGTCCGCGCGCTTCTTGACCGTGAAGGCGTCGAAGCCCATCTGATGGAGAGCAGGCCCAATCTGGTGGAAAAAACCAGATTCCTGGCCGACGACACCAAAGTGCTCAAGGTGGACCGTGCCCATTGCTGCCCGCTCGATTCGATTTCCGAACGCCACGCCGCCCAAGTGTTGGAGCAACAATCCCGTTTGGCCGACGCAGTTATCTTCTGCGACTTCGGCTACGGCACGATCACCGGCAGCCTGCTGGCCCGTGTGCTTCCTTCATTGCGCCAAAACGTGCGTACGCTTACCGCCGACGTGAGCAGCGGATGCGCCAACCTGCTTCATTTCAACCATGCCGACCTGCTTTGCCCGACTGAGCGCGAAGTGCGCGCCATGCTCAACGATTACGAGTCGGGCCTTTCCGCTGTGGCTTGGCAACTGCTGGAGCAGACCTCGGCCAGGCACCTCTTCGTGACGCTCGAGAAGCGGGGTATGGTCGTTTTTGAGCGGCAGAGCCAGGATCGCCAGTCGTTTGAATGGTCCGGACGCCTCAAGAGCGATCAACTTCCCTCCTTCGCAGATCGTATTATGGACCGGCTCGGCTGCGGGGACGCCCTTCTTGCGGCGGCCACGCTGGCGCTGGCATCGGGGGCGTCGGTGCACCAAGCCGCATACGCCGGCAACGCGGCCGCGGCCATCGAGATTGCCACGGTGGGCAATCTTCCGGTATCCTCCGGGGCATTGTTGACATGGTTTGGGAGCCGACCGGAATTGTCGCCCGCTTCGACGAGGCCCCAAGGCGTTTTCGGTGAGCGAAAGAGTGTAACAAGGAGCGCCCTTGGTGGACCGGTTCAACCCCGAAAAGGGGCAAGCCATTCTGGATCGAATCAGCGGGATTCCCATAGTGGGATCGCTGAAATTCAAGATCATTGAGTTTGCGGAGGGATTCTGCGAGGCCTCGGTTCCCCACGACCCGGCGTTTGACGGGGTCTACCGATCTTTTCATGGCGGACTGCTGGCAACCGTGGCCGATAGCGTCGCCTGTTTCGCCATCATGACGATCACCGGCCCGGATGAGCCACTGACCACCACCGATTTCTCGATCCGATTTCTGGCCCCGTGCCTGACCGACGTAACGGCGCGTGCCAAAGTGATCAAAGTAGGAAGGACGCTCTGTCCAGTGGGCGTTGACCTTTATGACACCAACAACCGACACGTGGCCGTTGCCCAGGTGACCTACATCCGCCTGCCGGAAAAGCCGCGTCACGCGCCGACCGACGCGTAATCCTCTTCACTAGCAGCACGCGCCCACGTCGGCGTCGCCGGTGGACTTGGGCTCCGCTTCCGTGCAATCAAACAACCCGAAATGCGTCTCTTGGCCGCCCTGCACCTTGAAATGCGGTGCCAGCCGGGTATCCGAAAGCATCATCGCCGTGTTGCCGCAAACGAGCATGGGTTTGCCGGTGATGAACTCGTGGTGATCGTCCAGCACGAACGAATGAGGGTCGTGCTCAATCGTGCCGAGATAGGTGGCGACCTGCCCGTAGTCCTCGCACCGATCCTCCAAACCGACGATCTTGAACGCACGCACGGTGATCGAATAAAACCGCACCGGTCCTAGCTTGGCCGCGATTTCTTCGTTGCCGATCGTCATGGGTCGGCTGGTCAGAATCCGGTAATCGGGAACGCCCAAACCTCGCAGCATCCTGCGGAAATCTTCGATGTACAACGCGCCGGCCAGACATTCGCCCACGAGCACGGGGTCGGCCTTGAGGGGTTCTGGAATGCGGCGATCGGCGAACACGTCCGAAAACAACAGCTCGCCTCCGGGCTTGAGCACCCGCAATGCCTCGGAGAAAACGCGGAGTTTCTCCGGGGCAAGGTTGATCACACAGTTCGAAATAATGACATCCACAGAGGCATCCTCGATGCCCGCGGCGGCCAGATCCTCGATCGCGCCGAGATGGAAGGAGACATTAGAGGCCTTGTGCCCGAAGCGGTTGGCCTGCGCTACCTGATGCCGCTGGGCGACTTCGAGCTGCTCTTGGGTCATGTCCACGCCGATCACCCGGCCCGTTTCTCCGACGAGCTTGGAGCAAATGTACGCGTCGCGCCCCGTCCCGCAGCCCAGATCGAGCACGGTCTTGCCGTCGAGCACCGGCGGAATCGGCGACCCACATCCGTAGAAACGCTCCGTGATTTCCGGCTCCAACGCCGCCAGGATTTCCTTCAAATGGGTGGGTGGAGCTACGTTGACGCAGCAGGCGCTGGTCTGCAGGTCGGTGGTCTTGGCGATGGTGGTCCCATAATACTCGCGCACCTGGGCGTGCGTGCTGCTCTTGGCTGCGGGCAATGTCGTCATATTGGTCTCAGCACTCCATGATTCGGTCGGATCAACGCGTACGTTTCCGGGCGCAAATGAACGTTTTCGAGAGCATACGCTCTGATATACCCGTTGAAAAGCGGGTTTATTCCCTTACGGCGCCAAAATGCCCAGCGATCCTGCCCATATCCGGGCGCGCGTTTCCTGCGATGGCCCACGACAATGCCTGTGCCAGAATCTGACGTCGAACGATCTGGGGCCAGCAAGCGAGCCGCTCTACCCTAGCGAGGCGAATTCACAAGGTTTCCGTTCGCCGTCGGTTGACTTCCGGCCAATCATCTATATCATTGTCTTTATATGATGGTCAGTAAGATGGTTTGGATGTAAGACGCGGCGCATGGCCGCGTCCTCCGACGGATTGGGATCGGAACGCGGACCGGGAGCGTGCCGGCGGCGTCAGCACTGGGGCGCGGGGCTACGGGCTCTGCAAAGGTTTCCTCAATGGCATCACACCAGCAAAAAGACAGCCAGAATCGTGAATCAGCCCTCGGCCACCCGTCGGCTGAGGCGATTCGCATCCCCGAGCACTCGCGGTATGGGCGCTGGCGGGCCGCGACCCTACTGGGTGTCTACGTCTTGATGGTGGCCCATGTGATTCACTGGAAAATCACAGGGCGCACGCTGGCCCCGCTCGAGCTCAACGAGGTCATGTACACGTTTGAGCTCGGCATCATCACGGCCGGGTTCCTTTTCATGCTGCTGGTCGCATTGGCGACGATGGTTTTTGGTCGATTCTTCTGCTCTTGGGGTTGCCACATCCTGGCGTTGCAGGATTTTTGCTCTTGGTTGCTCAAGAAGCTGCGCATCCGTCCCAAAGCGATACGAAGCCGGATGCTGCTGTGGGTTCCGTTTCTGGCCATGCTGTACATGTTTGTCTGGCCGCAGGCCGTACGCCTCTGGGAAGGTCGGTCGATGCCCGTCATGCATCTGACCACAGACGCCGCGGGCTGGGCGTCCTTTGAGACCGAACATTTCTGGCGGAACCTGCCCGGCCCGGGCATCATCATCGCGACCTTCCTGGTCTGCGGGTTCGTCATCGTGTACGTGCTCGGATCGCGCGGGTTTTGCAATTACGGCTGTCCCTATGGGGCGATCTTTGGCCTGCTCGATCGACTCGCCCCGGGGCGGATTCGCGTCAGCAAAGATTGCATTCAATGCGGCACATGCACGGCGGTGTGCTCCTCTGACATTCGCGTCCATGAAGAAGTCAATAAGTACGGCACGGTCGTCAACCCGGCCTGCATGAAGGATATGGATTGCATCAGCGCGTGCCCGACCCAGTCGCTGTACTTCGGGTTTGGAGCGCCGTCGTTGGTGCAGGTGACGATCGGTGACGGCGACGTGCGCAAGCGCTACGACTTTGGGCCCGTGGAAGAACTCATCATGGGCGCTGTGTTTCTGGCGATCTTGGTTGTTTTTCGCGGCCTTTACGACGTGCTACCATTTCTACTGTCGATCGGACTGGCCGGAATCGGAGCCTATGGCGCGATTGTGGGGTTGCGGCTAACGCGACGCCCCGCCGTCAAGTTCAATCGCTGGCAGCTCAAGGCGCGCGGCAAGCTTCTGCCGGCTGGGTGGTTGTATGCGGGATTGGCGTTTTCTTGTGTTGCGATAACGTTGCACAGCGGCGTCGTCCGCTATCATTACCTACGCGGTCGGAGCTACTACCGGTCGGCGATGACCGATGGCCCCGCTCAATCGGTAGACGGTGAACGAGCTATCGCCCATCTTGCTTCCGTGGATCGAATCGGAATCGTGCCCACTGTAAGCGCGGTGAGCATGCTGGCCGAGCTTGCGTTTCGAGCGGAGGACTGGGCGGCGGCGCAGCGCCACACGAGCCGCCTGGCATCGTGGAACCCGGATGACGCGGTGTTGCAGGCGCGGTTGGCCAAGGCGTTGGCCAACGGAGGAGACCCGGAATCGGCCCGCGATCATTACCTCACATCGCTCAAGCTCAATCCAGCGCGGGCGGAGACGCATTTCGCGCTGGCTGGGCTGTATTTTGATATGAACAAGAGCGGCGACGCGATCCGGGCATTGCGTCAAACGCTTCTGGTTCAGCCGAATCATGCCCGCGCCCATTGTGAGTTGGGGGCGATTCTGATCGAAAGACAGGACTTCCCGGCGGGAATCGAACACTTGAATAAGGCCATCGCGCTGAGCGGTGATTACGGAGACGCACACTATAATCTGGCGGTCGGCCTGGCGATGAGCGGCAAGTTGGATCAGGCGCTTATTGAAATTGGCATCGCACTCGAGCTGCAGCCGGACGACAAGAAGACCGCCGAATTCGAACGATTCCTAAGAGCTCGCGCGGCGTCGCGACCATGAGATAGAAATAAGTGCAGAGCGCCCATCAGAGCACCGGGCGCTAGCCCGGTGACATCGGCTGCGAATGGTCCGAGGGCTTGCGCCCGCGGCTCTGACTCAGAGCACCGGGCGCTAGCCCGGTGACTCCGGCTGCGAATGGTCCGAGGGCTTGCGCCCGCGGCTCTGAATCGGAGCACCTGGCGCTAGCCTGGTGACATTCAGCTGCGGGTGGGTGAATGCAGGATGCTGAAATAGGGAACGTCGGAGGAAAGCGAATCATCTGATGAAAACAATCATTGAACCCTTTCGAATCAAGAGCGTTGAGCCGATCCGGCTGACCACGCCCGAGGATCGCGAACGGGTACTTCGCGACGCTCACTTCAATCTCTTTGGTGTCCGCGCGCGTGAGGTGTTGATCGACTTGCTTACCGACAGCGGCACCGGCGCGATGAGCAGCGAGCAATGGGCCGCAATCATGCGCGGCGATGAATCCTACGCCGGCTCCGACAGCTTTTTCCGGCTGTACGACAAGGTGAAGGAAATCACCGGGTTTGAGCATATCCTGCCCACGCACCAGGGGCGGGCCAGCGAGCGCATCCTCTTCGAGCTGGTCGGCGGGGCCGGTAAGATCGTGCCCAACAACAGCCATTTTGATACCACCCGCGCCAACATAGAACATTCGGGCGCCGAAGCGGTCGATCTTGTGATCGACCAGGCTTATGATCCACAATGTCGCGTGCCGTTTAAGGGGAACATGGATGTCGATAAGCTACGCGCGCTGATCCAGCGGGTCGGCGCCGATAGGATTCCGATCTGCATGGTGACGGTGACCAACAACAGCGGCGGCGGGCAGCCTGTCAGCCTCCAAAACTTGCGCGAGGTGCGCGAAGTGTGCCGCCATCATAACATTCCCATGTTTCTGGACGCCTGCCGGTTTGCGGAGAATGCGTATTTCATTCGACGCCGTGAGGAAGGAATGGGCGATCGCAGCGCCAAGAGCATTGCACGAGAAATGTTCGATCTGGCCGACGGAGCGACCATCAGCGCCAAGAAAGACGGGCTGGTGAACATCGGCGGATTGCTCCTGCTTCGCGACAACGCCCTGAATCTCAAAGCGAGAAACACGTTGATCCTTACGGAGGGCTTCCCCACCTACGGCGGGCTGGCCGGTCGAGATTTGGATGCCCTGGCCCAGGGGTTCGAAGAGGTGCTCCACGAGGACTATCTGGCCTACCGCATCCGCACGGTGGAGTATCTCGGGAATAAATTGCTTGAGGCGGGCGTTCCTATTGTCGAACCGCCGGGCGGCCACGCGATTTATATCGACGCGAAGCGTTTTTGCCCCCACATCGATCCCGATCAATTCCCCGGGCAGGCGATTGTGGTCGGTTTGTACCGGCTGGCGGGGATTCGCTCCGTCGAAATCGGCAGCGTCATGTTTGGCCAATCGGAGCGAACCTCCGACCTGGAATTGGTTCGTTTGGCCATTCCGAGACGTGTGTATACGCAATCGCACATCGACTACGTGGTGGAAGCGGTTGCGGAGTTGTACGCCCAAAGGAGTGAATTGCGCGGCTTGAGGATTGTCGAGGAGCCTGAATTCCTGCGACACTTCACAGCGGCGTTCGAGGAGTTGGATTCGTAGCATGTAGCTCGCCCGCCCCTGGGGTGGGTTCGTGGCGCGCCCACAGGCTGGAGGGTTGGCGACCATGGACCGCAGGGCTACCATGGCGTCAAATGGCGCAGACAGCGGATCGAGCGCGGCGAACGCCGTCGCGTTTCGAATAGGAGACCCAATCGGTGGCTATTTCGATGCTTCCAGCCGATCGCGTAGAGCGATCCGACCTGATCGACGGATGTGGTCGCAAGATAGATCACCTGCGGCTGTCGCTTACCAGCGCGTGTGATTTGAACTGCATCTATTGCAAGCCCGACCGCGGGGCGAAACCCGACCCCCATGTCGGATTCACGGATGATCAGCGTATTGCGTTGGTCCGCCATCTTCATGATCGTTACGGACTGGCTCAGGTGCGGATTACCGGTGGCGAGCCGCTCATTTACCCAAGGGTGGTTTCGTTAATCGCGGGGATTCGCAGCGCCCTGCCCGACATTACGATTGCCATGACCACCAACGGTCGGCTCTTGTATCGCAAGGGGTTTGAGCTGCGCAATGCGGGATTGACCCGGCTCAACGTGTCGCTGGATTCCCTGGATCCGCAACGCTACCACGAACTCACCGGCGGCAAATTGGAAGATGTGCTCCGAGGAATCGATTCAGCCCGATTTCTCGGCTTTCCGCCGCCGAAGATCAACATGGTCGTGCTTCGCGGAAGCAACGATGGCGACATCGTGTCGCTCGCCGAGTGGGGCGTCGATCTCGGGCTTGAGGTCCGTTTTCTGGAAGCCATGCCGATTGGGCCTGCGGCCTCATTCAACGAGGAGGCGTTTGTCTCCGTGGCAGAAGTCTTGCAAATCCTTGGGCGCCGTTTCTCTGTCGAAGCGCTCCCGCGTGGCAAGGGCGAGACGGCCAGACTGTACCGCATTTCCGACGGGAATCGCTCCGGGATGGTCGGCACGATCGGATCTGTATCCGAGCCATTTTGCACGGACTGTCGGCGTATCCGCGTGACCGCGGAGGGTCGGCTATATCCCTGCCTTTTGGACAATCGTTCGACGGACCTCACTGGGGCGTGGTGCGACGGCGTTCTCGACTCAGCCGCGTTGGATCAATCGTTTGAAGCCAGCCTCGCCGGAAAGAACCCGTTTGGAGGACGACAAACAACGTCGATGGTGACGCTCGGCGGGTAACGACGGCCGCCGCCCCCCCGCGCTGGACCGCCGTTTTGCCTCGGTGTTCGTATGCCTTTGGGACGAATGCAAGTCCGCCAGGCGTTTTTTCACGAACCTTTTACCCGCGGATGATCCGATGTTGTTATGCGGGGGCCGCTCGGTTCTTCCGGCGCCCCTGTATCATCGCGTGACCCGCTTGACGCCATGGTGGCAACGCGATGTGACACCTGCGGTGTTTTGTGGTATCTTTTGTGCTTTGTCAAAAGGGGCCACAAGCATCATCCGACATGCTTGCAAACTTGAGGCCCTTGGTATCGCACACCAGACCGGCCGGTAGGATGACCCGAGAACGTCAATGAACAAACAACCCAGGTACCCCGGCGTTCGCATCAACACGAACGGAAACCAACTTGTCAGCTATTACACGGAAGCGCGCATCGCAGACGGCGGCGTGTTCTATCCGATCACGCCCTCGACCGAGATGGGCGAGATGTTCCAGCAGGCGTTCGCCGAAGGCAAGCTCAACGTTTTCGGGCAATCCAAACTGGCCGTCGAGACGGAAGGGGAGCACGCCGCTCAAGGCGGAGCGATCACCCTCTCCGTGGCCGGCAAGCGAACCGTCAACTTCACCTCGGGCCAGGGTATCGTCTACGGCCTCGAGCAGTACTATCATGCGCCCGGCAAGTGTTCCACCATGATCCTCGAAGTGGCCGCCCGCGCGCTGACCAAGCACGCGCTCAACGTACACTGCGGCCATGATGACGTATATGCGGCACTGGACACGGGGTGGATCGTCTTGTTCGCCAAGGATGCCCAACAGGCGGCCGACCAGGCCCTGATCCTTCGCAAAGTGACGGAACTGAGCCTGACGCCCGGCGTCAATGCCCAGGATGGCTTCTTGACGTCGCATCTTCAGCGCATGTTTTACATGCACGAAGCGGAGCTGATTCGCGAGTTCCTCGGCGCGCCGGACGACATGATTGATTGCCCCACGCCGGCCCAGTGCGAGCTGTTCGGACCGCGGCGCCGCCGTGTGCCCCGCATGATCGATCTGACGAACCCCATTCTGCTCGGGCCTGTTCAGAATCAGGAACATTACATGAACGGCGTGGTGGCCCGGCGTAATTGCTTCGCCGAGCCGATTCTCCAGTTCTTGATCGACGCCTACGAAGAATTCGCCGCGCTGACGGGCCGAAGTTATGGGCTTGTGTCTTGCTATGAGACCGAGGATGCGGACACGGTATTCATCTCGCTCGGCTCGGCCGCCGAGAACATCGAGGCTGCGGTGGATCATCTGCGAAAGACGCGCAACGCCAAGGTCGGCTCGATTCATGTCAATGTGCTTCGCCCTTTTCCCGACGCGGCGATCGTTGAGGCGATTCGCGGCAAGAAGAGTGTGATCGTGTTGGAGCGAACGGATGAACCGCTCTCCGGCGACAATCCCTTGGGACGCGACATTCGAACGGCCTTAAGCAAGGCGCTGAGTTTGAACGGAAGTTCGGGCCATGCGGACCTGCCCACCATTCAAGCCGAGGAGGTTCCGCGCATCTTCAGCGGCATCTACGGCTTGGGATCCCGGGATTTTCGCCCGGAAGACATCCTGGGCGCCTATGAGTACGTGACCGGATCGAACCATCGCAAAGACGGCAAGTCCGCGGCGGAGGATTGCTCCTTCTTCGTACTCGGGGTGGACCATCCCTACCGCGTGCGATCGGAGGAGCAGCCGTCGTTGCTTCCGGAAGGCGCCATCGCCGTCCGGCTCCACTCCATCGGCGGTTGGGGCATGATCACCACGGGCAAGAATCTCGGAGGAATCATCGGAAGTTTCGGCGAAACCATCGCCAAGCAGAAGAACGAGTACGACGAGTTTGGACAGCTCAAAGACGCGATCTACGTCAGCGCTAACCCCAAGTACGGATCCGAGAAGAAGGGGGCGCCGACCAATTACTTCCTGGTGGTCGCGCCGGAGCCGATTCGCGTCAATTGCGACCTGCGTCACGTGGATGTGGTCTTGTGCTGCGATCCGAAGGCGTTTACCCACACGAATCCCCTGTACGGCCTCAATGAGGGCGGAGCCTTTGTCTGGGAATCTTCCGAGACGCCCGAGCAGGCTTGGACGCGCATTCCCACCCACCTGCGGAACGAAATCATTGAGAAAAAGATCCGATTGTACATCCTGCCGGGTTTTGAGATTGCGCGCGACGCGACACCGCGCCCCGACTTACAGCTGAGGATGCAGGGCAACGCCTTCCTCGGCGCGTTTTTCAAGGTGTCTCCGTTCTTGGAGCAGAACGGAATCGGTTACGAACATTACAAGACCGTCGTTCGCGAACAGTACGAGAAGAAATTCGGGCGATTCGGCAACGCCGTCGTCGATGCCAACATGCAGGTGATGACTGACGGCTACGAGCGCGTGGCTGAGGTGCCCCACGGCGAGGTCGAAGCGGACGACCGTTCGAGCATGCGCGGCCTGCCCGTGCTGCCCGTGTCGGCGAGTTGCGGCGACAACGGGCGAAGCTGGAACGATCGATGCATCCCCGATGACCACCAGGGCGAGCGTGTTTCGGTGTTTCAGCTTGAAACGTTTGATCGAGAGTTTCGTGCGGGGCTCGGTTATGATCAGCCGGCGTCAACGCTGTCATCCGTCGGGGTCATGGCGTCTGCGACCGGCGCGACGGCCTCCAAATCGGTGGCCCGTCGAGAGACACCGGTGTTCATTGCGGAGAATTGCACGCAATGCATGGAATGTATCGCGGCCTGTCCCGATACCGCGTTGCCGAACACCGCTCAAGATCTGGCGACCGTCCTAAAGACGGCCGCGCTGAATTATGTCACGGATCCGCAGCAGCGCTCCAAGATGCTGGCTGCCATGGGGGCCGTGGAGCAGGCTGTGCGTGCGGCGATGAAGGACAACGTCAAGGCCAAGCAACTCGTGCCCTTCAAGGATCTGGTTCGCAGCGAGGTCGATGGGCTGGCCGACATCGACAGTGAGGCTCGGGAAGAGTTTTGCTCGATCATTGATCTCTTGCCGCTGGCCTACTCCAAGACTCATGCCATCTTCAATAGCATGGAGAAGAAAAACGAAGGCGCCGGCGGCCTGTTCGCAATCTTCGTCTCGGATCTGTGCAAAGGCTGCGCGGAATGCGTCACAGAATGTGGCAGCCACGAAGCGCTCAAGATGGAGGCGGACAGCGAGGAGCTAAACGCTCGTTACGCCACAACGCATGGGTTTTTCGATCTTCTTCCGGATACCGATCAGAAATTCCTCGGCCTCTACGACGATGAACACCCTCAGGATTCCAAGGCGGCCGTGTTGCGCAATCATTTGATGGTGCGGCGCAACTATGAAGCCCTGGTTTCCGGAGACGGCGCGTGCGCCGGCTGCGGCGAGAAGAGCGTGCTGCGGTCCGTAGCGTCTGTGACTGAAGCATACATGCGGACGTTGTACCACACCAAGGCCGATCGCCTGCGAGAAAAAGCGGATCAGCTTGAGCAGCGTGGAAGTGAGCAGCTCGCGGCGTTGCGGGAGCGGGATCAGAATCAGTACGAAGTTTTCCGACGCACGGTCGCCCATTTGATCATGGGGCTAGGCGGGGAAGATGATGCGGATACACGCGAACGGATCGAGGCGCGTGGCGAAATAGCGGATCGTGAACTCATCGATGCTCTGGTGACGGTGTTGCGGCAGGACGCCTTCAACCACAAGGATCTACAAGCCGTCGATGGACGCCTTGCCAATGGCATGGCCGTGATGGCGATGGGCGCCTCCACCGGATGCAACACCGTCTACGGCTCAACCCCACCGAGCAATCCGCATCCTTATCCGTGGATGAATTCGCTGTTTCAGGATGGGGCAACCGTGGCGTGGATCATGGGCGAAAGCTTTATCATGGATCACGCGCGGCGATCCATCATACCCGAGCGCCTTGCCAACACGGTCCTCGATCTGCAAGGTGATGGTCTTTGCGAGCAGACGTATTTTCAGCTCGCCCATCTCGATGACATGCTCATGACGGCGCAGGAGATCAAGGAACTCCCCAAGGTTTGGGCGATTGGTGGCGACGGGGCGTTCGGCGACATTGGATTCCAGAACGTCTCCAAGGTCGTGTTACAAAACCGCCCGAACGTCAAAATCCTGATGCTCGATACGCAGGTTTACTCCAACACGGGCGGTCAGAACTCCGACTCTTCCCCCCTGCCCGGCGGGTTTGACATGAATCAATTCGGGGCCGCGACTCAAGGCAAACTCGTCGAGAAAAAAAGCCTGGCCGAAATCTTCGCATCGGGGCATGGTTCGCCCTACGTCGCTCAGGTATCCATGGCCAACGCCGCGAAAATCTACAAGACGGTATTGAACGCGCTCGAATATCGCGGGACATCGTTCATCCAGTGCTTCACCACCTGCCAGCCGGAGCACGGCGTCGGCGACAGCATGGCGAGCGTTCAGGCCAAGAGAATCAGGGACGCTCGCGGCATGCCGGAGTTCGTCTTCAATCCGTCGGCCGGGGAAACCTACCCCGAATCCTTCGACTTGAAGGGCAATCCCTCCCTGAAGACAGACTGGTGGAAAACCCAGTTCAAGAGCACGGGTGAAAGCTACTCGTACACGGTAGCGCATTGGGCCACGACGGAGGCCCGCTTCCGCCGGCATTTCAAACGCATTGATGAGGCGGCCGCGCGCAAGCTTGTTCCCCTTGACGGGATCCTGATGCGTCTGATCCAAGATGACGTCGTGCACCGCCACCACCTCGATCAACAGCATCGCGCATTTGTGCCTGAATTCGGAGTCAGTGTGTACGCCGATCCGGGTAACGGAAAACCTCGATGGTGGGCGATGTCGCGGCAGATGGTGCTGTTTTGCGTCGAAAGACGCAAAGCGTGGCGCGTGCTGCAGAGCAAGAGCGGGGTTGAGAATGCAGATTACCTGGAGCAACGGGCGCTGCTCAAGCAGGTCGATGCGGGAGAGATCTCGCTGGAAACGTTCCTGGCAGACACCGGAGCGCCGGCGGATAGCATTAAAACGCCATCGGAAGAGCCCGCCGTGAATTAGCCCGGCGAGCGGCATATTGGGCTGTGTTTCGCAAGCGAATGCCGGTCCGAAGCGAATACGGAGTCCCGGATAGGATGTCCGAGTCGCGGATTATGGCCCGGGCGGCCGCGCGGGCAGGATACTGCGGCTCAGAGCAGAGGCGGTTCCGCTCAGGGGCCTCGCCTCGTGCCCTTGCGTAAGTCATCTCCCGCGCCCTTACGTAACTCATGCTGTTGGCCGGCGTCGAGCGGACCGAATACCTCGCTCGCTCCGTCCGGCCAGTTGACCACTACTTCATCCACCCGGTCGTGCTTTCCAAGCCCAAAGTGAACTCGCGGGTCGTTGCTGCTCAGATAGCCGTACGCCGGCTGCAACAGGGCATAACGCGTCAGATCGCCTGCTTTGATGCGAAGTGTACCGCCGATCGCGTCCGACCCGTGTGCGTTGACCGCGCGAAAAGTGATCCAGTTGCCGGCGGCCCCGATGTTTTCCAGGACGTGGGCCCGTGCATCCAGGTTGACAACGATGATGTCGATGTCGCCGTCATTGTCGAGATCGGCCAGCGCGGTTCCCCGAGACGTTTCAACCAATGGCGACTGGGTTCCCCCCTTCGGCAGGACTTCCTCAAAACGCCCCACTCCTGCCGCGGCATCCCCCCCCATGGAGAAAAGCAGATTGGGCTCCGCGTACGGATGGCCAGGATCGAACATGGGTTCAAAGAGCGAGACCCGCCCATTGGCGACGAAGAGGTCAGGGAGGCTGTCGTGGTTGAAATCTGCAAATCCCAGACCAAACCCGGTATACGCCACCGACGGCGCCGCCAATCCCAAGACATTGGTTACGTCGTCGAAGAAAGCGCCCTTGTTGCGGTAGAGCGTGTTGGATTCGTTTCGCCAGTGGGACATGAACAAATCCCAATCGCCGTCCGCGTCCAGGTCCGTGGTTTGGACGCCCATCCCGGCCTCGGCCGAGCCGACACGATTGAACGCACATCCGGCCAATAGCGCTTCATCGGTGAAGGTGGCCGTGCCGTCGTTGATCCAAAGGTGGTTGGCCACCTGATCGTTGGCCACGTACACGTCCGGGCTACCGTCTCGATTGAAATCCCCGGTGGCCACACCCAAACCGTAACCCACCGCCCTGCGCAATCCGGCTTGCTTGCTGACATCTTCAAAGCGACCGTTGCCGAGATTCCTGTACAAAACATCCGGCGCGGGGCTGTATTGCATAGGGCTGCAATAGTCCGGACGGCCGTCCGCCGCGAAACAAGGCCGCTCGCCTTCGCGGCTCCAGGTTACATAATTGGTGACCCAGAGATCAAGCCGGCCGTCACGATTCAGATCGACAAACGCCGCGCTTGACCCCCAACGCGTGTCACCTACCCCGGCGGTATAGGTTACATCTGAGAATGACCCGTCGCCATTGTTGCGGTACAACACATTGGCCCCGACGTTGGTGACGTAGAGGTCGGTATCGCCGTCGCCGTCGTAATCACCGCAAGCGCATCCCATCCCATAGCCAGGGTCTCCGACGCCCGCGGAAGCGGTTACGTCCTCAAACGATCGCCCCCCGCGATTGAGGAATAGTTGATTGCCGCGCCCTGCGGCCTCGTTGGCATCGAGCGACCCGCCTTGGACGAAATAGACATCCATCAAGCTGTCGCCATTAAAATCCAACACGCAAACCCCGCCACACATGATCTCAGGAAACAGATTCTCCGTCCGATGCCCGGACGTGTGAGTAAACTCCAAATGCCAGGATTGCGACACCTCTTGGAACCATGCGGCGCCGCCTGTTTCCATAGAGTTAGGTCGCGCGGTCGAAACGTTGTCCGGCAGACCCAAGGGTTCAGCCGTCGGCGCGGGCGGTGTGGCGCGCGGTACCGGGGGCGCGTTGACCAGCAGGAGGACCACGCCGGCGACAGCTAGCGTGAGGAGTACTCCAACGCAAAGCCAGCGAGACGTCATGGCTCTGCGGAGGTGAAGGCGCGTCGTCAGACCCTCAAGTACGCCCCCAGGAAATCTTGTGCGATGTGTCATGAAACCAGCGCGCGGTATCCTGATCCGAACCGCGCCCGTCAGGAAGCGGCTCTTTCCAGGCAACCACGGCCACTCCCTTGTGGTCGGGGTTCTGATTGAACACTATCCGCGTGAATCGCGGTGCTAGTTTTCCGCCTTCTCAATCGCACGGTGGAGGGCGCCGCCGAGCAAGACGACTTTCTCATTGTTCGGGAAGATCGCCCGCGCTACCGCCTCCGCCTGCGCCGCGGCCCCTAGATCGCCCTGAAGAATATGCACCTCCGCGAGCGCAACGTAGGCTAGGACGGAAGTCGTATTGTGTTCAATGGAACGCTCCAGGAATCCTTTCGCCGCATCCAAGTCGCCAAGCGATTTGCTGAGCAGCCCAGCACGCAACAGGATTCTCGGCGAAGCCGGATGAATTTCGATGGCCTGTTCCAATGCGGCGAGCGCATCTTGATCGCGACCCATCTTGTAAAGAATTCGCCCGCGGGCTTCGTGCGCGCGGTACGCCGTAGGACTGATCTTGATGGCTTGGTCCGCCGCGCGCAACGCCGGGGCCAATTGATCCTGGCTCAGATGATGCATCGCAAGTTCAATGTACGTCACCGGCGCGGTCGGGTCGATCGCGATCGACTCTTGAAGCAGGCTGAATGACTTTTCAGGCGCACCGGCAAATCGGTACGCCGAAGCGAGCGTATTACGCAAGGAATTCATGTGCGGATACCATTGAAGCAGGGCTTCAAGTTCAGCGATGCCGCCGTCCACATCGCCTGCGCGGAGTTTAGCCATGGCGCTGGCGGCCTGATCATCGACAATTTTGCAATGCGCCGACAAGCTGCTCGACCACGGATCCGCCAGATAGGGCTTCGTGTTCTTGGCGCCCAGCACGAGATGGCGTTTGGCCAAATCAGACCGCCCCTGCCCCCGCAACGCCATGCCCAACAGGTAATGCGCCGTCGGATCGCCCGGCCGAAGGCCGAGCGCCGTGTCGGCGTTGGTAACTGCCTCGTCATAGTCGCCGCGGGCCAACATCACTTCGGCCAGCCCCATGTACGCTGGCGCCGCCATCGGTGAAACCGCAAGTGTCTCGCGGAACGCCGATTCCGCCTCGTCAAGGGCTCCAGTCTGTACCAGCGCGTCTCCGAGGCGATGGGATGCGGGGGCGAAGTCAGCGTTCAATTCAACGGAGCTGTAAAAAAGCTCGATCGCGCGATCGAGGTTCCCGATCTTCGCGCAGCAAATACCCTCGTAGTATATCTGAAGGTAATTCGTCGGATCCAGGACATTGGCCCGCTGGAAGCACGCCCGGGCCTCGCCCCACATGCGATTGCCCGCATAGACCAATCCGAGCGCGGCCTGCTTTTGCGGGTCGTCAGGAGCGGACTTGACGTCCTCAAGAAATGGTTCCAGGTACGCACGCAGCTGCGAACTGATGTTCTCCGGAACAGGAGTCGCCCCAGTTTGCGCCCCGCCGGCCTGCGTTGCCGCTTCCTGTACCGCGCTTGGCGATGCAACAGGTTGCCCTGTCTTATTCTTGGATTGAATCGCCTGCGATGGGGCCGGCTGCGATGGACTAGCATGCGATGGAGTCTTGAGTTTCGGCGCGGCCGATTCCGGCGTTGGCGCAGGCTTAGATTTCTCGGGAACCGGACGGCCGACAGAATAAACGACCGCCACGCCCACGGCGCCGGCTAGAAGCAAACCCACCAGCAACATCGGTCGCCCCATCGCCTTGGCCCGCGCGTCTACGCTACGATGAGCCCCGCTGCACTTGCTGCCCGCCCTCTTGGGATCGGCATGGTTGTGTGCCATCAGTATTATCGCGGGATCTTACGCCCACACCTCTTTCTTGCTCAAGAATGTTTCCTACGGCTAGGCGGGTGTGCGTCGCGGGCGACACACACAAGGCCGAACGCCATTATAGCCCTCCGACCTAATTCGGCCAGAAGAATCTCAACGCCTTGCGGAACTCAGCCCGGTGATTTTCCGGCAGGTGATGCCCCACGCCGGGATAAACCCTGAGCTTGACGGATAGCCCCATGGCCTTCAACTCCTTGGCCGCGCGGCGATTGGATGCCAATGTGCCATCTTGGTCTCCGACCATAATGAACACTTTGGGCAACTGATTCGGGGCTACATCGGCGGGCGCGTGCTGCGTCCCGTCGTAACGACCGGCGATGGGAATCAGCCCACAAAACATCTTTGCATGGCGCATCCCAAGCTCGTACGTGAGATAACCACCTTGCGAAAAACCGCAAAGCACAATGCGCTGCTTATCTATCCGGTACTTGTCCAAGACGTATTCGATCGCCCGCTGGATGACGGGATCGGAAACGTCGACGGATTCCCAACTGAACCCTTGGCCGCTGTTCACCGATTTCGTCGCCCGAGGCGCCACCAAAATCGCCCCGAACTCCACGGCAGTGCGCTTGAACGGCGCCACAATATCCTCCGGCGTCGTGCCGTAGCCGTGGAGCAGCACGATCAGCGGAGCGGGCATCGAGGGCGCATAGCCGGGGGGCGTAAAAACCAGAGGAGGGTTGCCCGCGTGCGTCCTTGAGCCGGCTGGCCGACCGTGATTCTGCAGTTTCCCCGCAGGTTGATCCGCTTGCCGCATGCCCGCTTCGGGCCGCGCCTGCACGTCAAACGGCGCAAAACAGCAAATTGTCAAACAAATAGCGATGTTCCGCGCGGCGATAAGCGTCATTTTGGTGACTCCTTGACGTTTCACCCAACTTGCCAGTGCGTCGAACGGCCGCCGGGCGAACGATCATGCCATGATGAGAAACAGAACCCATAGTCCGACGCCAACCCCGTACATGGTCCCGACGATGGTGATCCATAGCACGATGGACGCCATGGGCACTCGGCGTAGATGCTCCATTCGTGTTGTCTTGTAGACGACAGCGATGCTCAGACAAAGGGGCAGCATGAGCAGGAATCGGGTCGATCCGCCCAGGGGCGCACCGGTGAAGAGAAACGAGAGCAGCAAACTCATAGGCCGTCACCCTCCATCCGTGGAACCGGGACGGCGCCGGCGCGACGTCAAGCGATCCGCCCGCCCGATCGCGTCTAAGATCACGAGCAGATTCAGCAGGCCGGCCACCCCGGTGTAATGCGAGCCGACATCGACGGATGCCCAATGCGAGGGTTCCAATGCCTGCCCTTGTTTGGCCTGCTCTGCTCTATCGGCCTCATGCCAGGCCAGCGCCGAAAGCGTGTTCCCTCCGGTAAGCAATTGGGCGGTAAACCAGAGCTTTTGGCGCTGAGGATCGACGGTCTCGCGTACGCCGCCGATGGCGATGCCCGTCCAAAAGGTCAGCGTAATCGTGACCAACAGGACCATGCCCCGCGTGCGATCTCCGAGATAGAAATGACCCAATCCTGGGAAAACCCACGAAAGCAAGCCCGCGATGGGCGCTCGCATCATGTGGCCCGATGGTTCTGTCGGCAAGGCTCGCCCCCTTAAGGCCATCACATCGCACACGGGCCTTCCGGGTCGCCGCAGCGCCCGCACGACCCGCCGCCGCCCTGGTCCAATGCATGATCCCGCGCCGAAAACACGCTCAGCTTGGGAACCACCTTTTTGCTTGAGCACGAAGGACACGCCACAGCGTTCCGCTTCGTAGAACTATGGACGAACTCGTCAAACTCGTGGTCACATGATCCGCATTTGTATTCGTACACGGGCATAATCGTCGATGTCTCCGCCACGCGCCATCAGCCTACCGAATTCGATCAACATAACGGCGAAAGTATAGATGGCCGGCACGGTTGCCGCAACCTACGAACACCCGCTTACGCTCGACCAGCGTGGTCGGGCCCGATCTTCCCGGCGCCGCTTCCCATGCGTGGTAAATGCCGCAGGTCCTTTGAATGTGGGGAAGTCGATGATCGACGCCTGTTTCCGCATGCCGCATCGTCTGCTACAACGACGCGTATGCTCGAAACGAACACTATAGGCGGTCCGGCTCCGACATGACCAAGCCCAGAAACAGCAATCCGCTTTCCGGCGTGATCAACCTCGACAAGCCCACCGGCATTTCTTCGGCCAAAGCGCTCTACCGGGTCCGTAAGATCGTCGGTCAGCGTAAAAGCGGCCACGCCGGAACACTCGACCCGCTGGCCGCCGGCGTGCTCGTGCTCTGTCTCGGCAAAGGGACCAAACTGGTCGAAACCGTTATGGATCACCCCAAAGTCTACCGCGCTCGGGCCCGTCTCGACGTCACGAGCGAATCGCTCGACTCCGACAGCGCCCTGCAACCGGTGGACATCGCCGGGATTCCAAGTCGCGAAGACATCTTGCATCAATGTCGCGCGTTCGAGGGCGTAATCGCGCAGATGCCTCCAAAAATCAGCGCGATCAAGATCGGCGGCGTACCGGCCTACAAACGTACGCGGCGCCACGAAGAAATCACGATGAAGCAGCGCCCGGTTCACATTTATTGGATTCACCTGCACGGCTACGTCTGGCCTGAAATCGAGATCGAAGTATGCAGCGGTCGCGGAACGTACATCCGATCGCTGGTCCGTGACATCGGCGCAGCACTCGGCGTGGGAGGCTGTTTGACGGGCTTGACACGCACGCGCGTGGGGCCGTTTGCCGTCAGCGACGCCGTGACCATTGATCAACTCGATGCGGCCGACGATCCAGAAGCATACGTCATCGATCTAGAGCGCGCCGGGGCTCTGCTCGCGCCGGAATCCATCACGATCCCCGCTCGCCCGAGCAACGGGGATTAGCCACACCTGAGCCGCGGGATTCAGCCCGCGCGGCCTCCCAAGTATCGGGCAACCGCCCGGATGTTCCATCCGCTATGGGGTGGGCCGGAGGTCCATGTCCTTCCGGACGTGGGGAAGACGATGACGGTCCGGGCGCTCCGTACGTTCACCATGGCCCAATCTGCAGGTCCGCAGGCTGGCGCCAGCGGCTCTGACACTGATCGAATCTTCAATTCCCCTGCTTCACGTGCATTCGATGCGCAGCCCATCGTGCGCGAGCATCATGGTGTCCGGCAATTCGCGGCTGGTGGCCTCGTGGCCGAGTTCGTGGGCGATGTGGGTGAAGTAGGTCTGCTTAGCTCCGATGCGTTTGGCCATCTCGATGGCCTGCTCAAGATTGAAATGGGCGGGGTGAGGCGTGCGGCGCAGGGCATCGAGGATGAGCACGTCGAGCCCGTCAAGCAGCGCCTGCGACTGCTCGGAGATGAAGCTGCAATCGGTACAATAGGCCAGATTGGAAAATCGAAATCCGAGCACCTCCAATCGCCCGTGGAGCATCGGTATCGGCGTCACGGTTTCGTCGCCTAGGCGAAAGGGCGCTTCGCCGATTTCCGTAAGGCCGAGGCACGGCCGGCTGTGCGGCGAATCCGGCGCCGGCTCGAACGCATAGCGGAACATGCTTCGCAGCGCGTCGAGCGTCCGGGGCCGCCCGTAACAGGGCACCTCGCGCCGCGTCGTCCAATTGAAACGGCGAAGATCGTCGATCCCCAATACGTGGTCGGCGTGGTGGTGGGTGTAGAGAATCGCGTCGATGGCGTCGATGTCGTTGGCGATGCACTGCAATCGGAGTTCGGGCGAGGTGTCGACCAGAATCCGCTGCCCACCGATGCGAACAAACAAACTGGACCGCGTGCGTTTGTCTTTGGGGTCGGCTGACTGGCAAACCGCGCACTTGCACGCGATCATCGGCACGCCGTGCGATGTGCCACTACCCAAAACGACGGCGTTAACGATGCCCACGTTGTTCTCCAAACCACATGTGTGCTTACTCCAATCTCGCACGTGCCCCATCCACGTGGCAAAAAAATCGAATCATCCCGCGTTGACCCGCCCATCCAACGCGACACGTCCATCACCATCGCATCATACGGTCGCCGCTCCCCGCTGACCATGATCCGACCCGGCAGGTCCGGCCGCGCGGACTGACAGCACGCGGCTCGCGGCTCGGGGCCCGGAGTCCGGGGGCTTGCGCCCCGCGGCTCTGATTCGGCGTACGTATCGCTACTCAGTGCCACGGTAGCCCGCAATTCGCAACGCTTGCGGGCGTATTGACCGGTCTGAAGGCACCTGCTACCGTCGGACGCCTACCGATGAACGAACTCCGCGAGAGGCGCGATGACCGGCAATCAACCAGACCTGCCCCCTGACGCGATCGTCCATCTGCCTACCGATTACATCGATCGCATCGCGATCCGCTCCGTTGAGATCCGGCTCGTTTCCGGTGCTGCCGGGCGGCCCTTCGCGCCTGCTATCGTGGTCACCCGAATTGTCGTCGGAGTTTTCGCCGCAGCTTGCGTGGTCGGGGGTTCGCTCGCCGGTTGCGCCGCGTCTCGGTCGGCGCCTTCAACCGGGATGAGCCAAGCGTTGGATCAAGCCGCGAGCGGTTCGGATCAGGCTGCGGTTGGCAATTCCGCTGATGCGGATGCCTCAACCATGCGAGGCGAGAATACCCAACCGACGGGATTCGACCGCCCCGGCACCGCTACGAAATCCGGAAGCACGATTGCAACCGTCAACGGCCGGCCTATGAGCCGCAAGCGCGTGGTCGATCTGCTTCTTCGTTCCGGCGGTGTGGGCGTGTTGGAGCAGCTCATCGTCCTGGACGAAGCCCAAGCGGCCGCCGCGGACCGAGGGCTCTCCATTTCCGACGCCGATGTCCAGCGCGAGTATGATTCCGCCTTGCGGATGCTCTCCGACCCCTTGGCAGGCCTCACTTCCGGAGCGCTGGACCGAGAGGCTGCTGAACGATCGTTGCGTGCCGTTCTTGCAGACCGCAACATCTCGCACGACGAATTCTTCCTGGGCATGCGCCGCCGCGCGTATCTGCGGCGAATCGTGGAATCCACGCTTCAATTTAGCGACGAGGACTTGCGGACCGAGTTCCAACGACGTTACGGCGAGCGGGTGCAGGTGCGTCACATTCAATTGGCCGTCCCTCGAAATGTGGATCGGATACGTGATCGCTTGGCCGCGGGGGAGGATTTTGCCGAAATGGCGCGCATTCACAGCGCCAATCTCACCAGCGCTGAACAGGGCGGTCTCTTACAGCCGTTTTCCCGCGACGACCCGGCCGTCCCCGATCTTCTTCGCAAGACCGCGTTTTCCCTCATGGTGGGAGAAGTCTCCGGGGCCCTGCGGATTGGCGACTGGGTTCACCTCCTCAAGCTGGAACGCCGTTTGCCCTCGGAGCCGGTCGCCATGGAATCCGTTCGGGATGCCCTTCTGGCTGGGTTGCGGGAGCGGGCCATCGAGCCGGAAATGCAACGCCTTTACGAGAAGCTGTTTCGCGGCGCGAAGATTGTGATTCACGACCCGGTTCTTCGGACGGCATTCGAAAGGGCTCATCCAGACCATCTTGACGAGTAGGAAACCTCCGTACGCGCCCCATCCTTTAGACCGCCTCATTTTAGGTTCAAGGAACCATCCGCCGACCGCTCACTGACCGAACTGGCAACCCCGCCAAGAAACCGCTACCATGCAGACCCATGTGCCAAGCTTCGGCGGAGCGCATGTTCACCAGCGCCATGGAGGCGGTTCTGGTTGACCAGCTTTCGAGGAAAGCGTCTGGGCCGAGGAGTGTTAATGTGGCGAAATCAAGAGGCTATCCCTCAATCTTGATATTCGGTAGTCCCGGTTCCGGCAAGGGAACGCAAGGCGCTATCCTGGGGCGCATGCCCAATCTGATTCACGTGGCGATGGGCGACATTTTCCGCGCGTTGGACAAGCAGTCCGATATCGGAAAGGAATTTCTTTCTCATTCATCCGAAGGCTCCCTTGTTCCCGACGAGTTGACCATCCGCCTCTTCCAGCAGCACGTGGACGGCATGATCAAGGACGGTCACTTCGACGAGCGTTACCACACGTTGATCCTGGACGGAATCCCCCGAACCTCGGCTCAAGTGACGCTGCTGGAAAGCGTGCTCGACGTCCAGAAGGTCGTCCATCTAAAGATGGTAGATAATGATGCCCTCATCGCGCGCCTGGTCGCGCGGGCTGCTAAGTCCAACCGTCCGGATGATGCCGATCGAACCGTGATTAAGAACCGGCTGGAGGTCTACGAGCGCGAAACGGCACCTGTGCTCGCCGCCTACCACAAGAAGCTCATCGCCCGCGTCAATGGGGATCAACCCCCGTTGGCCGTCTTGCGCGATATCGCAGATTGCCTGGTGGGCGTGATTTCTCCCAATATTTAGGGCCGTGGCCGCTGAGAAGCGATACGTGTCTGCCGGGACCGCCGCCATGACCGCCAATTCCCAATCTCAACCCTGCTTGAACTCGTTTCCAAGCCGGCTTTCGGATTTCCGTAAGGCCTTCGATCCTCGGTTTTCGAAAGCCATTTCGGATGCACAAGCGGACACCCCGCAAGTTCTTATCGACGCCATGCACTATTCCGCATTGGCGCCGGGCAAGCGGCTCAGGCCCTATCTGGTGGTCCGTTGCTGCGAATTGTCTGGCGGGCGACGCGAGGAGGCCTGGCCTGCCGCGATGGCGATCGAGTGTATCCACGCGTTTAGCCTGGTTCACGACGATTTGCCGGCCATGGACGATGACGACGTTCGCCGCGGGCAACCGACTTGCCACAAGCAATTCGGTGAGGCGCTGGCGATTTTGGCCGGCGACGCCCTGGTTGCGCTCGCGTTTGAATTGCTGGCAAGTGACGATGGCGGTCGCGATTTTGCCCGCGCCATGGTGCTCGAACTCGCGCGGGCGACGGGCCGAGCTGGGATGATCGCAGGCCAGGTGGCCGACATGGCGGCCCAGCCGCACTCGACCGGGGCTCTCCCGCCCTCTTCTTCTGATTCGCCTGACCCCCACGCCCGGGAATTCGTCGAAACCATCCACCGACTCAAAACGGCCCGCCTTTTTGCCGGAGCATGCCGCTTGGGAGCCCTGGCTGGTCGCGCCGAAGGGGATTTGATTGAGCAATGGGGCCGATTCGGCGAATTATTGGGCCGTGCGTTTCAAATCTCCGATGATTTATTGGACGTAACTGCCAAGGCGGATGTCCTTGGCAAGGCCGTCGGAAAAGACGAGCAGGCTGGAAAACCAACCATCGTAGGGTGCTTGGGAATCGAGGAGAGCCGGAAACTCGCCTCCCGCACGGTAGAGGAGGCCTTGGCGCTTGTGGGCTCGCTCGCCATGGATGCGGATGACCTCAAGGATCTGTGCCGTTTCGTCATTGATCGAAATTATTGAAAGTTTAATAAGGACGGGAAACGTCCGGTTAGGATACAATCCTTGCCGGTCGTCTGTGCGTATAGAGAGGGATATGAGTCGCCGCGAGCACGCGAAAGCAACTATGAAGTAGAGCACGATGAGTTATCTTGAGAAAATCCAATCTGCCGCGGACCTGGGCGACATCCCCCAAACCGAGCTTCCTGCCCTAGCGAAGGAGATTCGCGAGCGTATCCTCGAGGTCGTCGGGCAACGCGGCGGGCACCTGACCAGCAATCTCGGCGTGACCGAGTTGACCATCGCGCTTCATCGGGTTTTTGATTTCTCGCATGATCGTCTGCTCTGGGACGTTGGGCATCAGTGCTATCCCCACAAATTGCTGACCGGCAGAAACGCCGGTTTTGATCGCCTTCGACAAGACGGGGGCATCAGCGGTTTCCCCGATACCGAGGAAAGTGCCTACGATCTGTTCAACGTCGGCCATGCTGGAACGGCCATCGCGACCGCAGTGGGCATGGCCCGCGGGGACGCCCTGCTCTGCGAAGATCGTCGAACCGTGGCGCTCGTGGGCGATGCCAGCATCGTCAATGGCGTTGCGTTTGAGGGGCTAAACCAAGCCGGCACGCTCAAACGGCAATTCCTCGTCGTGCTCAATGACAACGAGTGGGGCATCTCCCCGACTCAGGGCGCGATGGCCGAGTACCTTGCACGTTTTCGTGCGAGCGAGTTTTACGAAGACGTGAAGAGTCAAACCAAGAGATTGCTACCCAAGTTGCCTCTGGTTGGCCAACCAGCATTCGACATGATCGCCCACCTCAAGGAGGGCATCAAGGCGACATTCTCACCCGATCAGATGTTTGAGTCGATGGGTTTTCAGTATATCGGCCCGGTTGACGGCCACGACATCGATTACTTGATCGATGTCCTTGAAATGCTCAAAGCGGCTCAGCATCCGGTGTTGCTCCACGTCCATACGGTCAAGGGCAACGGCTGCGACTGGGCGAGCAAAGACCCGGGCAAGTTTCACAGCCCCAAGCCCTTCACCACCGACGGCGGCAAGGTCGTGCTCAAGCCAAAGAGCGGCAAGAGCTGGACTTCGGCCTTTGTGGACGCGCTGATGAAACTGGCCGAGACCGACCGGCGGGTGTATGCGATGACCGCGGGCATGCCCGACGGCACGGGGCTAGCCACGTTTGACGCTCGGTTCCCCGATCGGTGTCGCGATATTGGCATCGCCGAGAGCTGCACCGTCGACATCGCCGCGGGGATGTGCCAATCGGGGCTGCGCCCCGTGGTGGCGATCTATTCAACTTTTCTTCAGCGGGCCTTCGACCAGGTTTTCCAAGAGGTTGCGTTGCAAGGGCATCCGGTGATGTTCTGCATCGACAGGGCGGGCCTGGTTGGCGGCGACGGTGCGGTACACCACGGATTCCTCGACATCACGTATCTAAGGGGTTTGCCGGGAATGGTGTTGATGGCGCCGATGGATGAGCCTGAGCTACTCGACGCCATGCGATTCGGCCTTTCGCTTGATCAACCGTGCGCCATCCGGTATCCGCGTGACAACATCCCGACACCCATTCCCGATTGCCCCCCTTTTGAAATCGGCAAGTCGCGAAAACTGAGAGACGGCGCCGCCGCCACCATACTGGCCTACGGCGTCACCAGCATCAGTGCGCTTGCCGCCGCGGACATGCTCGCCGAGTGCGGCGTCGAAGTGACGGTGGTCAACGCTCGATTTGCCAAACCCGTCGATCGGGACATGGTGCGACGAGCCTACGCCAGCGGCGCCCCGGTTGTTACCGTCGAAGAGCACAGCGTGGTCGGCGGGTTCGGGTCGGCCGTCCTGGAAGCGGCCGCTCAGTTGGGCTTGGCCTGCGATCGTGTGGCCTGCCTCGGCATGAGCGGCGACCACTTTGTCCAATACGGTTCGCGCGGCGGACAGCTCGCCGAATGCGGCATCGATGCCACCGGCATCGCGGCAACCGTCCAACGGCTCTTGGCTGCCCCGCAAGCCGGCCAACTCCGCGATTCGGAGCATGCCACGGATTCATTGATGGCGTAAGGCCGCGATCGCGTGGTGACCCCGAACGTTTGCCCTTGGGGGTCGCCCCGCATGCTTGGCCCGGCCTCTTGAACGGCTATTGTGCCGAGCGCAGCCGAGGGCGGCTGTGTTACAGGCGCCGCGCTGTTACGCGGGCCGATCTCGGAGGCGGGTATGTCCGCAAATCAAAACGCAACGCGTCTACTGCTCATTGGCAACACCGCTCGGCCCGGCGTTCAAGCAATCCTTGACGATCTGGCCTCATTTGCGGCGAAGTCTTGCGACGTGGTCGTGCGACCGCTCACCGATGAAGAGCCCACGAAAGTCGCGCCCACCACCCACAGAATCGTAGTACTCGGCGGCGACGGAACGCTCATCGGCGTGGCCCGTTCGCTCGGGGCGAGCCGAATTCCGCTCATCGGCGTCAACATCGGCAAACTCGGATTTCTTGCGGATTTCTCGCTGGAAGAACTCAAACAGACGTTCGATCGCTGCATTTGCGACACCGCTCTGATTTCCAAACGGCTGGTTTTAGACGTGCGCATCACCCGCAACGGGAATCCGGCATTTCGCGCCACGGCCATCAACGATTGCGTGATTCAAACCGGACCGCCCTTTCGAATGACCACGCTCGGACTCTCGATTGACGGCGAACCGCTCACCAACGTGCGCGGCGACGGATTGATCGCCTGCACGCCAAGCGGCTCCACGGCCCACAATCTCTCTGCCGGTGGTCCGATTCTCCTTCCGGGCGTACAAGCCATTGTCGTCACCCCGCTCAATCCACACTCCCTGACCCACAAGCCCCTCGTGGTCGAATCGGACGCCAACATCGTCATTGAGATGGTCGAAGTCAACGAGGGAACCACCGTGATCATCGACGGACAGGTTTCCTTCCTCGTTGAGCCGGGGGATCGCGTCATGATTCGCAAGAGCGACACCGAATTCCTGCTGGTTCGAAATCCGCTGCACGCCCGAAGTCACGGCCTGAAGACCAAGCTCTTTTGGGGTAGGTCCGCCATCCAGGATTAACAGCGTTTCTGAGGTGCTATGCTCCCTTTCGACGGTCGTTTGAGCCCGGCCGCGAATCGCACGCCGGATTCCCGCGCGAATCTCCTGGCTCGTGTGGCGTGGTCGAACATGAGTCCGCGTACGCTGAAGCGTGCGTGTCGGCGTGCGCGCTGAATCGAAGGGGTACGGGAACCACCGCTCTATGAGAGTCTGCACTATTTCATTCGCGCGAGCGCTGCGCGTCTAACTTCAGAGCGGCCCGCGAACTTCCGATCCCCATAGTAGCGGCGCCCCCAAGGAGGGCCGAGGCGCCGGCCGATTCCTTGGGTCGGCATTGTCTCTTTTGCTGGAAACGAAGCATGCCGACCGCCACAGCCGTCCCCACTGCAACCGAACCGACTGTCGCCGTTGAGTTGGAGCGAACGCTCCATCATCTTGAAGAATCTCTCGAAGCGCCGGCGTTTGCCAGGCAGGTCGCGGGAATCTGCTCTTCCACGCAAGAGCTCGACCAGCTTCGTGCCGAACTCGCCGCGCTTCGCCGCAGCCACGACACGCTGAAATCCAGATTCTCAGACCTTAACGAAGAGGTGCGGTCTGCCGGCAAACTGCAACGAGAGATGCTCGATCGACCGCTGCCCACCATTTGCGGCGCCACGGCCGCCGCCATCCAACGCCCCGCCGGCCCGGTTAGCGGCGACCTTTGCCAGGTGTTTCGGCTTGATTCGCGCCGAATCGGCATTCTGCTCGCCGATGCGACTGGGCACGGTGTTCCCGGAGCCCTTCTGTCGACTTTTGCCAAGGCGTCTCTATGCGGTCCGCAATCGACACCCCCCGGAGCCGCCCCTTCGGCAAAACTGCAGCAGCTCAACGACGCCATTGCCGCGTTCAATCTGACGGACTGCCAGTTCATGACGGCCATATACGCTGTTTTCGACGAACAAACGCGCGTGCTTCGATGGGCTCGCGGTGGCGCCCCCTATCCGCTGGTTTTCGGCGCCGACGGTTCAATCACTCAACTTCGCGGCAATGGTCCTATCCTGGGCATCGGCGCCGAAGGAGGTTTTGACGACTGCGAGGTCCAACTCAAGGCCGGTGACACGCTAATGTTGCACACCGACGGCCTCGATTTCCTTCCTGAGTCCCAAACCCAGCCTCGCAGCCCATTGGTGTACGACTCGGGCGACTGGCGTGAATCGCTGACCGATGGCGGCGGCCAACCCGTGCTCGATCAACTTACCGGCCTGATTTCCACCGCTGCAACGGCCGGAGTCCTCGAAGACGACATCTCAATCGTCACCCTCACCCTAGAAGGCGTCCCCGAACGCCAGCCCGCACGACCCGCACCGGTGCACGCCTGCTCGCAAACGGCATTTTTTTCCGATGGTAGCCCCTCCCCGAGCCGCATGCTTTAGCTTGCGCGGCTTTGCGTGAGCGCGCATCACAGAATCCTGGTCCCGAGCGCGCAAACCCGACGTGCGCTTCGACCGACCTGG
Source organism: uncultured Phycisphaeraceae bacterium (assembly GCA_964651325.1). GTDB lineage: Bacteria > Planctomycetota > Phycisphaerae > UBA1845 > UBA1845 > JADFOB01. The sequence goes on from CAZYXP010000005.1 coordinate 35,843, forward strand.
GCGACCGCGCGGGCTAAAGCCCGCGGCTCAGGGTACTCGCTGAATCGAAGGGCTTTCGGCACCGAAACACGACGGTCGCAACCGCTCTACGGGTGACGCTGCTGCCACTTCTCGACCGCATCGGGCAAACGGATGTATCGCGGAACCAACTCATGAGCCGGTTGGGCGGGGCCGGTTTTGGCCAGTTCGTACCCCAACATTAAGACCGATTCCGCCCGCGGGCACGCCACGGCATGCGGCATCATCGCCCGAGAAGGATCGGCCTGGCCAACCCGCTCAGCAAGGCCCGATGCACAGATCACGGGGCAATCCCCTGGCAAATCGCCTAGAAATGCCGCTGCCTCGATTTCTTTGGGTTCCCCATCAGCGACATATTGCTCGCCTCGGCGCTCGTAGGCCACCGCGAACACCCGTCCCCGCCCGGCGTCAATGAGCACGGCCGCCCGATCCGGCGGACTTGGCGTTTCGAGCGCGTTTCGGGCGATGACGTCCATGGTGGGAACGCCGCGAACGACAGCTCCTACAGCCAGCGCGAGCATTTTCCCTACCGCCAATCCCACGCGCAGCCCTGTGAAACTGCCCGGCCCTATGGAAACGAAGACGGAGGCAAGGTCGTCCGGCGCGACCCCATGGTCTCGGCACAGGGCATCCACGGCAGTCATGAGCGAGGCCGAATGGTCGCGCGGCGCGCCAAACGTCCGGGCTTCCTCAATCACGCCGGCGCGTCCCAAAGCAATGCTCCCCTGGTTGGAGGAGGTCTCTAAGGCCAATTCGCAACAAGCATTTTGGGCACCCATAGTGACGTTATCGTACTGGAATTGACGTCGGAAACCAAAATCTCCCGCCCCTTTGCCCGAATCCCTACATAGCGTCGAGACACCGACCATTGACGCCCAGGCGGTAGGAACATAGAGTCCCTACGCCCACAAAAGGGTCGTTTTGAATTTCTCTATCAATGGCTATAGATCAGTGTTTGCGGTCGTATCGGATATTCACGGAAACCTTGAGGCGCTGGAAACGGCC
>CAZYXP010000006.1:0-34318 GCA_964651325.1 uncultured Phycisphaeraceae bacterium
CGGGTGCGCGAGGGCGAGCTGTTCGCGTTTGTCGTGATCGGGCCTGATGTCGTGGATCCGCCGACCAATTCCACGGACCCATCCACCGGAGCCGGGGCCATTGATCTCGACCGATTCACGGTTCGGTATCATTCCAACAGCCCCACCAACGACGATTTTCCAAAGTGGCTGCGTGGCCCCGTCAACAATCGGATCCGCCAATTGCGCCTTGCCGCCGCTGGTTTGGATTCTGCCGTGGTCCACAAGGCCATGGCGCAGACGCGCATCGCCAACCTGGGTTTGGTTTCGCTGGATGAAGCAGGCAACGTCACCGAGGCGAAGGAAACCAACAAGATCGCCAACATGTTCGTCCCGATGGGCTTGATGATGCTCATGTTCATGGTGGTGATGGTCGGGGCGCCGCCCCTGATGCAGAGTGTGCTGGAAGAGAAGATGCAGCGCATTGCCGAGGTTTTGCTGGCCTCGATCGCACCTTTCCCGCTGATGATGGGCAAGCTGCTCGGCATGGTGGGCGTCTCACTCACGATTGCGACCGTGTATCTGGTGGGGGCGTATATCGGCATTCATCGCGCCGGATACGGGCATTTTTTTCCAGTACACGTGGTGTGGTGGTTTATTCTTTACGTCTCGCTGGCGGTCTTGATGTTCGGCTCGCTGTTCATCGCCGTGGGGGCGGCCGTGAGCGATCTGAAGGAATCCCAAAGCATGATCATGCCGGTCATGCTGGTGGTGGTGTCGCCGATGTTCGTGTGGATGAACGTCGTGAAGGAACCGTCTTCGACGTTTTCCACGGTGGTGTCCCTGATCCCGCCGATGACCCCGACGCTGATGGTGCTGCGGCAGACGGTGCCCCCCGGTGTTCCGCTGTGGCAACCCGTCTTGGGCGCGGTTCTTGTGCTGCTGACCACGATCGTGAGTGTGTTCGTGTCGGGCCGGATTTTCCGCGTGGGCATCCTCATGCAAGGAAAAGGGGCCAAAGTGTCCGAGATGCTCCGCTGGGTTCTTCGCGGGTAGTTAGCCTTGCATCGCCACACATCTCCCTCGCGCCGCGAAACGGCGCGGAGAATACTCAATTCAGTTTGTAAGCCCTCTCTCGATGTGGCGTAGCAAACCCTGGAACCGAAACAGGCGCCGATTTTGCGCCAGCATAAGGCCGCATACGGCTGGCCGAATGTTCGCACGCCTGACGATTACTACCATATCTTGCGGTCTTTCTGGGCCCCGTGCTATTTGTTGTAGGCTGAGCCCACTGAAGAAAACCTGGGAAAATCCAAGCGAATCCTTGACGTTCGTGAATTGTTAGGGTATTATTGAACCGAACAGAAGCAAAACACCCGGCTAGCAACGCGGCCCGCCTCCGGCGGGGGGCCGTGCATTGACATGTAGGAAAGGGCTGGAATGACGACAGGGAATCGCTCGAATCCGAACGTCGTAGGCATCAAGCGGCCTGGCGGAATATCGACCGGCGCGATTCGGCCAGACGTTGACGACGCGGCCCCGCTTTGCGTGTTTGGTCCTGGCGGCGATTTTCGCCGTGCGCTCGTTGCTCAGAATTCCGTCGGTGGTCAGGAATCCGTCGATTCTGCTAGTGGGAAGCGATTCTTGTCGAAACGGTGGGGGTTGGGTCTTGCCCGTGTGGGTGGGGAAGAGCGTACCGCGTCGGCGTGGTGTCGGCGGCTGCTGCGTGGATTCGATAAAGCGGCCCAAGCGGCCGCCAATCAGGCCGTAGATGAGGCGTCCCGCGTCGCGCGGGCACTGAGATTGTTGAAAGCGGGTAGACTTCCGCTCGTATTGAATGGTCCTCTCGTGCCCGATGGGCATCTAGTGTCAACCGGTTCTCGGGGAATCAGCCCGTTGTTGGAGCGTATTGATGGCAAAAAGGAAGGCAGCAAAGGCGGGCGATTCGCTTTGCCTCAAGCCGCGGCAACTAGAAATCCTGACCATGATCCGGGACACGCGGGCGAGCTACGGCTATTCCCCGACGTTGCAGGAGATGGCCGACGAACTCGGGATAAGCAAAATAACCGTGTTCGAGCACGTAGGAAACCTACTCGACGAAAAGCTGCTCACGCGGCAATCGAACAAGGCTCGCTCTTTGAAACTGGCCCCGTCGGTCCGGCTGCCGGATGATCGACCGACGCGCTTGCCCTTGGTGGGGCGTATTGCTGCCGGTTACCCGATCGAAGCGATTGAGGCTCAGGACACGGTTGATCTCGAAGAAATCTTCACGAGCAGGTATCCGGTGCGCGCGCTGACGGTCGATGGGGATAGCATGATCGATGAACACATTTCCGACGGGGATTTGGTCATCTATGAAGAACGTTCCAACGCTAGAAACGGGGACACCGTCGTTGCGCTGATCGGCGGTGAGGATGCGACGTTGAAGAAGTTCTACAAAGAGAAGGGCCGTGTTCGTCTACAGCCGGCGAATCGCAGATTCAAGCCGATCTACTCGCGCGACGTGCGGATTCAGGGTGTGGTGATTGGCGTGATCCGCCGCATGTAGTGCCCCGATTGCTATTTGGCGTTTGTGAGCAAGCGGGCTTTGGATCGGCATCGATGGCCCGCGCCTGGATTGGGGCATGTCTTGCGTTGGGCGAGCTGAACAACTAGGCTTGGCCTTCCGAGTTTCGATGGGAGGCATGGTGTAGTTGCATCGCACATCCGGACGCTCGCTACCATTTCTTTCGCGCCGCAATTACCACTACGAATTACGCCAAATTATCGCGTGGAGCATCCTGGCCGGGCTGGTCGAGGGGAACTTCGGCAGCGTGGTGGTCGCCAAGAGCTTCCACGGGGGCGAATGGCTGATTGCGATCGCCACGGCCACCCCCGTCGCGGCTTTCCTCAGTAGCCTGGTTTGGGGTTTGCTTTGCGTCGGGCGGCCCAAGCTTCGATTGCTCACGTTCTTCTCGGCAGGGACGGCTCTTTGCGCGGGTGCGGTGGCGGCGATTCCCGAGAGCGAATTCGGGGCGATTTGGTTCATCGCGCAGATGGCGGCCGCACAAGTGTTGATGGCCGGTGTGCTGACGGTGCGGTCGGCGCTGTGGAAGTCGAATTATCCGGCCAGCGTGCGGGGGCAGGTTACCGCGCGGTTGCAGCGGGCTCGATTCGTTGTCAGCGTTTTGACGTCACTGGGGGCCGCGGCGGTATGCGATCGGGACCCCGCCGCGTATCAAATCATTTATCCCATGGCGGCCGGCTTGGGCCTTTTTGCGGTGTGGATGATCCGGCGTTTGCACGTGCGCGGTGAACGGAGCGAGCTTCGAGGTGCCGGCCGACGGCCCGCCGGCAACGCGGATTTACGGCGGGACTTGGTCGAGCCGTTTAGCCTGACGGCGCTGCTGTCGCCGGGCCATGTCTTGGGCGCGATGGTTCGGGTGCTGCGCGAGGATCGGCGTTTTCGCTTGTATTGTTTGGCGCAGTTTCTGATGGGCATCGCGAATCTGATGACGATTTCCATCGTGGCGTCCCTGATTACGCGGGAATTGGATTTCGGAGCGGCTTGGGGGTTTTGGGTGAGCACGACGCTGCTCGTGGCGATACCGCAATTGGGGCTGCTCGGCAGCATTGGGCGATGGGGCCGGCTATTCGATCGGGTTGGCGTGCTGGCGTTTCGTGTGATCAACGTGAGCGTTTGGACGGGTTCGCTGGTGTTGGCCATGCTGGCGACGCTGATGATTGTGAAGGCGGAGGCGGTGGGGGTGTGGTATGTTCCTTGCGCGGTCGGTCTATTTGCGGGCCGGGGCTTGCTGGCGGGGATCGGACGCGGCGGTGGCGCGCTCGCGTGGCACCTGGGACATTTGCATTTCGCACGCCCGGCGCAGGCGGAAATATACATGGGCGTGCACGTGTCGCTTACCGGATTTCGAGGCATTGTCGCACCCCTTGGTGGCATGTGGCTATGGCGGATGATGGGTTGGCCGGTCTGGTTGATTGCGATTGCGCTGTCCGTGGCGAGCCTGGCGCTCTATGCGGCGATGGCGAAACAGGAACGCCTCGCTCAATTGGCTGAAAACGTGCCCGGTGGATGAAGCTCGCCCGAGATGCACACGGCCATGGGGCTGGTGGTGGTTTCAAGTATCTCGCCCCAATGCGTCTCGGCGTTGCCGGTTGCCAAGCCCATGACGGCGAAATCGGCCGCCTTGCCCGGTGTGAGGCTTCCGACAGCGTGGTCTAAGCCGAGGGCGCGGGCGCCGTTGATGGTGCCCAACGCCAGCAAGGCATCGGCGGAAAGATCGGGATGGCGGGTCCGGAGGAATCTCAGCTCGTCGAGCACGGAGAGCGAAGGGTTCGACGCGAGGCTGTCCGTGGCCACGCAGACGTTGATCCCGGCTCGTTGCATGTCGAGGAAGCGATGGGGGGCATGTTCAAAAGCCGCATGGGTCCGCGGGCAATAGGCGACCGATGCGCGACTGTAGGCCAGCGTCGCGATGTCTCCTTCGGATACATAGTTGGCGTGGGCCACCACGGTGCGCGGCGTGAGCAGGCCCGTGGCGGCGGCCAGTTCAATGGGTGACATGCCTGCCACTTCTATGGCATCGTCCCAGACGCCGAGGCCCTTCAGGTAGGCGACGAATGGTCCGGCTCGATCTTGCGTGAAGCAGGCTTCCTCCAGGGTTTCAGCCAGATGAATGGCCAGGGGCAGCTTCTTGGCGGCGGCTTTGGCGGCGCATGCCCTCATGGCGTCGGGTTCGACGGTGTAGGGGGCATGGGGCGAGATGCCGATGAACAGGCGATCGGTGGCCGAATGGGGGTTGATGGCGCGAGCACATCGTTCTCCAAGCGCAGTTCTTTGGTTTCCGATCGTGATCACTTCGCCGAAGGATACGGCGCGGATGGGCGAGGCCGCAAGCAGCGAACGCGTCCGATCGGGCTCACGCGTGATATCGCCGAGCGTCGTAACGCCGGCGGCGATGCTGTCGCCTATGCCGCGCGCCATGGCGGCGGGTATTTCTTCGAACCATGCTTTGTTGGCGCGGATCAATGCGACGAGTTGCTCAAGCCAGTCCACGAAGCCGGCGCGTGGGGCGATTTTCCCGCGGAGCCCGGAGAGTTCGAGGTGGGTGTGTGCGTTGACAAATCCGGGCACGAGGACGGCGTCGCCGAAGTCGATGTCGGCGCGGCGCGGCGGGGTGCGGCCGATCTTCTCGATCAAGCCGCCGACCGTGCTGACAAAGCCGTTGTCGATGACGCCGCCGGGGCCGCCCACGATAAATCGGGCGCGAAGGATCACGAGCCGGAGCCTTCGCCACCGTATCCCGCCGGAAGCTCCATTTCGATGAATTCGCCGTCGTCCACGAAGCCAAACCGGCCAAGCAGTGCATGTTGGCTGGAGTTTTCGCTGTGGATGCGGATGCAGATGGTTTGCATCATAAGCCGGCGGGCAAGAGCCAGTACGGTGGTCAGCAAAGCTTCTGCGATGGGGGAGTCGGCATACGCGGGGAGGACGTCGAGCTCCATCACACGGGCGACGTCGCCGACCTGATACAGGGCACATCGACCGGCCGCCGCGCCGGCGATGACGGCCACGAACAGATCGAAGGCGGAGTCGTCGAGGCGATCGCTTAGGATGTTGGCGCGGTCCAGCAGATGCGTGGTGTTGGCCGGTGCGTCGGAAGGGAGGAACGTCTCGCGCAGCGCAGCGCGCATGGCACGCGCCGGCAGTACACGGATACTCGGATCGGACGCCACGTCCGGCCAGTGCGCCAGATTCATCGCCTTGAATCTTCGGGGCGCAAACCCCTGGGCAGCCAGATACGGCGCCCAGGGTTCGGGCGGCTGATCGTAGGCGGCGGCCCACCTGCGGCAGACCATCTTCTGGCGAGCGAAGCACTGCTTGGCTTGCTCGACGGCGTCAACGCAGGTGGCGTCGTCTGGGACGATCATCTCACGAAACTGATTGAGTTCAGCCGCCGCGGGGTAACGTTTGCTGTAATAGGCAATGCCGTGATCCAGCGTTTCCTTCTCGCAAAGCTGAATGCAATACGCCTGCGACGTGCGGTGTAAGTGGGCGATGGTTGATGTGGTCATGCCGGTGGCTCTACCTTTGCAACGATTGGCGACGGTTGTTTGTGAAAACTCGTTTGCATTTGATAGGTGTGCGCGGCGCGAAGGATGGTTTCGTCGCCCTGCGCCGGTCCGACCAATTGCAGGCCGATGGGGAGTCCTGCATCATTGAAGCCGCACGGCAGACTGATGGCGGGGAGGCCCGCGAGGTTGGCGGCGATCGTGTAAATGTCGCTTAGGTACATGACCAAAGGATCGTCGGTCTTCTCGCCAAGCGCAAATGCCGTTGTGGGACAGGTCGGCGATGCGATCAGGTCGATCTGATCAAATGCAGCGTCGAAATCTCGTTTGATGAGCGTCCGCACGCGCAGGGCCTTGTCGTAGTAGGCGTCGTAGTAGCCGGATGAAAGCACGTAGGTTCCGAGCATGATGCGGCGTTGGACTTCTTGGCCGAACCCTTCGCCTCGTGAATGAGTGTGGAGCTCCTCCATGTTTGTACACGCTTCCGCGCGAAATCCGTAGTTGACGCCGTCAAACCGTGCGAGATTGCTCGACGCCTCCGCGGTGGCGATGATGTAGTAACAGGCCGTGGCGTGGGTCATGTGTGGAAGGCTTACGGGAACGATCTCGGCGCCGATTTGGTGCAACGCGTTTATCGCCCCGCGCACGGCCTGCTCGACCTGGGGGTCAAGCCCATCGCCGAACGCTTCTTCGCTGATTCCGATGCGCAGCTTGCCGACCGGGCGCCCCAGCGCGGCGAGATAATCGGGGGTCGGTTGATCCAGGCTCGTGGCGTCGCGCGGATCGTGTCCGACGATCGCTTGAAGAAGAAGAGCCACGTCCACGGCATCCTGAGCGATGGGGCCGATCTGGTCGAGGCTGCTTCCGAAGGCGACCAGGCCGTACCGCGAAACCAGCCCGTAGGTCGGCTTGAATCCGGTAACGCCGCAAAACGATGCCGGTTGGCGGATCGAGCCGCCGGTGTCACTGCCCAGTGCGCCGGAGACCATGCCCGCCGCCACCGCCGCCACTGAGCCGCCGGAAGAACCGCCGGCCACCTTGCCGACGTCCCAGGGATTGCGCGTTGGCCCGAAAGCGCTGTTTTCGGTGCTCGAGCCCATGGCGAACTCGTCGAGGTTGGTTTTCCCAACCATCACCGCGCCGGCCGATTCCAGCCGATCTATGACGTGGGCGTTGTAGCGGGACTCGAACGTTTCAAGCATTCTCGATGCGCATGTGGTCTGGCCGTGCAGGGTGCAGATGTTGTCTTTGACGGCGATGGGCACGCCCGCAAGGGGGCCGAGGGACGCTCCGCGCGATAACTGTTGATCGATCTCGATCGCACGCCCCCGGGCTTGTTCGCTATGAACCTGCAAGAATGCATGAATCTCGTGATCCACCGTGTCGATGCGTGAAAGAGTCTGGTCGAGGGTTTCGGCGCAAGAGCGCTGTCCGGTGCGGATGGATTCGGCGAGATCTTGGAGGGCACCCATGGTTGCGGTCTGCTAGGCGTTTTCCTGATCGAGCACCTTAGGGACCCTGAAGAACGATTCGTGCTTGTCTGGGGCGTTGTGCAGCGCCGCTTCGGTGGAAAGACCCTCACGCGGTTTGTCCTCACGCAGCCGGTCCTCAATGGCAGTCGGATGCGTCGTTGGCGGCACGCCTTCGGTATCGAGCTGGCCGAGTTGCTCGACGTAGGCGAGTATCTTGGAAAGTTGCGTCGCGTAGCGGGCGGCCCGCGCATCGTCGATGCCCAGCCGCGCGAGTTTTGCGCAGTGCCGTACTTCGTCCAAGTCGAGTTTGTGAGTCATATCAAAGCCATCCGCACGTTATCGTCGGTGCAATCGTCGGGCGGGTCAAGCGTTGTGGCTTGTTAGGGGATCGTGATGGGCGAACGAGGCCGCGGCAAGCAATGTCCAACCTGAAAGGAAAGCCAGGCCACCAAGCGGTGTAACCGGGCCCAGCCACCTCCAACCAAACAAGGAGAGACCGTAAAGGCTGCCGGAGAAAAGGATGATGCCGACGACGAAGCAACAGGCTGAAGCGTTGCCGGCTTTTGATGGCCGCCTCGCGATGATCCACGCCGTTGCGATGATGGCCAACGCGTGAACCATTTGATAGCGGACGCCGGTTTCAAACGTCACAAGGGCTTCGGCGGAGAGCCTGGACTTGAGGAAATGGGCCCCGAACGCGCCAGCGGCGACGGAAACCAAGCCATTGAGTGCGGCGATGCCGGTCCAAAATGAGTTCATCACTGGGCTACTCTTCTCTTGAGGAATCGAATCGATGCGGGTTATGGTCAACGGGAGGGCTCTTGATTTCTTCACGCTCGTCGGCCTCGTGCGAGCTGGCGTTTACATCCACGAACGGCGCCGGACCTCGCCCGTCCATGGGAACCACGCGCGCGCGAAACGCGCTAGCGAGCTTCTTCTTGACCGCGGCGCGGATCGGCGGGACAAGCAGCGCGAAACCGGCCAGGTCCGTGAGCATGCCCGGCGTGACCAAGACGACACCGGCCAAAACGATGAGCGCCGCGTCGAGCATGGCTTCGGTGGGCATGACTCCGGAGTTCAATTCCGATTGAATACGCGTGAGCGCCTTGACGCCCTCGCGGCGGGCGAGCCATGCGCCGAGGAACCCTGTGACCAGCACGAGCGTGAACGTCGCGGGGACGCTCGTTCGCTTGGCAAGCTCGACGAGCAACGCCAATTCCGCGAGCGGAATCAGGGTAAAGATGAGGAAGAGGCGAAAAAGCATAGAGCCCTTAGCATACCACCAGCGAGGCGCACGTCACGTCGAGGCGTAGGGTGGAAACTGAGCGGGACCGTGCCGATTCCGGAGGGATGGGCCTTGTGTTGACTCAAAGCCGCTGGCGCCAGCCTGCGGACCCGGGGACCGCCAATCTCCAGATGGGCCCCGTACCATTCCGAGCCGTCCGTGCCGATCAGGAGATCGGCGATCCGAGAACCATTAGCGGCAGTAGGTCACCGGGCTCGCGCCCGGTGCGCTGAGAAGAGGTCACCGGGCTTGCGCCCGATGCTCTGATAGGTGCCCGCGAGCGGGTGCGAGCTGACCCGCCGGTCGGGGCTTGATCCACCGAGGCGCGTACGCAATCGCCGCAAGCACAACTTCCGAAATCGGCACGGCCGCTAGAATCTGTAGCAGCGGGTGAAGCGGCACGACATACCGTGGCTGCACCCCGCCCATGAACGCCGACCCGGCCGCGTGATAGAAGATCACGAACGCCAGCAGGAGAAACCCGAATCGGCGTCGCCATACCGCAGCCATGGCGAGCCCCAAAGCGCTGAGCGCCATAAATTCCTCGTAGGGCGAATCCAACAACCCGATAATCGGGGCGCCTTTTTCGATCCGCTGATGGTACCAGCCCGTCACGGCTGACCAGGCCTTGGTGGTGCGCCGCGGCTGATTGGAAAAGGGCAGGTACACGGCCAGTTCCTGCTCGCCGATCTTTGCTTGAATCGAGGAGAGATAGGTATCGTTCGCGAAGATGGTCGCGCCGGTCGCGAGCCGGCTGTCGCGGAACCGTCCCCCCGGCTGCATCCGGTAGCCTTCGTCGGGCATCATAAGGATGCGGTATGTATACAGCACGGTGTTTTTTGCGATCGTGGCGGGATGCTCGAGCATGATGTCGATTCCCGCCTGTTTCATGATTCTTGCGATTTCAAGAAGATGCGACGATTCGAAGACAGACCCGCGATGCCCACGTAGTCGTTCGCACGCAGACAGCGTGGGAAGGTAGTTGTGATGCGTCGCGTCGGGCGGAATCCAACCGCGGGTGCGGGCGATTTCAACGGAGCGTCTCAGAATCGCGACGGATTCACTCGTCGTCGAATCGAGCTTGTCCAGGCAGGCCGCCCGGTAGTAGAAAAGCAGCCCGCCATTGGCGGTGGTTTTGGGTCGGCCGAACACGACGCAGTTGTGGATCATCATCGGAGCTAGCACGATGATCGCCGGAGCGATCGAACCGACGATCGCGGGCCCTAGCCGTCGTACCCAACGCCGCAAAGGGCCGCGCGTTGCGGCAAACTCCTGTTTGGCCTGTTGCCCTTGGTATTTCTGCCGGTGTTTGAATGCCGTGACCACTGCGGCAGCAGCGCATACGAGGATTGCGTATTGGCCTACGTCCTTGATCATGGCCACTACCCCCGCTACAGCCGATGCGGCGAGAAGCCATCGGATACGTCCCGTGACCCAATGCCTCAGTATCAGAAAGAGGAGCCCGGTCAAGACGAACGCGTAGGGCACTTCCGTGAGAATCGCGTTGGCGTAGCCACTTAGATGCAGGCTGACGCCCGTTAGCAAGCCCACGATCGCGGCAAACACGCGAGATGGCCAGAGCATCCAACCGATCAACACGCTTAACCCCGCGCAGCCCACGACCATTAAGTGTTGAATCGCCATGATGGCCCAAGGGGAGGCCTCGTCGAACAAGGCGAATACCGATGCAAGAAAAATCGGATACCCGGGTAGCCGCAGGTGATAGAGCCCGTGGGAGAAGTCGAACTCCTCGACGATGCGTATCGCCAAGGTGATGTACGCTGACGAGTCCGGCGTCACCCAAATGCGCGACGCAGACATCGCAATTGCTTCAAACGCGATGGCGATCAAGAGCGTCGCGAACAAGATCGGGCGTACGCCGCGAAACGATGAAGCGTCGCGCGAGCCGGGACGATCCACAGCAACGTGACTGCGGCGGGCTTTTGGATTCCTCATCGCGGTTCAAACAGCCTTGGGTCATCTTGTCGGGCCGAACCGATTCCGGCGGTGGAAACTCATTTCGCAGGCCGGCCAGTCTGCTCCGACCAGCAAGGCACGCAAGGGTTTATCGGTCGTTGGCGCGTCGAACTTTGCGGAACCGGTCAGCAGCTCTTAAGGCAACCGTCTGGTTTGGGGTGCCGATAACTCATCGATGACGTGTGTGATCCCCACAGGCCCCGATTCCGCGTTGATTGATTCCGCGCGCGGACGAATCGCCCCGTCGGCTCGGCCGTCTCGGCGCGTGCGGATCGTGCGGAGCCACATGGGGTATTTAATCCTTGGTTTTTTCGGGACCATGATGGCAGGCGACCAAGTGCTTTCGGGTATCGAGCTTCCCGCTGTTCACGGGAGTGACAATACCGCTCGCCGAAAGCTGAATCTCTTCGAATCCTCAGCCGCGGTGCCCGACGCCGTTTTTCTAGGCGTGTCCTACACTCTTTTCGGCGTGAGTCCCAGCGTCGTTGATCCTGCAGCCGGCGCACGATTGGGTCGTAGCGTTCGCAGCTTGAATCTTGCGGCCGAAGGGCACACGCTGTTGGCCGAGGCGCTGCTTGTTCGGTGTATGATCGATCGTGGAAGGCTACCCAGCGTCGTCTATTTCGGCGTCAGCCCCGGCGCTGCAGACAGCCGCGAACGTGAAGCGATGATACGTTCCTTGCGTTCGCTCGCCGATGCCCGCGATCTGAAACGATCTTTTTCTAGCAGCTGGGAATTCTTCGCTGAGACCGTTTGGGCGAGTCTGTTCGGAGCGTACCATCAATTTCACGACATGCGCCTGTTGACACAACGTCTCCTCATCGGGGCGCCGCTGCACGATCAAGCTGAAACGCTTTGCGATGAATACGGCTGGCTGCGCTGGAACGGAGGCGACAAGCGTTCCCTTCTCAATCCAAGCGTCAATCCAATCGACCGCAAGGATGCGCGCGCCAGACAATGTCACGACCCCAAGAACATCAACGGGCGGGCGCTTCGCGAAGCCATCGTCGCGTTGGAGCGACAAGGTGTCTCCGTGCGTCTGTTGGAGTTGCCCGTATCGACCACAGCGCCGCTTTCGAAAAAACGCATGGGACATGATTCGTATCTGAAGTTCTTGCAAGAGGTGTCCAAGGGCACGAGCGCAAAGCTGGTTCGCCCGCCGCCGACGCTTGTCGGCGACGAAGACTTTTTTGACCATGGGCATCTGAACACACAAGGCGCTCAAAAGCTATCCCGATGGCTTGCTGGGGACCTAGCTGAAGCCCTGCGCCGCAAGTGGGGCAAGAGTAAGACATCGCTGACTAGCGTAGTGATCAACGATCAACCGGATTGAATGTACTGATTCTCGACGATTGGGCTGGCAACGCCGTTTTCATGGCCGCCGCGCCTCAGAGTGGGTCGCGACGGAAAACGACCAAGGAGCGGGAAGAGGAAAATGAAATCGAATTGCGACGTTCGGTGCTGTTCCGTAGTCATCGCGTTCGTTGGAAGGACAAGCGCTAATGGGTAACGAACCCTTCCCCAGCCGATTAAATGGCTTGCAACACGAGCGACAGAGCACGCAGCTCGTTGACGACGGGTTGGGGCTACCGCAAGAACAGGGCTCTGTGATTCACGTGCGGCCCATGCGTGCGCAGGCAGCGAACACGAGGACTGCATCAAGCACCGGCCCCGGCGTGTTCGAAAGCCTCTCCATCGTCATTCCAGCCTACAATGCCCAGCGCGACGTCTGCGCGACGCTCGATTCGGTGTGCGCCTATCTTCAACAACATGGATTGATGTTCGAAATCATCGTGGTCGATGACGGAAGCCACGATCGAACCGCTGCGTGCGTTAAGGCCTATCCGGCAGAAATCAAGTTGCTACAAAACGGGCGTAATCGCGGCAAAGGGTACAGCGTGCGCCGTGGCATGCTTGAAGCCAAGCATGAGTGGGCCCTGTTCATGGACGTGGACAACTCCACGAGCATTGATCATCTGGATCGCTTTGCGCCCTACGCCGACGATTCCGATGTTCTGATCGCATCCCGGCGGCTTTTGGAATCCAGTATCGTTCTCCGCCAGCCCAGGATCAGGCAGATTCTCGGCAAATCGTTTCCATACCTCGTACGCACGCTCGCGCTGGCGGACATCCAGGATACCCAGTGTGGCTTCAAGGTCTTTCGACATGACGCAGCCAAAGAGATATTCTCGCGGCAAGCGTCGGAGGGCTTTTGCTTTGATGTCGAAGCCTTACTGCTGGCTCGCCGATTGGGCTATCGAATCCAAGAGATCGGAATCGATTGGGTCAACCCTCCCAGTTCCACCGTCCGCGTCGGCATCGACCCGGTCATGATGTTTCTCGATCTGCTGCGTATCACGTGGCGTCATCGAAAAGAGAAATACGGAGCGCGTCAGCGCACGGTCTACGCCTGAGTCCTATTGGCGATTGGGAACGGGTGCATCCCAGCAAGGAGCGAACCTGGAAGAATATCATCACGCATGCCGATCGGCTCTGCGGAACACTTCGTCGCCTGTGCTTCGTAGACAGGGCGATCCTTCGTCGTTCTCCTTGGTTCAAACGCCGTTGCTGAAGCCTTGCTGTCTGCGCGCGGGCCGACTTCCACTACGCGATTCAAGCGTCCCTCACGGTGAGGGCGGTCGGGTTGTAGGTGGATACCGACGGAAGATTGAAGCGAATCCGGATTTGAGGTTTGCGCCCCGCCCTGCGCCGAGTGGCGCGATCGGTCTGCTCGCGGCAGGCATGGTCGATCTCAAAGACCGCGTGGTTCCATCCGACGGCTCGATCGTCACAAGCCTTCTCATGCCCATCGAATGCCACCTGTCCTCGACGGCAGACGCAATCTAGAACTGGAAGTAGATGAAGGGGGTTGCGTCCCCGGCGACCACCGCGAATATGGCGAGCAGCACGCAGTTGGCGCACGATTGCAGCAACACGGGCGCGCGCATGTACGCATTTCTGGCCGTCTCCGGGAGCGATCGCGGACACCATTCAACAATCGCCGCGAGCGCCAGCACCCAAAGACCCGCGGCGGGGGCGTCCACGGCCCAGGAGTTGGCCGAGATTAGATGCGTCAGAAAAAGGCCGGCGAGTGCGAAATCTTGGGCCCTGAACACGACAAAGCAAAGAGCCACGAGGTGAAACGTGAGCGCGATTCGCGCCACACGTGTCACGGTGGACTGGTCGGGGTCGTCCGCGTTGATTCCGACGAAGTGGTGAAACAGCCGTCCCAATCCCAATAGCAATCCGTGCGCGGCGCCCCAGACGACAAACCCCCAGGCCGCCCCGTGCCATAGACCGCCGAGCAGCATGACAATCGCCAGATTGCGGCACGTCTTCCATACGCTCGAATTCCCGCCACCGAGGGGAACATAGAGATAGTCGCGGAGCCAGGTAGACAGCGAGATGTGCCACCTTCTCCAGAAATTGCGCATGCTCGTTGCGAGGTACGGTCGATCGAAGTTTATCGGCAGGTCGAAGCCGAGCATGCGGGCGGCGCCGATCGCTACATCGCTGTACCCCGAGAAATCATAGTAGATCTGAAAAGCATAGGCGTAGGCGGCAATCAGCAGCGTGCCGGATGCGTGGGTGGTTGGATCCGCAAAAACAGGATCGACGATGGTCTGTCCGAGCAGATCGGCGATGCAGAGCTTCTTGAACAATCCTGTCAAAATCTGAAATAGGCCTCGCTGCGCGCTCGCATCGTCAAAGCGAGGTGTGCGCTCCAACTGAGGCAGAAAATGGGAGGCTCGGACGATTGGGCCGGCCACCAGTTGAGGGAAGAATGAGACGAACAGGGCGAACTTTACGAATTCTCTTGTGGGTTCTATTCTTCGCCGGTATACGTCGATCGTGTAGCTAAGCGTTTGAAACGTGTAGAAGCTAATACCGACCGGTAGCAGAAGGGTGAGCGTGCCGAACCCTTCGCCCGCGACTCCTGAGATCGACTGGATCGACCCCATAAAGAAGTTGTAGTACTTGAAGACAAAGAGCACGCCGAGATTGGCACACAAGCTGAAGGCGAGCAGAGCCATTCTGGCTCGCGGGTTTTGGGCTGCGCCCATTGCCCGGGCGATGAAGAAATCCAGAACTGTAGAGCCCAGTATCAGCCCGGCGTACATCACGTTCCACGACATGTAGAAGTAGTAGCTCGCCACAAGCAGGCACAGCAGCCGTGCCGACGCGGACCGGCGCAAAGACCAGTAAAGGATCAGCACCGCAGGAAAGAACACGAGAAAATGAGCGCTGGCGAAGGACACGGTTAGTCGATGCCCCTTGCGAGCTTCTCACTGGGAAGCGTCGGCTTCAAAACTCGCGCGACCGCTTGGGCTACGAGTTTGTGCCCTCGATCGTTGAAATGGATGGCGTCGTGAAAGTACGCGCGCCGGCGGGGGATGCACCGATCGAGATCGACCAGCGTCACTGCGTGGTGCGTTGCGACGTCGCGGATCACCTCGTTGTAGCGGTCGTACGCATCATTGAGCCCGTCCAGTGTCAGCGCAGGATTGTTGGCCAAGGCGGATTGGCCAAGGGTCGCCTGCGCAGTCGGTGCGGTCGGGTCGCCGAAGCATCGCGGGTAGGTGCACAGTACGATTCGGATGCCGCGTTCGCGAGCGAATCGGATCATTTCAGTCAGCGTTTCTTGGAAGTGATCCGGGCCGATTTGCGCCAACCGTCGTTCTCCGTTACGCGGCGCCAACTCGCTCCGCCATCTGGCCGTATTGAGGCGTAGAAGGTTTAGCAACAACGAGTGGTCGCCGAGAAAGCGCGATGGCCAATCGGTGGATGTCCGGTCCGCCGACCCTCCGCCAAACTGCTTGCGGCTCTGGGCCGTGATGTCTGCGGTGGCGGCGAGAATCGTAATGATGTCCGGATTGAAGTCCGCGACGCGGTCGTACAATACACGGGCGCACTGATCGATCGTGTATCCGGGGACCGCGGCGTTAAGAAAATCAAACCGAAGCGACGGCCGATCGCGGCCTAGTTGCCGAGATAGCCTTGCGGGCCACACAGATGCGTTGTCGCGAGCTTCGAGCCCAAACGTGGTGGATTCGCCGATCGTGGCGATTCGCGTCGTTCCTGAAGGTTTTTCAAGCGGAATATCGGGCCCGCGAAACCCCCATCGGTTCACGGAAAGGTCGCGTCGGCGCCCGGCAAGTGTGGCCCCCGGGCGGATCCGTCGCCCCAATACAGGATCTTCGTCGTAGATGTCGGCCACCGTGCCCGCCGTGCCATGGCGGTACCAAGCCCGCCCGCGCACGGCCAACTCCGCCCCGACAAGCAGAACGCCGGTCAGCACGAAGGTCTTCAGTGCCTTGCTACTCGTGAACGGAATCTGGTTCGTGGAACAGCTCGCCGCACCGGAGTCGTCGCTACGCTGCGCGGCCATAGTGTTCTTCGGCTCCATGGGATGCCAGTTTTTAGGCACAGTATTTGTGGCTACATCACCTATTGGGCGTCCACGCCACAGCCGCCGAGTTTCTATCGGACGAAATCATCGCGCCAATGAGCCTATTCGCCGCACGATGGCAACCGGAATAGGGTTTTCCGGATCGGATGCGCCAATCGAGATGCAAGCTTATCGGACCTCGCCGGACCCATGTCCAGACCGTCTCGATCGATCAAGATGAGGTCGCCGGCAACGCGGGCCGCGCCGCGATTGCCTTTAAGGTCGCCTCCGATAACGTCGAAAGACTAGCCAATGAGCGCTATCGGTACAGGTGCTTCAGAGGCGTGGCCATCGTCGGAGGGTGGTCAATGTCGCGAGGCCGCACGGGCGTAAGGCCCGCGATTCGGGAATACGATCGGGCGGACTATGTGGGCATATCGAACCATTTTCTATTTCGGGATGTTCTGGTTGGCCTGCATCATGGCGCTGTTCAATCCGATCTGGGGTGTGCTCAACTACCTGCTCGTATACCAGATGAATCCGGTCAACACCTGGTGGGGGGTTACGATTGCCGATTTCGGTGTTCGGTACTCACTCTTTGCGATCGCGTTCACGCTTGCAGGGCTCTTGATCGGCCGGCGGCGCATTCCGTCTGTTTATCCGGCGATAGCGCTTTGGGAGGTGGGGGTCGTTCTGCTCCTGACGATCGCTGCGGTCAATACGGTGATCGGGATCGAGTACGGCCCCGCCGCGAAGTTTGCGTTTGAGAAGTTCTGGAAAATGTTCGTGTTCGTTCTCATTCTCGCGCGCATGGTGACGACGCGTCGCAACCTCAGGCTGGTGCTTTGGTCGTTGGTATGGGGAAGTTGCTACCTCGGGTATGACGCTTACACGGCACCGGCGTCTTCGTTTGTGACTGGTCGACTGGAACACATTGGCGGTGCGGATTTTTCGACGACCTCCGGGTTTTCCTCGCACATCAGCGCCATGCTTCCCATCATCGGCATCGTGTTTTTGACTACCGCGACCAAGCGTGCCAAAATCGCCGTAGCGCTGGTGGGCGCCTTGGCGGTGAACGCCATTATCATGTGTCGTACTCGATCCGCGTTCATTGGTCTTGGCATAGGTGGCTTGATGGCGTTCCTATGGGCGCCGCGGGTGAAGCGATTCCGCATTCATGCGCTTCTGATTGCGGGTGCCCTGTCGGCGTATGCGCTGACCGACGGCCCGTTTTGGGATCGCATGGGGACGCTTACGAGCCGCGAAGCGCTGGCTGCGGATCCGGCGGCCGAAACGCGGATCGTGATTTGGGGGGTGGCGGCGCGGATTCTTGTAGACCACCCGGAAGGGATCGGGTTGGGCAATTTTCCCGTGATCGTCGGACAATACAATTGGGACTTGTACAAGCGTGCTTCTCACAACACGGTGATTCTGGCGTTCGTTGAGTTGGGCGTGCACGGCGGCTTGCTGTTTCTAGCGTTGAGTGTTGGCTCGCTCTGCTATGCGTTTCGGTGTTCGCGCATGGCTGATCAGTGCGATTTTCCCATGGAAACAAGGATGACCGCGTACGGCATGATGGTCTCGTGTGTGACGTTTTTTGTGTCGGGGTTGGGGACAGAGCGTTTCCTCTGCGAATCGTATTGGTGGGTGTTGGTGCTGCCGTTATGTCTCTACCGAATCGTCACACGCGAGGTGAGGGCGCGAGCAGCGGTGCCGGCATTGCTGGACGCGGCCGAGTTGCCGCATCCACTAAAGCGCAAAGGTGATTTATGTCGCGCCGTGCCCAGCCTGTAGTGGTCCACGTTGTCAACTCGCTTGAGGGCGGCGGCACGGAACGAACGCTGTTGGCGCTGTTGCGCCGACTTGATCCGGGCCGATTGAGGCACGTGGTGGTTACGCTTCGCGGCCCTGGCGCATTGGCCAAGGATCTTCCGGATCACGTGGCCTGTGTGCCGCTTGGTTGTGAAGGGCGTTCGCGTCTGGCGTGGATGAAACTTGGAGCAGTGCTGCAGCGGTATGGCGCCAACGTGGTCCATGCGCGGAACACGGGTTGTTGGATGGATGCGACTTTGGCGACATGCCTTCGGCCGCGATGTCACGCCGTAATGGGGTTTCATGGTCTTGATTTCGGAGACACGTTCAGTCCGCGCCAGCGGTTTGTCGGTCGCATGGCCCGCCGCGCCGGCGCGCGGTTCGCCTGCGTTGGCCACGCTGGAGCGCAGGTGCTGCAGAATCAACTGCGTCTGCCTAGCCGGCGAATCGAAATTCTGGCCAACGGCGTAGATCGAAGCCGTTATCGCGTGGCTACCGATGCTGCAAGACTGGCGCTCAAACGAGAATTGGGTTTCGCGGCTGGTGACTTCGTTTGGGGGATGGTCGGATCGCTGGTGCCTGTGAAGCGACACTTACTCGTGCTGGGGGTCGTCAGGCGGTTGGCTCGCTCGGGGCGTCGCGTGCGGTTGGTTCTCGTAGGTGACGGGCCGCTTCGCGATGATCTGGCGCGATTGGCCTCCAAGGCCGGGATGGTCGACCGGATTCGTTTTGTCGGGTGGCGCAGCGACGTGGCTCGTTGGCTCTCCGGATTCGATGGATACGTTTGCGCGAGCGCGTCGGAAGGAATGAGCAACGCATTGCTGGAGGCGATGGCGGCGCGATTGCCGATTGTGGCGACCGACGTCGGCGACAATCGGTTCCTATTGCTCGACGGTGAAGCCGGCGCCATTGTGCCGCCAGACGACGAGGCGGCGATGGTTTCGAAGTTGGAGGTTTTGATGGACGATGCCGCATGGCGAACGCGGATCGCGCATCGAGCCAGCACGCGTTGCGCCGATTTCGATTTTCGGCGAACCGCCGCCGCGTATGAGAGCTACTACGCGCGTCTGCTGGGGCACCCGATTGTTCCGATCACGGCTCGCGCGATTGCGATCGACGGTCGCTCGAGCCGTCGGGGCAGTGGGCCGAGTCTCGGCGAAGATCGCCCGCGGCTCCCATCGGCCGTCGGTCTGCCCTGTGTCCTCGTGTCTCCGCGCGCCTGTGCCATGGATTCCACCGGCCCTGACGTTGCTGACGCCTATACGGGAGAAACCTGCGTCCGGTAATGTCGATGGGATGCGATCGGTTAGGCGGTGGAACGGAAAGGCGAGCCTCACCCTTGAATGGTCTCAAGAGCACTGGTAACCCATCCGAAAGATTACCGTGGACTGAAATTGGGCGCCTCGGGGCGCACAGTCTGGATGTCGCAATCGCTTGCGGGCTGATCGGCGAGCGAATGAGCACCGTTTGATCGGTGTACCCGGCGTCAAGAGTTCAACAGAGAAGGCAAAACGCTGGTGAGTCGATCCGATTGGAGCAACGGGGGAGCCTCTAAGCCTACCCCAAATCTGAACCTCACGGACGGTTCGCGCGCCGATGGCGTACCTTCGGACGAAGAGCGATCGTTCGCGGAAATCCGGAAGGCACTCCAGGATGTTCTGAGGATCCTGGCGCTGCATCCATGGGCCTTCTTCGTGCCGTTCTGCTTGGCGACCAGTGCCGCGTTTGTGGTGAGTCTTTATTCTCCACGAACCTATTCGGCCTCCACCACGTTCGAACGTCGCGATGATCCCGTGGCGCTCAGCTTGGACATCTCCAGCGGCGCTGCGTCCTTCAAGTTCTTCCGCAAGACAATGGTGCAGGATCTGACGTCCGTACGGTACATGGACGAGGTCGTGGACAACCTGGGTTTGACAAAGGACTTTGAGCGCGACGCGGACGGCAATCTGACGCCCAAATCGATCGCGCGCCGCAACGGCCTCGCCCGCTCGTTGGCCAGCAGGCTGAGTATCTCGAGCCGATCGCCGGGCGAATTCGTAGATCAGGTGACGGTTCGGTACAAGGGATCCGATCCACACATCGGGAGTAGGCTGGTCGAAGAAGCCAAGAACACCTACATACGGCGCAGCCGGGAGTGGATTCGAAACCATCTAGTCGGTCAGCGAGATTACTTTCAAAATCAGGTCAACGGTGCGAACAAGGAGCTTGCCGACGCCCGGCGTGTCTCCACGAAATTTCGAATCGAGCATCCGCTGGTCGACCCCTCCGATCCCGGCGCCATCAACGTTCGGCTTTCACAATTGGAGAGCGAGCGGAAGCGACTACGCATGCGCAAGAGGGAGTACCAGGCCGACCTCCTGGCGCAGAAGCAACTACTGATTTCGCTTGACCCCAAGATGATCAACCCCATAGAGCCCATGCCCGACGACAGCGACGTTATGGTGCCGGCGAGCGCCGAATCGCTTCACCTCGCTGATGAGATACGGCAGACGGATCGAGCGATCGTTGAGCTTCGGGCGATCAGGGGGATGACCTGGCAGCATCCCGAAGTCTCCGATTTGGTCGCCAAGAAGAAACAACTCACATCCAAACTCGCCGAGCAGCGCGCGTGGGATCGCGAGCATCTCGAACCGGGCGAAGCCGGCGGGATGTTGAGCGGGTCGGGGATCCTGCGGCAGGTCGCCACACTTCCGGTGCAGATCGATCGAGCGATTGCGGCGGGCAAGATTGCGACGCTTGAAAGCAAGCTCGCCGACATTGCTGAAGGGATGGCGACCAACGAGCAGATGAGCGAGAAACTGCTGGGCGCCAAGCAGAACATCTTTGAGAATCAAGAGGAGCTGGCGCAGGTTCGAGATCGGGTTACCCGGGCGCGAACTGAAGCCACCAAATTGCAGAGCACCTTGAGCAAGATCAATCCCGCGATCGAGGCTACCGATCAGGATAGATTGGTAAATTTCACGGCCGGACCGGTCGCGCAGCCCAGTGTCTTGCCGATCGCGCCCAAGGCCAACAACATCGTGTTTCTTTCGCTGGTGATTGGTGTGGCCGCCGGTGTGTTGTTTGTGATCCTCGCGGAGATTCTCGATCACGTCTATCGCAGCGCCTCACAGGTTGCCAGCAGCCTGGGCATGCCCATCTTGGACAACATCGACGAAATCGTTACGACGCAGGATCGTCGTCGGATTCTCGTCCAACGTATGGTCGTTGCCCCCATGGTGCTCGGGGGCGGGCTGGTGCTTACGTCGCTTTCGGGCGCAATGGCCTACTTGAGCCTTGGCCAGCCCACCGCCTACGAGAAGCTGCGTCGAATTCCCCAGGCGGCGTTCGAGTTCTTCGCCGGTGACGTGGGCCAACCTCTTCGCCCGGAACTGAATCCGCTGCCTCAGGAAACGTATGATTCGGGCGAGCCGGAGCCGGCCGCACCGTTGCCCGATCAGGGCGAGCCGCTGGAGACCGTGAGCTCGGCCACGCCGTTGGTGCCCGCCGATGACGATCGGGTCGCCCATCGGGTCGATTCGCTGGCTGGCGACCCTGAAAAGACGCTTGCCACCGCGCAAGACACGTTTGCCGAGGGGCAAGAATCGGTTGCCAACGCCGGTCTGCGCTTGCCCGAAGCATCCACCGGGGGCTAGCACGCTGCTTCGAGGGGCCGAGCACGCTGATTTCGGATCCGCCCGCCTCGCCGCCTGCCTGCCTGCATGCATGCTGCGACAAATCCTCGACGTCCAACCGGCCAGGCCCCTTCCAGATTTGCTTCTAGCCTGAAATTGAGGTAGAATTCAGGAAATCACTTGCTCGCATGGATGTGAGCGCAGGCCAAGGATCGGCGGTCCGCTAAGGGCACAAGGAGGTTGCCAGCCGATGTTCCTTAAGAGAATCACCCTAACCGGATTTAAGAGCTTCGCCGACCGTGTCGATCTGGATTTCGGTCGCGGGGTCACCGGCATCGTCGGGCCCAACGGCTGCGGGAAGAGCAACGTGCTCGACTCGCTCAAGTGGGTGCTCGGCGAACAATCCGCCCGATCCCTGCGCGGCAGCCAGATGGTCGACATGATTTTCAACGGCTCGGCCACGCGCCGGGCCAGCGGCGTCGCCCAGGTGAGCATGGCCTTCGGCAACGAGGATCGCTCGCTTGGCCTAGACCGCGACGAAGTCGTCGTAACCCGCAAGCTCTACCGATCCGGCGAAAGCGAATACCTGCTCAACAACGAATCGGCTCGGCTGAAAGACATTCGCGAGCTTTTCATGGATACCGGCGTAGGCGTGAACGCCTACTCGGTGATCGAACAGGGACGCGTTGATGCGTTGCTGCAAAGCAGCGCGAGCGAGCGGCGCACCATCTTTGAAGAAGCGGCCGGGATCAGCAAGTACAAATCGCGCAAGAAAGAGGCGATGCGCAAGCTGGACCGAACCGAGCAGAATCTATTGCGCGCTGAGGACATCATCGAGGAGCTTCAGCGTCGCCTTCGAAGCGTCAAGCTGCAAGCGGGCAAAGCGCGGAACTACAAGGAGTACGAGGTTCGGTTGAACGCGTTGCGCTCGACGTTTGTGATGGCGGAATTCCACAAATTCGCGGAGCAACTCGCCGCGCGCCGCGAGCAATCGAATACGCTATCCGATGACGTGACGACATTGGAAACCCAAATCGCGCGGATCGAGGCCGAGGACGCGCGCGGGTTGGTCCAGCTTGATGAATTGACCGAACAGGTTGCGGCTACGGGTAATGCCTCCGTGTCCAAGCGATCGCTTTTGGCGGCTCTGGAGGAGCGGGTCGAATCGGCGCAGCATCGCATCGGGGAGCAGGAAGCCCTGCTGGATCGATCGCGGGTACGGCAGAAGGCTGATCAGGAGCGCGTTACAAGAAACCATCTGGACTTGGAAGCCGTGTCCTTGGACGCGGAGCAGTTGGTTGAAGCCATCGAGCGTAATCGCGCGGACATCGACGGCATGAACGAACGTGACGCGACTATGGCACTAAAGCTTGCCGGATTGCACGCAGAGCTCGAGGAGGACAAGTCGGCCATTCTTGACGTGCTGCGAAGAAGCGGTCAGGTCCACAATGAAATCGTCCGGTTGAATTCCCACCGGGAATCGGCCATCGCTCAAAAGGGACGCCTGTGTGAGCGGGACGCCAAGATCACCAGCGAGTTGCAGATGCAGCTGGAGACGCAGACCGAGTTGCGTCGCGAGGCGAGAAGCCACGAAACCGCGCTGGGCGAGCAGGAGCAATCCCTCGATCAAGTCAAGAGTCGCGCGTCTCGTGTTAACGCCGATCGACAGGAAATGGTGGATCGGGCGGCCGGGCTTAAGGAAGATCGCAGCGCGCTGACCTCGCGCCGTGATGTGCTCTTCGAGCTTCAGCGGAAGCGCGATGGTATCGGCGAAGGTGTGAGGCAGTGGCTGGCGGCGTTCTCTGGGGACGCGCCAGGCGCAGAGGAAGGGCTCGGTGTGCTCGTGGGCGACGTCTTCGATGCGGATGTGCCCCATGCCCACCTGATCGAAGCGGTGCTTGGCGATCGTGATCAGTGGCTGGTGGTTGAAGAATCCACCCCGTTCTTGGAGCGCATTGCTTCGCTCGGCGTGCTCGAAGGAAGGGTCAACGCGATTTGCCTGGATCGCATAGGGCCGGTGATCAACGAGGGGGATTTTTCCGAGGAGCCGGGCTTTGTCGCGCGGGCGCTCGATCTGGTTCGCGTACCGCCAAAGTATGAGCTTCTCGCCCGGCACTTGTTGTGCAAGACGGTGGTCGTGGAGGATCTGCCATCGGCCGTGGCCATCGCCGAACGTGACTTTGCAGGTCATTGCTTCATCACGCGGCAAGGGGAACTGATCAAAGCCGACGGCAGCATCGCTCTGGGGCCGAATGGCGGAGGCACTGGGCTGATATCCCGCAAGAGCGAGCTTCGGGAAATCGAGTTGCAGCTGGCGTTGGTGGACCGTGAGCTGGAGGATCTGACCGGACAGCTCACGCGGAATCAATCCCAGGCCAACGAACTGGAGCAGACGCAGCGAACCCTTCGCTCGAACATCCATGACCTGAACACAAAGCGAGCAGATGTTGGCGCCCAGCTTGCCAAGGTGGCCGAGGCGATCGATCGGCTTAGCTGCGAGAAGCCGTTGATCGAGCGCGAGGTGGCCATGATCGACCAACAGGTCGAGGAGGTGCTCGCGAAGAACGAAGCAAGAGCGCGGCAACTGGAAGAACTCGAACGCGAAAACGAAACGCTTGAGCGTAAAGTGGCGGATCGGCAGCAGGGGATCGACGAGGTGGACGGTCGCCGATCGGGCATGCAGCAAGAGCTGACCGAAAAGAAAGTGGTTCAAGGGCAATTGACGCAGCAGCGCGCGACGGCCGTCGGACGCGTCAACGAGCTCACGCAGTTGGCCTCAGAGCTTCAAGAATCCTTGGAAGCCGCACAGCATGACATGGAGGAGGCCGCCTCCCGTATCGAAGACGCGCGACGCACCGTGCAAGACGGATCCCAGCAGAGAACGGCGCTAGCCGCCGAGATCGAAGCGCTGGATGCTCAGGCGAACCAGCTGCGCGAAGCGCAGTCGCAACTACGCCAGGAGACCGAAGAACGCCAGGTACAGATCAAGGAAGTACGCCGTCGCTTGCATTCAAGTGAAGAATCGTTGCACGAGTGTCAATTGGCGCTGGCGGAAATCAATGTCCGAACAGAGGAGTTGGTAACGCGCGTAGCCGAGGAACTCAATATCGATCTGGTCAGCCAGTACGAGGCCTATCAATACGAGGACCAGGATTGGGCATCCATCGAGCAGGAAATCGAAGAGTTGCGGCAGAAAATGGCGAGGTTGGGCAACGTCAACCTGGCTGCAATAGACGAACTGGCGGAATTGGAAGAGCGGCATGGATTTCTGGCCGGCCAGCGCGATGATCTGACGAGTTCGCGGCGACAACTTGAAGAGCTTATCGAGAAACTGGATGTCGAATCGCGCGTTCGTTTTGAAGAGGCATTCACGCTGATTCGCGACCACTTTCGCGGCCTGTTCCGTAAGCTCTTCGGCGGCGGCAAGGCAGACATCGTGCTCGAAGATCCGGACGATCCACTAGATTCTGGAATCGAGATTGTAGCCCAGCCGCCCGGCAAGGAATTGCAAATCATCTCCTTGATGTCCGGTGGCGAAAAATCCATGACGGCTATTGCGCTGCTGATGAGTATTTTCAAATGCCGCCCCGCGCCCTTTGTCGTGCTTGATGAAGTGGACGCCGCATTGGACGAAGCCAACAACGAGCGATTCAATCTGATCATCGCGGAATTCGTATCGGAATCCCAGTTCATCGTGATCACCCACTCGAAACGCACCATGAGTATCGCCGAACAGTTGTACGGAATCACCATGCAGGAAGCCGGCGTATCCACGCTGGTCAACGTGCGGCTCTCCGACGCCAACGTCGCGTGATCGCGAGCCGACGGTGGGCGTGACGACCGCTCAGGCTTGAAATGGCCTGGTCGGGTCGGCATACGCCTCGCAGATGCTCGCCACACGTGAATGTTGATACTTGTCGCCGCAGGCCGGGCGCGGCCACGTCTTTGCTATCTTGCGCCTTTTCTTCTGGAACAACAATTACAAAGCTAACCAAGGAGGTATCCGTGCCACGATTTGTCAAACTTTATCGACGAGGATGGGCCACCGCGGACGTGTCTATCGCGGTCTTGGCCATCGCGTTTTTGGCCACGCTCGCGGGCGTCACGGGCTGTTCGACGGGCCATCAATCAAACCGCTTCAACGTGCCGGTGGATCGCTATCGTTCACACATTGCTCTGCTGGCAAGCGACGCCCTTAAAGGACGCGGCACGGGGAGCGAAGGCGTTGACTTGGCCGGCGGATACGTTGCCGGGCAATTCGCAGCCGCGGGGCTGAAGCCGGGGGCTGCTGACGGCACCTACTTTCAGTCGTTTTCGATCCCCCAAAAGGGTAAGTTGTTGGACGATACGTCCTTGTCCTTGTCCGGCGCGGCATCTCCCCTTGAATTGAATGAAGACTATGCCCCTTTTGGCTTCTCGGCAAACGCGGCGATCGACGGTGGCGTGGTGTTCGTCGGATATGGCATCACAAACCCCGACCAATCCTTCGATGACTACGCGGGAATAGACGTGACCGACAAGGTCGTGCTCATGCTTCGACGCGAGCCGCCGAAATGGGATGACACGGGGCGTAACAGCCGCCATTCCTTTTTTTCCACGAAAATCAAGCTTGCCAAGGAGCATGGCGCCGCGGCCGTGTTGATCGTCAACCAAGCGTCCGGCGAAGACGACGAGGACGAATTGATGCGATTTCGGCCTCGCGGCGGCGATCATGAGCTGCCGGCGGTGCATCTCAAGCGGCGCGTCGCCGATGATTGGCTAGACAAAGCGGGCTTGGGGTCGTTGGTCGAATTGCAGGCTCAACTCGACACGGATGGACGCAATGTGTCGGCGCTGTTGCCGGGGATCCGCGTGGATGGCCGCGTTTCGTACAAGCAGGAAGACATGCCGATTCGCAACATTATCGGAATCTTGCCCGGTACGGGGGCGCATGCCGACGAGTTTGTCGTTGTGGGCGGGCACTACGACCACTTGGGGGTCCGCCGCGGGAAGATACACAACGGTGCCGATGACAATGCCTCGGGAACGGCGGGCGTGATCGAAACGGCGTTTGCCCTGGCCGGTCAGAAGGATCGGGATCGGAGCGTCATGTTCATCGCGTTTGGTGGCGAGGAGATCGGCCTCTTGGGAAGCCAGCATTTCGTCAAGGATCCGCCCATCTCTGTCAGCGCGATCGCGGCCATGATCAACCTCGATATGATCGGACGCGTGGACCATGCGTCCAAGGCCAACATGTTGGGGATTCAGGGCATCGGAACCGGGGGTGGCTTCACTGAACTGGTCGAAGCCCACGCCGAGCGGGCAGGGATTCCGTTCCTGCCCGATCCCAGTGCGCGCGGCCCCAGCGACCATTCGTCGTTCTACGGGGCAGGCATTCCCGCGCTGTTCTTCTTTACGGGTTTGCATGACGATTACCATGGTCCAGGTGACGACACAGAGAAGATCAACTTTTACGGCGCCGCGCAGATTACGGAGCTGGTGAGCGGGATCGCAATGGACTTGGTCAACGCCGAATCGCGCCCGGTTTTTCAAGAGGTTTCCCAGCGAGCCCAAATCTTTCGTGGGAACCGGCCGGGACAGCCTCGCGTGCTCATCGGTATCGTGCCGGATTTCGAGGATGATTCGGAGTTGACCGGTTGGCCGATTGGAGCGATCGTGCCCGGCGGAGCTGCGGGTAAGGCCGGAATGCAAGCCGGCGATCGGATCACGTCTGTGGATGGCAAGCCGGTTGACGGTCAGGCAGACTACCGCAAGGCCGTGGCGGATAAGAAACCTGGCGATGCTGTGTCAGTGGTTTTTCTAAGGAAAGGCCAGGAAATGAGCGTCTACGTCACGCTGCAAGGCAGGTAGCGTCCGCGTTGGATGCGGTCGGCGTCCTCGGCGTGCAGCTAAATGAAAACCCCCGCAAGCGCATTTGGAAAAGCGCCTGCGGGGGTTTTTCTATTTCAGGCTGTTGGCCGATCAGGGTGAGTGGACCGCCCATGGAGGGCCGCGTCACCGAGGCCGGTTTTCTAGCCCTTGTTCTTCTTGATCAGCGCATCAAGCTGACCTGCCAGAAGCGTGTCTATGTTCTTCTTAGCGCCGATGTTCACGTGGGCAATCTTGCCGTCCTTGCCGATGACCATCATCGTCGGGTAGCTGGTCGCCTTGAATTGTCGTCCAAGGGCGTTGCCGTCGTCCATCGCGATCTCGAAACGCGATCCGACCCCCTTGAACACATCGGAAGCCTCTTCAGGTGAATACTTCTTGCGCATCGTTTGGCTCATGTTGACAAAGCGAATGCCCTTGGCGACATAGGCTTCGCGAATCTTCTCGACGTTGGGCAACTGACGCTTGCAGAAGCCACAGTTCGGCGCGACGAAATTCAACACTGTTGCCGGATGGTTCTTAAAATCAGCGTTGGAGATGGGCTTTCCGGCGAGCGTCTTGAGCGCGAACGACGGCGCGGCCTTCCCAACCATGCCCTCGGCAGGCCGTTTGCGCGGGGCGGCCGGCGCCTTGGCCGCGTAGTTCGGCAACGGCTTACCGGCGATCAAGGCGTCGAGTTGAGTCTTCATGCGGGTCTCAAGATCGCCGATGTTGCCGACGTTGACGGCTTCCACTTTGCCGCTTTTGCCGACGATGACCATCGTGGGAAAGCCCGTGGCCTTGAAGCGTGGACCAACCGCGTTGGCCTGGTCCATGAGCACTTCGCCGCGGAACCCGAGTGTCTTGAGCTTGTCCATGACCTCTTCGTCCGTAAACTTCTTGTTGTGCATAGTCTCGGCGGCCGCGACGAAGCGAACGCCCTTGGCCTCGTATTCCTTGCGCATGGCCTCGACGCGGGGGATCTGCTTGGCGCAGTAGCCACAGTTCACAGCGAAGAAGTCCATGACCGTAATCGCCTTGGCGAATGTGGCCGTGCCGAGGTCGTTCCCAGCGGTGGTCTTCGCGGAAAAGCTGGGGGCCGGCTTGCCCACGAGCTGGTCCACCGGGCGCTGTCGCGGAGCGGGCGGCTTTTTGGCCTGATAGGATGGAAGGGCTTTTCCGGCGATCAGCGCGGTCAACTGACCTGACAAACGCGTTTCAAGATCGCGGATGTTGCCAATGTTGACGGCCTCGACTTTCCCGCTCTTGCCCAAGACGACCATCGTGGGGAAGCTGGTGGCCTTGAATAGCGGTCCTACCGCGTTGTCCGGGTCCAAGAGGACTTCGCCGCCGAATCCGAGCGTCTTGAGCTTGTCCATGACCTGCTGTTCGCTGAACCGCTTGCCACGCATGGTCTCAGCGGCTGCTACGAAACGCACGCCCTTGCTTTCAAATTTCTTGCGGATCGTTTCCAACCGGGGAATCTGCTTGGCGCAGTAGCCGCAGTTCACCGCGAAGAAGTCCATCACGGTGATTGCGCTGGCCAGTGTGTTCGTGCCGAGGTCTCTACCGGCGAGCGTTTTGGCCGAGAATTGAGGAGCTTTCTTACCTACCAATTCATCTGCTGGGCGCCGGGCCGCTTGCTGTGCGGTGCGGGCCGATTGCGTGCGAATAGGGACCTTGATGGTCTTGAATTCCGAGTCGTCGGTGTTGATCGTCAGCGTGCGGCCCGCGGTGGGCGCTTCCCATCCGATCGGGAAATCGAGCCGGACATCATAGTTCTTGCCCGAATTCTTTTCGTTTAACGTGGCGGTGATCGCGGTATCGTCCACCGAGACGTTGAGCACCTTCATGGGCGTCGAGCCGTAGTTGGTGACCCGCACGATTCGCGACGTGGCTTTCGTCTGGCCCTTGGTTGCGGCCGCCGAAGCCAAGCTGATCGTCGCCGGCACGATGTCTACCCGCTTGGGGACTGTTGCCGTAGCGGTTAGCTTGATTTCTTTTTGTGCCTCTACATTTGTTTTTAGCGTGGCCGTGGATCGTGCCGATCCGATCGACATTTTCTTGTCCTTCAACGCGACGCGAACCTCGTAGCGGCTACCCTTTTCTAGCTCAACGAGGTTGAAGGCAAACTTGGAATCACTGGGCACGTCGAGCTCAATTTCAATGGGCTCTTCCGTGTTGTTCGTGATCTTCAAGATGCGCTCTTGCGCGCTATCGCCATAAACCCGACCGAAGTTGGCGGCCGCAGGAATGACATCGATGTAGCGCTTGCATTCACCCTTCAAGGTCAGGCGGATGTCCGAGTTGACCGGATCGCTGCAGGAAATCGTGATGCTCTTCGAATACCGACCGCGCACCTTGTTGCTGTTGATTGAGAACGGGAAGTCTCCCGTGGCGCCGGGCTCGAGCCTCTTGGGGTAGTTCCCCGCCACCGTGCAACCGCAACTCGGCCGTACCTTGGTGATCTCCAGTGGTTTTGTGCCCTTGTTGGTGACCTTGAACGTGTGGTTGAGCTTGGGGCCTACCCACGTCGTTCCAAAGTCGAAAGTCAGCGCATCGATCGTGAAGATCGGCTGATCGGCATTGGGGTCTACTTCCTTCAAAACACGTGAGCCGGTTTGACCGCCACGCGGCAATTGCTGGATTCGTTCTACCTGCAGCGGTTTTGCTGTGGCTCTCGGCTGCAGAGCAACCTTCTGGCGCTTCTTGGCTTCCTGGGCGAGCGCGGTGCTGGTCGCTAGCAGCATAGCCGCGGCGCCGGCGAACACGCTCGCGGTCACGAAATGGTTTCTTCGATGGTTCATGTTTCTCATCTTTCTTCAAAAAGGAACTTGTCGCTTCGACGACTACGGATTATCAACAAACCGATGGTGGCGGTATGAACCGCGAACACCTCAAAGCCTGGTGTCTTGCCCTCGCCACGAAACGAGGCCAACATCAAGACCATCGATACGGTAAGCAGTATCGCTTGCCACACGATATATAAACCATATCGACGCGTATATTCAACAAGGTAACTCGTTTGTTACGGCTACGTTACCGATCGGGGGCGGCTTCCATTGAGCTGGAATTCACAACCACGCAGTGCGAAGTAGCCTCGCGTTTCGCGCCGGACGTTCTTGCGGTGTGCCGTTCGATATGCCTGAAACGCTTGTTGGGTTCGCCTACCGCTTTTTCGGGCATGCGACGCGAGGCCTCATCGTTTGGAAGCGACGGACGCCCCTCTCCTGCAGCATTTGCATTCGCCACCACCCCATGGCAGGATGCGCCCGATGAGCCGGGTTTTCAATAGTGGCAGGCGATGGATTGTGAGGGTCGGCGCCATAGGTCCGCTTGGCCACATGCCCGCGTCAGGGACGACTACGGTGGCCTTGGTGGGAATTCCGGCGTTCGCGCTGACTCGAAGCTGCTCGATTCCCGTCTATCTGGTCGCTCTGGTGCTCTTTTCGGCCGCTTCAATCTGGATTCACGACGTCGGCGATCGAATCTTGGGTGAAAAAGACAGCCGGAAACTGGTTTGGGACGAATTGGCAGGCTTCTTCGTGGCCGTGTTCATGGTGCCTTTTACCTGGAAAATTGCCCTCCTGGCGTTGGTGCTGGAGCGATCGCTGGACATCGGCAAGTTTCCGCCGGCCAATTGGGTGGAAAATCACGTGCCTGGCGGCTGGGGCGTGGTCGGAGACGACCTGATAGCGGGCGCCTATACGTGTGCGCTTCTGCACGCGGCCTGCCACTATTTCCCCGCTTTCTTGGGACTCACCGGCTAATGCGCTGAGTAAGGCCCGAGAATGTGTGCCGCGAACCGAACCGCGCCCGTCAGGAAGCGGCCGAACCAATACCAACAACGGCCCTCGATTCCAGTCTCAATTCGGAAAGAGCCTAGCTGTCCGAATCCCCACAGCGGTCGCCGAAGCGCGTAGATTCAACTGGTATTGCATCTTTCGAAGCCTGATTCGGTAAGGTTTTGACGGAATTGCCGCGTGTACGCAGCGGGGCAAGCCCCGGGGATCGAGGTCCGCGGCCCTATTTTCTCGGAAACGCGACTAAACGATTGATGGTCGTTGCGCAACCCATAGGTGTGCGACGTGATGAGGCAATCAGCCCCTACGGAAGAGTTCATGAAGACCCGCGAATTCGACAAACGGGCGTTTGTCTTCCGTGCCGGGGGCCGCGAGCCGTTTTTGCGGTGGCGGCCGCCGGATAGCGCGTCGGATCCTTCGATTCGTGCGCGGATGGTTCGCCTGGCGTACCGGTATCTTTGGAATCGAGAGGAAGCTGAGGATGTGGCGCAGGAGGCGTTGTCGGTAGCGTTTGAGCGGGCCGACCTCTTGCGGGATCGTAAGAAATGGTGGGCTTGGGTATGTCGCATCATGGTAAACACGTGTCATGCAAGACTTCGCACCGCCACGCGGCAGCAGGGGCACGTAGAACGGTATGCTCGGCATCGCGTTGCCGCGATGAACCGGCCGCCGGCTTCGGCAGCGGGCGATCGTTCCGCGATCCTGCGGGCGGCCCTTGGAAAGCTACCGCGGCGGCAGCACGAAGTCATTATCTTGCGGCATCTTGAGGGGATGAGTTTCGACGAGATCGGGCGCATTCTGGAGATTTCGTCAGCCACGGCGCGGGTTCATGCCATGGCCGGGCGCGAGTCGCTTCGAACCCTGCTTCTGGAATCCCATGGCGAGCTGTTCGAGGAAGCCCAAAACCAAACCGGAAGCCACGGGCGTGAAAGGCCACGATGATGCACTGTGACGAAGCGAAACAGCGCTGGCATGAGCAATTGGATGAGGGCGGGCGAGACGGCCCACTCGCGGAGCACGTTGCCCGCTGTGTTTCATGTGCCCAATACGCGGCACAGATGGAGACGGTCTTGTGCGGCCTGGATGAGCTAGGCATTCAAAGCGAGTTGGATATTGCGGTTGGCGCTTCAGATGGCCGCGCGGCAAGGTATGGGCGGCGTTGGCGATGGTTCAGGCCGCTTGCCGTCGGACGGGCTGCCGCGGTGATCGCGTTGTGTTTCGGGGCCTATTCGTGGATGGAACCCGGCGGGGGGCGGCAGTCGATCGAGTCGGGCGCGGGCCGATCAGACGTGGGAACCGTTGATGGTGTAACGCACGGCGATACGAAAATGCCCGGCCGCATTGCCTGGCCGGAGGCCACTAATCTGGGAGTGACGCTTCGTGGCAAGAGCGCGACGCGATTCCTGGCCGTCGACCAACCGACGATGTCGCCGGATGTCTTGATGATACGACTTTATGAAACGGGTGTAGCCGGCCATCCCGGCGTTGATTAGCAGTACAGCGCAAAGTCGTCACAAACCCGGAGCGCAGGCATCTTGCCTGCATCATAATTGCGGGTCGTGCAGGCTGGAAGCCTGCGCTGCGAGCGACCTTTCGCTGTACTGTTTGGCGGGTGCCGCGGGGTCCCTGACAGAATCAGCGGTCGGTGTTGCAGGCTTCGGTAGTCGGCGCTGTAGGCTTCTGGTGGTTGCGGTTGCAGGCTGAAGGCCTGCTCTATAGTAGCCGGGGGCAAGCGAAGCGCCGCCCCCGGATCGTGTCGCGCCCCAGTCGCCCGCACCCTGCAGGGGTCGTCTATGCTGCTAGGTGTGTGTGGGACGTGACGCTCAGCCGCACCCCTACAGGGTCGATTGGAATGGGTTGTGGGTGAACCGTGGGTCCGTTCGGCCGCGGCCCACGGCTACAGCCTTTCAGGCTGCAGGAGAGAACGGCGCCATCATCGCCGGGGCCGGTTTGATACGCAACGAATCCAACAAAAGGAGAATTCGAAATGTTGCTAGTCCAAGGAATGATATTGAGTGCATTTTCTCTGGCAGTGATCGGGCAATCAACGCAGGACGTTGAAGAGGATTACGACCAGGTTGTGGAGGTCATCGATCTCGCACGCGCCAACCCACGCTGGTTTTGCCACGCATTGGGGCAAATGAAGCTGGGCGTGCGCTGCCAAGAAATCAGCAATCAACGACTGGTTCTTGGCGGGTCGCGGAAAGATGTCACCCGCGTCATGGAGGATCTTCTCCCGAAACTGGATGTGGCCAGGGCCACTAGTTTGCAGGCAAGATCCATACGGCTATCAAAGTATCCGCCCAGGAAAATCGAAGTTCTCTTGAGGAATCTGGCGACCTCTGAGCTGGCGCGGATCGCTGTGGATGAGAGCAATCGAACGCTCATAGTGCAAGGAAACGATGAAGACTTCGCGCTGGTTCAACAACTGGTTGAATGGGTAGACCGCCCGACCGAAGCCCTGACGCTGCATTTCTACTTCATTCGCGCCGCCGTGGGCGGTGGGGCGGGCGGCGCTACCGGCAGTCTTCCCGAGAATCTTCAACCCATCTTGGGAACCATGGCCGCCAACGGGTTTGGCGCGATGAATCTGTTGGCGACGATTATGATTCGGGCGGATGAGGGATCGCACTTTCAGCAATCGTCGACGCTACGCTCAGAAGGTGGCGACGAGGCCGAGGAATTGGGGTTTAGCGTTGGCGGCGAGGCGCGGCTTGATGCGAATGGCTCCGCCGTGCAATTGGAAGTCGAGGCGGCCGTGTTCGGGGAAGGCTTTACCGCCGAAAACCAGCGGAATACGCAGTTCGAGGTGGAAACGTCAGTGGCGTTGAATCTCAATGGATACGCGATTCTGGCCGCTGGTCCCGGATCCACCGCCGACGGCAACGCGCTGGCCATTGTCGTACGCGTCACGAAGAATTAGCGGCCACGTGGTCCGCGGGCTTGCGCCCGCGGCTCTGATCAGAGCACCGTGGCGCAAGCCCGGTGCCATCTGCCGCGCGGGGTCCGCAGGCTTGCGCCCGCGGCTCTGGTTAGAGCACCGTGGCGCAAGCCCGGTGCCATCTGCCGCGCGGGGTCCGCAGGCTTGC
>CAZYXP010000007.1:0-33881 GCA_964651325.1 uncultured Phycisphaeraceae bacterium
GTCAGTTCGTGCAGCAGTTCAATGCCGCGACGAAGGATCTCAACGGGATGCCCGTTACCGTAGTCATCAGCGTCTACGGTGACCGGTCGTTTACTTACGAGGTCAAGAGTCCGCCGGCGGCTGTACTGATCAAGAAGGCGGCCGGTATCGACAAAGGCAGCGGCGTACCGCACACCCAGAAGGTGGGGACGATCACTCGTGACCAGTGCCGCGAGATCGCGGAAACCAAGCTGCCCGATTTGAATGCATTCAAAATAGAATCCGCTGAGCGCATCATCGCGGGCACCGCCCGTTCGATGGGCGTGGATGTGGTGGACTAGTTATCCGCTCCAATGATGGGCGGCGGCGAGATCGGATCGCAACGTAAGGAAGGCTTAGGCAATGGGCTATCGCAGTGTACTTTATCGCAAACAGGTTGAGGCCGGTGGCGGTCAGGCGGCGCCTGCCTCGATCGAAGATGCGATCCAGAAGATCAAGGCCTTCGCAGCCATCGGCAGTGATCGTTCCTACAAGAACGGTAAGAAGCGCAAAGCGATTGATCAAACGGTCGAATTGCACATGCACTTGGGGATCGACCCTCGGCAGGCGGATCAGATGCTTCGCGGGGCGATTTCGCTCCCCAAGGGAATCGGGAAGTCTCGTCGGGTGATCGCGTTTTGTGATGGGCCGCTTGTTGAGGAGGCTCAAGGTGCGGGTGCGGTTGAAGCCGGCGGGCAGGAGCTTGTCGATAAGATTCAAGAAGGTTGGCTGGACTTCGATGTGGCCATAGCCCACCCCTCCATGATGGGCAAGGTCGGGAAGCTCGGCCGCGTTCTGGGTCCTCAGGGGAAAATGCCGACGCCCAAGGCGGGAACCGTGACGCCGGATATCGGTCAGGCGATCAAGGAGTTTTCCGCCGGGCGGCTTGAATATCGAAACGATTCCGGCGGCAACATCCATCTTCCGGTGGGAAAAGTCGGGTTTTCGGACGAAGATCTCAAAGCGAACATTGATGCCGTGATCGGGCACATCGTGAAAATCAAACCGGCGTCCACGAAGGGGCATTACATCAAACGGGTGTGCCTTGCGGCCACGAGAACTCCTTCGGTGACGTTGGACGTGTCCGGCTAGACGCTTTCGAGAAGAGAAAGAGAAGTAGCGGCGTCGGTTCCATGGCATATCAGCCAATGACCCAGCAGACGATTGAGGCATCTTCATGAGCAAGCCAGTCAAGAAAATGATAATGGACGAGTTGAAGCAGCGCTACGCCGATTTGGACAGCGCCTGCGTCGTCAATATTACGGGCCTCACGGTTCAAGAGCAGCAGTCCGTGCGCGCCACCTTACGGGAGAAATCGGGGCGGCTGGAAATCATCAAGAATGTGTTGGCCCGCAAGGCCTTTCTCGATACGGCCCTGGAGCCGTTGGGCGGCGTACTTTCGGGCCCGTGCGCGTTGGTCACTTCGTCGGAATCTCTTGTGGACGTCGCGAAGTTGCTCGTAAGCGCGGCCAAGGAATTTAAAGGTCTGGAGCTCAAGGAGGCGATTCTTGAGGGAGATCCAGATCTGGCCACTGTGGCTGAGGTCTCGAAGATGAAGGGCCGGCTCGAGTTGATTGGCGAGATTGCGATGTTGGTTTCGTCGCCTGGACGGGCGTTGGCGGGATGCATGGCTTCCCCGCAAGGCAAGATTGCCGGTTGCCTGAAGACGATTGCGGAGAACGAGAATTAGGCTCGCGTGATTCGGATTTGTGCGAGTTCATGCGGCCGTGCGGGCTATGGCCCACCGCTCGCGACGAAGAAGCGTTTTATCGGTTTCGAGCTTTTGGAATAGAGAACATCAGCCTATCGCTAACTGGTTCGCGTTATGCGAATGAAATGGCCCGCAACGGGTGGGCCGCCTATTGGCGGGGCGCAGCAAAAGATAGTTAAGGAGCGTAGTTGAGATGGCAGATGCACCTGCGAAGGAGTTTAGCGCCGAGATTGGCGATCTTGCGGAGAAGTTGGTCGGGCTGACGGTAAAGGACGCGCAGTCCTTGGTGGACTGCCTCAAGGATGTTCATGGCATCGAGCCAGCCGGCGGCGGAGTCGTTATGGCGGCCGGCGGTGGCGGCGACGCCGAGGAAGCCGCGGAGCAGACGGCGTTTGACGTGGTGCTCGAGAACTTCGGCGATAAGAAGATTCAGGTCATCAAAGTCGTGCGAACGATTACGGGGCTGGGGCTTAAGGAAGCCAAGGATCTGGTCGAGAGCTGTCCGAAGGCGATCAAAGAAGGCGTTTCCAAGGAAGAGGCAGACAAGATCAGAGGCGACGTCGAGGAAGTCGGCGGCGCGATTAGCATTAAGTAGGTGTGTGACCCTGGCCCGACCGCGCTGTGTCGGTTAGGGGCTGTCGATTGGCCGTGCAGCCGGGATCGCTTTCGGCGGATTGCCATAGGCTTGTCGTGGGTGGCCCTGGGCCTGAGGCACTGGCACCCTGGGCGGCGGGCACCCTGGGTGGCTTGCTCAGCGAGTTGCGGCCCACGCCGTTTGAAAATTCATGTCGGTCGCGATGCGGGATCGATCGGGTCTTTTTGGGACACCCGGTCCACCGGAAGCATCGCGGTTGGATTTTGTCCCCACAACATGACTGATTTGCCGGTTCTGCGCCACCGCATTCGTGGCGAGCGACCGGTCTATCCTTCTTGCGCGAAGGGATATTTAGATGAAGACGGTCTTGCCGGTTCGCAACTACGCGAAAGTGGGCGATACGGTTCCGGTGCCGCAGCTCTTCGGAATTCAGATGCGTGCCTACGAGCGTTTTCTGCAGCAGGACACGCTTCCGATGGAGCGTGAGCCGCGCGGGCTCGAAGCGTTGCTTCGCGAAATGTTTCCGATCGAGAGCTACGACGGCAACATTGCGATGCACTATGTCAGTTATGAGCTTGGCAAGCCCCGGTATACGCCGGACGAGTGTCGTGAGCTTCGCCTGACGTACGGCATGCCGTTTCGCATTCGCTTGCGGATGATTCGCGGGGACAGCGACGAGATTCAAGAGGATCTCGTTTACGTTGGCGACATGCCGATCATGATTGGCGGCGGCGAGTTTATCGTCAACGGCGCCGAGCGCGTGATCGTATCGCAGCTGCACCGCTCACCCGGCGTGGACTTCATCAAATCTCAGGCGGAGGGCGATCGGGCGTTGCATTCTTGCCGCATCATCCCCGAGCGCGGAAGTTGGATTGAAATCGAGGTCACCAAGAAGGACATCTTGGCGATTCGAATTGATCAATCCAGCAAGCTTCCGGCGACGACCTTTCTGCGGGCGATGGATGAGCGGTTCTCAAGCAACGAATCGATAGTCGAAGAGTTCTTTCGAACCAAGAGCGTCCGGGTATCGGCGCTTCAGCCGGATATGTACACGGTTTCCGCGATTTACGACGAAGAATCTGAGGAGCTGGTGGTGGCCTCGGGTTGCCAGATCGGCGATGCCGTCGAGCGCATACAGGAATCCGGCATCAAATCACTTCGCGTGATCAGCAAGGTCGGTGATCCTTTGCTGCTGGACACCCTGGCCGAGGACGGCGCCCAATCGTACGAGGAGGCGTTGCTGAAGATTTACAATCGACTTCGTCCCGGCAACCCGCCCCATCTCGACAAGGCCAAGAAGCTGTTTTCAGAGAAGTTCTACGACGAAAACCGTTATCGGCTTGGCAAGGTCGGTCGGTTTCGCTTGAATCGGAAGTTTGACATTCCCGGCGACGACGGTGCCATGACGCTGACGGTTGCCGATATGCTTCATTGTCTCCGATACCTGCTTAAGCTTCGTACGGGGGAGTCGGCGTTTGCGGTGGATGACATCGATCACCTCGGCAACCGCCGGTTACGCACCTTGGATGAGCTTTGCGCCGACGAGATGCGCAAGGGCTTCTTGAAGCTCAGACGCACGGTTCAAGAGCGTATGAGCCTCAAGGATCCGGATCAAATCGGCCGGGTGGCCGAGCTGATCAACAGCAAGGCGATTTCATCGGCGATTGATCTGTTTTTTGGCCGCGGCGAGCTTTCGCAGGTCGTGGACCAGACCAACCCGCTTTCGCAGCTCGCCCACGAGCGGCGGTTGTCGGCGTTGGGTCCAGGGGGGCTGAATCGCAAGCGTGCTGGATTTGAAGTTCGCGACGTTCACATCAGCCATTACGGCCGCATCTGTCCGATTGAAACGCCGGAGGGCACCAACATCGGCCTGATTGCCTCTTTGGGCATTTACGGGGTAGTGGACGACTACGGATTTCTGATCACGCCCTACCGAAAAATCGGCAAGGAGGGCAAGATTGGAGACGTCTCCTACTTGCGCGCCGACGAGGAAATGCGCGAGATCCTGGCGCCGCCGGACGCGATTGATCCGGGGCAGAATCGGTTGCGTCAAGGCGCGCTGCTGGTTCGAAGTCATGGAGAGCTGGCGCAGGTCGACTGGGGCGATGTCAGCTATGTGGACATTTCGCCCAAGCAGACCATCGGAGTCTCGGCGGCGTTGATTCCGTTCCTGGAACACGACGACGCGAACCGGGCATTGATGGGCTCGAACATGCAGCGCCAGGCCGTCCCGTTGCTCACGGCGGAGCCTCCGCTGGTGGGTACGGGGATGGAACGTTGTGTGGCCGGTAGTAGCGGCATGGTGATTCGTGCGAATTCCGCG
Source organism: uncultured Phycisphaeraceae bacterium (assembly GCA_964651325.1). GTDB lineage: Bacteria > Planctomycetota > Phycisphaerae > UBA1845 > UBA1845 > JADFOB01. Next base: position 4,648 of record CAZYXP010000007.1, read on the forward strand.
GGAATGGTCACCTACGTCGATGCCAAGCGCATCATTATTGATAGTACCGACGAGTACGTCTTGCGCAAGTTTCAGGGACTCAATGAGCGGACCTGCATGAATCAGGTCCCGCTGGTCCGCGTGGGGCAATTGGTCGAGATTGGTGCGATCATTGCGGACGGTCCTGCCACGGTGAATGGAGAATTGGCGCTCGGCAAGAATTTGCTGGTGGCGTTTTTGACCTTTGACGGCAACAACTTCGAGGATGCGATTGTCATCAACGAGAGCTTGGTCCGCGAAGATGCGCTGACGAGCATTCACCTGGATGAGTATTCCGTTGAATGTCGAGAGACCAAGCTGGGCCGCGAGGAGTTCACCGCCGACATTCCCAACGTTTCGGAAAAGGCGTTGGCCAACCTGGACGAAACGGGCGTGATTCGCCTCGGGACGCGGGTGCAGCAGGGCGACATTCTGGTGGGCAAGGTCAGCCCCAAGTCGAAGAGCGAGTTGACGCCGGAGGAGAAATTGCTCCATGCCATCTTCGGTCGCGCCGGCGAAGACGTGAAAAACGACTCGCTCGAGCTTCCCTCGGGCGAGGAGGGCGTGGTGATCGATGCCAAGCGGTTCAGCCGCCGCATTCACATGAACGACGAGGAGAAGCAGGCGTTGGCCGAGGAGGTAGACGCCTACGCCACCGAGCAAAACGGGAAGATCATCGGTGCGTTCAAGAAGCTTTGCGACGAGATCGAGGTGGTCATCGGGACGCCTATGATCGATCCGAACACGCGGCAGAAAGTCGGCCATAGCTCGCTGACCGAGGTTATTCTCGAGCAGATCGAGGTGTTTGGGGATCACGTGCGGGGCCGCGACCTGAAATGGGTCAAGCCGGCCTCCCATCGGCCCGCGTGCATGGCGCTGGCTGACCGGTTCTGGCCTCGTATCGAGGAGCTCGAGGAAGAGCGAGATCGCAAGGTCGCGCAGATCAAGCGTGGCGATGAGTTGGCCTCGGGTGTGCTCGAGATGGTCAAGATTTACGTCGCGACGAAGCGCCACATTTCGGTGGGCGACAAGATGGCCGGTCGTCACGGCAACAAGGGGGTCATTGCGAGGATCGTACCGCAAGAGGACATGCCTTTTCTCGATGACGGTACGCCGATCGACATCATGCTGAACCCCTTGGGCGTGCCTTCGCGTATGAATGTGGGGCAGATTCTGGAGACGCATTTGGGTTGGGCGGCCAAGGTTCTTGGATTCCAGGCGATTACGCCGGTGTTTGACGGGGCCACAGAGGCGGAGATTCACGCAAGTGTTCGAGAGGCGAATGAGCATGCGGAGCAAGTTCAGGCCAGCGCGGAAGCGGTGGCCGCGTCTTCGAAACCCCGGACTCACTTCGCGAAGATGCCCTACGGCGGGAAGATTCGTTTGCGGGATGGTCGAACGGGCGAATACTTCGATCAAACGGTGACGGTGGGCTACATCTACATGCTGAAACTTCATCATCTCGTGGATGATAAGATTCACGCTCGGGCGACCGGGCCTTACAGTTTGATTACCCAGCAGCCCTTGGGCGGCAAGGCGCGAACGGGTGGTCAGCGTTTCGGTGAGATGGAAGTGTGGGGTCTTGAGGCGTACGGGGCCGCGTACATGCTTCAGGAGCTGCTGACCGTCAAGAGCGACGACGTCGAAGGGCGCACGAAGATCTATGAGTCGATGGTCAAGGGCAAGAACACGCTGGAGGCGGGGACCCCCGTTTCCTTCGATGTCCTTTGCAACGAGATACGCGGACTGTGTCTGAACATCTCGCTGGAGAAGCAGCAGGTTGGTTGAGCGGCGATCTCGGTGACCAAGGTGCTCCGCGGTGTTCGCCCTTGAAGCGGTGTCTTGTGATCGCTGTGGCGGGTGATCGCGAGTGGCGAGGGGTGGCGCCCTTGGATGCGAGAAATTCGGGAGGTTGATATGGACCTGCACGAAGTGAAATTCGAGACAACGCGGGACATCGAGGCGGATGAGGTCATGGCCTTCTACGATCGGCAGAACTCCTCGGTCACCAACGACCAGGCCAAGATTGAGCGCATGATGCAAAACACATTTTGTTTTGTGACGGCGCGGCGCGGCGGCGAGTTAATCGGCGTGGCGCGTGGCGTCACGGACGGCCTTTGGGGGCGCCTGGCGGAGTGCAAGCTGGATCCGGCCTTTCAAGGCCCGGCCTGTGTGACGAAGACGCGCGGGCGTATTGAGCATGATTCCACAGGCATCGCCAATGAAATGGCTCGACGGGTGATTGCGGAGCTGAAGGGCTACGGCGTTGAACGGATCGACGCCCTCGCCTACGGGACGGAGGTGGACTTTTGCGAGGATCTTGGATTCCGACGCATCACGGGCGTGGTGGCGATGGATCTGGTTCCCGGATAAGTCTCGCGCCGCGTGTTGCGGCTATGTGGTGTTGATTAGGGCAAACCTGGTTTCCAAAAAGGGGACGCGCAGCCCATGCAAGAGAATCTGTATGATCGGGTGAACGACTACGGACAGGTGCAAATAGCGTTGGCTTCGCCCAACGATATTCGCAGTTGGTCTTTTGGTGAGGTGAAAAAGCCGGAGACGATCAACTACCGAACCTATCGTCCGGAGAAGGACGGTTTGTTCTGTGAGCGGATTTTCGGTCCGGAAAAAGACTGGGAATGCGCGTGCGGAAAATTCAAGGGCACCAAGCACAAAGGCATCATTTGCGATCGCTGCGGGGTGAAGGTGACCCACTCTCGGGTCCGGCGGAAGCGCATGGGCCACATCAATCTGGCCGCCCCGGTGGTGCACATTTGGTTCTTCAAGGCGATGCCGTCGCGGCTCGGGGCGTTGCTCGACATCAAGACTGCTAGCCTGGAAAAGGTGATCTACTTCCAGGACTACGTGGTCATCGACCCGGGCGACACGCCGCTCAAAGAGTGCCAGTTGCTCACGGAAGAGGAGTACCGGGGCGCGCTTCAGGCGTACGGCCACTCCTTCAACGCGATGATGGGCGCCGATGCAATCAAGGAGTTGCTCGCTCGGATTGATCTGGATCAGCTCTCCGTGTCATTGCGCGAAGAACTGGCCAAGACAGGTAGCAAGCAGCGCGAAAAGGATCTGGCCAAGCGGCTGAAGATTGTCGAGGCGCTCCGTGGTTCGCCCAACATGCCGTCGTGGATGGTGCTCGAGGTCATCCCGGTGATCCCGCCGGATCTCCGGCCCTTGGTGCTGCTGGAGAGCGGCAACTTCGCCACCAGTGACCTCAACGACCTGTATCGCCGCATTATCAACCGCAATTCTCGCCTCAAGAAGCTCGTCGATCTCAATGCGCCGGAAGTGATCATTCAAAATGAAAAGCGCATGCTGCAGCAGGCGGTCGATGCGTTGTTTGATAATGGGCGTTGCAGACGTCCGGTGCTGGGGTCCAGCAATCGCCCTTTGAAGTCCATGACGGACATGATCAAGGGCAAGCAAGGGCGGTTCCGCGAGAATCTGCTTGGCAAGCGCGTGGACTACTCCGCCCGTTCGGTCATCGTCGTTGGGCCGCATCTAAGGCTTCATCAGTGCGGCCTGCCCAAGAAGATCGCGCTGGAGCTCTATCAGCCATTCATCATTCGCAAGCTCAAGGATCGGGGGCTGGCCGATACGATCAAGTCCGCCAAGAAGATGTTGGAACGCAGAGACCAGGCGATTTGGGACATCCTCGAAGAGGTGATCTACCAACATCCGGTCATGCTCAACCGTGCGCCCACCCTGCATCGCATGGGGATTCAGGCGTTCGAGCCGGTCCTGGTCGAAGGCAACGCCATCAAGGTCCACCCCCTGGTTTGCCGCGGGTTCAACGCCGACTTTGACGGCGATCAGATGGCGGTGCATCTCCCCCTGTCCATCGAGGCGCAGGCGGAAGCCCATTGCCTGATGCTCTCGACGCACAACATTTTCAGCCCCGCCAATGGGAGTCCGATCGTCTCGCCGACGCAGGACATCGTCATGGGTGTTTTCTATCTGACCACGGATCACGTTTCGCCGAAGGTGGAGGAAAAAGACGCCCCGTGTTTCGCGGATACATTTGAGGCGCTCTTGGCCTATGAGCACAAGCGTATTGGCATTCATGATCGGATTCGCGTTCGAATTGACGCCAACGGGGTCGTCGAAGATCTGAAAGAGGCGATTGCGGACCTGCCCAAAAACCGTCTCGTGCTTACGACCGCGGGCAGGGTCATTTTCAATGACGCCCTGATTGACGGGATGCCGTACTACAACTGCTCGATTTCGCAAAAAGGGCTGGTTCGCGTCATCGATGACTGCTTTGAGCTGCTCGGTCGGGCCAAGACGATCGATATTCTCGACGACATCAAGAATCTTGGGTTCCGGCATAGTACCCTTGCAGGCCTGTCCTTCGGGGTGACGGACATGCGTATCCCGCGCAAGAAAACCGGTATCGTCGATTCCGCACAGGTAGCGGTCGACCAAATCCAAGCGGCCTTCGACGACGGAAGTCTGACCCAGCTCGAACGCTACAACCAGGTGATCGACAAGTGGATTCACGCCCGCGAGTTGGTGACCAACGCGATGATGGACGAGCTGAAGGTGGATTTTCGCAACGAGAAGAACGATTACTGCGATGAAGGTGATTCGGGGGCCCAGCCGTATCTGAATCCCATCTACCTGATGACCGAATCCGGTGCCCGAGGCAGTATTGATCAGATTCGTCAGTTGGCCGGCATGCGGGCCTTGATGGCCAAGCCCTCCGGCGAGATCATTGAGACGCCCATCAAGGCGAACTTCCGCGAAGGGCTGACCGTGCTTGAATACTTCAGCTCTACGCACGGCGCGCGCAAGGGTTTGGCGGATACGGCGCTCAAGACGGCCGACTCGGGCTACCTGACGCGCAAGCTTGCTGACGTAGCGCAGAACGTCATCATCAACATGGCGGATTGCGGCACGATCAACGGTGTCACCAAAGAGACTGCGTACCGGGGCGAGGAAGTCGATATTGCCCTGCGCGAGTCCATCATTGGTCGCATCGCCCGCGACGATATTCGCAATCCGATCACGGACCAGCTCATCGTTTCGGAGAATCAGATCATCACCGAGGAGGTGGCCGCTTCAATCGAGGCGCTGGGGCTGGACAAGATTCGCGTTCGAAGCCCGCTTACGTGCGACGTGCCACGGGGTATGTGTGCGTTATGCTACGGTATGGACATGTCCACCGGGCGCCTGGTCGAGGAAGGCATGGCGGTGGGCATCATCGGGGCGCAATCGATCGGCGAGCCCGGTACGCAATTGACGATGCGCACCTTCCACACCGGTGGCGTCGCCCAGAAAACGGCGATCGAGGCCAGCCTCAAGTCAGGCTACAAGGGCGTCATTCGGTTTCAAAATCTGAATTGTGTGAGCGTCGTTGATGAGCACGGCGGAGCTGACCGACTCGTTGCATTGAAGCGTAGCGGTGAAGTACTCGTCGTGGACGAGAAGGGTCGCGAGTTGTCACGCGATAAAGTGGCGTACGGCAGCATCCTTTCTGTCAAAGATGGACAAGCTATCGCCAAAGGTGGCTTGATCTGCGAGTGGGATCCGCATTTGACGCCGATTCTCGCCGAGATCGCCGGTTTCGTTCGATTCCAGGATGTGGCCGAGGGCGAGACCGTTCGCATCGAGAAGGAGGGCGGAAGCACGCGCTTCGTCGTCGTTGAGCACAAGGGTGAGAAACACCCCCAAATCGTCATCGAGGACAAAGCCGGCAACGTGCTGGGTTACCATTACCTTCCCGCCAAAGCGCGCATCGAGGTGTCGGAGGGGCAGGAAATCCACCCGGGCATGCTGTTGGCTCGTCAGCCGCGGTCGATGGGGGGTACGCAGGACATTACCGGGGGTCTGCCTCGAGTGACCGAGCTGTTCGAGGCTCGGCGCCCGAAGGAGTCCGCGGTCATGGCCGAGATTTCCGGAACAGTCGAGATTCGCGCGGACAAGCGGCGTGGGAAAATGACGATCATCGTGGCCAGCGAAAGTGGGCTTGAGAAAGATCATCATGTGCCCCAAGACAAGCACTTGCTGGTACACGCCGGCGACGAGGTTGAGGCGGGTGACCCCCTGATCGACGGCCCATTGATTCCGCATGATATTCTGCGTATTAAGGGCGAGGAAGCCTTGCAGCAGTATCTCCTGTGGGAGATTCAGGCGGTCTACCGCAGTCAGAACGTGGGTATTTCCGACAAGCACCTCGAAGTGATCATGTCTCAGATGCTTCGCAAGGTTAAAGTGGAACAGGCGGGCGATTCCGTGTTCCTTCCGGGAGAGATCGTCGATAAGTTCCGATTCCGGGCGGAGAATCAACGGCTTGCCGCTGCGGTGTTGGTGTCCAATCCCGGCGACACCAAGTTGATTGCCGGACTCGTGGTGACCAAGGAAGAACTCGCCGCGGCCAACGAGGAGGCTGAGGAGGCCGGCGGCGAGCCCGCGAGCGGCAAGAGGCCCAAGCCGGCTTCAGCGGGGACGCTGCTCCTGGGAATCACCAAGGCGAGCCTTTCCAGTGATTCCTTCATTTCCTCGGCATCGTTCCAGGAAACGACAAAAGTTTTGACCGAGGCATCCCTGGCCGGCACGCACGACCAGTTGCAGGGATTGAAAGAAAACGTCATACTGGGCCACTTGATTCCGGCAGGAACCGGATTCAAGCGTTACAACAGGTTGCACGTACGGCAGATTGGTGAGCCGATTCCCATGGAGGTCGATCTTCCTGCGGATTTGGCGATTGATTCCCTTTCCGGGCTCGGATTGGGCGGATCGCCATTCGTCGCGGATGCGACTGCGGGGCCGGGGAATCTTGCAACGGTGGCCTCCCCGGCGGTGTCTCCGACCTTGTTGGGCGGAGGCGAGTTGACGCAAAGTGATGGCGAGCTGCCGAGCACGCTACAGGAAGACTCCTAACCGGTAGGCGTGGCGCCTGCCATAATGGATCAGAGGACTTGTATGCCCACGATCAATCAATTGGTCCGCTTTGGACGCAAGAAAGTCGTCAAGAAATCGAAGGTGCGAGATCTTGACCAATGCCCCCACCGCCGCGCGGTTTGCTTGTTGGTCAAGACCCAAACGCCCAAGAAGCCGAACTCTGCTTTGAGGAAGGTCGCCCGTGTCCGCTTGACGAACGGAAAAGAGGTCACGGCCTACATTCCGGGTATCGACCACAACCTGCAGGAGCACTCGATCGTCCTCATTCGCGGTGGTCGCGTTCGTGACCTTCCCGGTGTTCGCTACCACATCGTTCGCGGGGCTTTGGATACCGCAGGTGTAGAAGGGGACAAGGAGGGCCGGCCCCGCAACCAAAGCAGAAGCAAGTACGGCGTCAAACGGCGTAAATAGAGCCCTTGACGGGCTTGAGTCGTGGTGCGGTGCATCGGCTACGGTTAGCGGGATGAATGATGCGAGGTGTCAGGAAAAACGCGATGACAACGGGCTCCGAGTCGCCAGGCATGATCCGTGATGGCTTGGAAGCGGCAACGGGTTCGTGCTGGGGTACTGCGGACGGCGCGGCACGGCTCCTGGCGATGTCGCTTCAGGTTATCAGCGGTTTTGCGTTGCTGGCACTGTCGGCGCAAGTTCGTGTGCCGTTTCCGGGTACCGACGTTCCGGGGACGCTCCAGCTTCTGGCGGTATTGCTGCTGGGTTTGGGGTTGAGCCGTGCGGCCGCAATCGGTTCCGTCGCGCTCTACCTGCTTTGCGGTGGGCTCGGTTTTGGTGTTTTCGCATCGGGTTCGGCAGGATTGGTTGGGCCGACCGGCGGCTACCTGGCTGGCTTCGGTGTTGCGGTATACTTGATGGGCATGCTCCGAGGAACTCGCTTGTCCCCGATTTGGCGACTATGGCTTGCGGGCCTGGCCGGAGCAGGTGTTGTGTTGGGCTTCGGTGTTGCGGGTCGGTTGCTTTGGCTTGGCGATTGGTCCTGGGCGGTTGCGACGGGTTTTGTCCCGTTCGTGATGAAAGCGTTGATCGAGGTATCGCTGGCAGCCGCGCTGGTGTTCGCGGGGCGCCGCGTTGCGGATCAGCTAGCGGATTAGCCTTCGGCATGGTTTGGACGGAGCAGCCGGTGTGGGCTGCCCGCGCATAAGAGAATCGGAAAGTTTGGATTCATGGGTTACAAACGATTTACACAGTCGGTGGCGCAGCTTCGCCCGGACACTCGTTTTGAAAGTCTTCTCGTCGCGAAGTTTATCAACGGCATCATGCTCGATGGCAAGAAGAGTGTGGCAACGCGCGCCTTCTATGACGCGATGGACATTATTGAAAAACGCATCAAAGACGTTGGCCCGCTAGAGGTGTTTGAAGGTGCGGTAAGCAACGCCAAGCCCAACGTCGAGGTACGATCCAAACGGGTCGGGGGTAGCAACTACCAGGTGCCCATGCCCGTGAACCGCAAGCGTCAACAGTCGCTCGCCTTTCGCTGGCTTCGCGAGGCAGCGCGATCCAAATCCGGCAAACCGCTTTGCCAGAGGTTGGCGGCTGAGTTCATGGATGCCTTCAAGGGGGAAGGGACCGCCGTGACAACCCGCGAAAACGTGCATCGCATGGCGGAAGCGAACAAGGCCTTTGCCCACTTTGCCTGGTAATAGCCTTTCGTTTTGAGCGAAACGTCGAGCCCATCCAAAATCCGGATGGGCTCGTTTTTTTGAGTACTTCGTCCGGCGGCCTTGTTTGGGGGGGCGTTTGAGGGTCTTGTGCCCATGGGAATCGATCTCGCCACAGTCCGCAATATCGGTATCGCCGCCCACATTGATGCCGGTAAGACAACGACGACCGAGCGTATGCTGTTCTATACCGGCAAGACGCATCGGATGGGCCAAGTCGACGACGGCACCACCACGACCGATTTCGACGAGCAGGAGCAAAAGCGCGGAATCACCATCTACTCCGCGGCCGTGAGTTGCCCTTGGAAGGGGCACACGATCAATCTCATAGACACCCCAGGCCATGTGGATTTCACCGCGGAAGTCGAGCGATCGCTGCGCGTTCTCGACGGCGTGGTGGCCGTCTTCTCGGCGAAGGAAGGGGTCGAGGCACAGTCGGAAACCGTGTGGCGACAGGCCGATCGATACGAGGTGCCCCGGATTTGCTTTATCAACAAGATGGATCGGATTGGCGCCGATTTCGAAACCACAGTCCAGGCCATCGAAACGCGATTGGGCGGAAATCCACTGATTGTTCAATGGCCCATCGGCGCCGAGGATGGCTTTGTCGGGCTGATTGATCTGGTTGACATGACGGCCGTCTATTACGAGCGGGATGGCATGGGTGCGACGTTCGAGGAACGGGCCATTCCCGACGACCTCGCTGCAACGGCGTCGCGCTGGCGCGGCATCCTGATCGAACGTGTGGCCGAGTCGTCGGAAGCGTTGTTGGAGCAGTATCTGGCCGACGGAGATTTGCCGTCTGATACGATTCGTGCGGAGATTCGGCGCGCCACCATCGCCCGCGAGGTTACCCCGGTCATTTGCGGGAGCGCATTGAAATACATCGGCGTCCAGCGAATGCTCGATGCGGTCTGCAGCTTCCTGCCCAGCCCGTTGGATCTCCCGCCGGTCACCGCCAAGGACGGCAAGAAGCTGGATGTCGAAAGGCGATTGGCTTGCGAACCGGCCGGGCCGCTCGCCGCGATCGTGTTCAAAATCGTGGCCGAGAAGCCGGTAGACCTATTTTACCTCAGAATCTATTCGGGGACTCTCAAGCCCAACATGCGGCTTTTTAACGCGAACACGGGCGGCAAAGAGAACATTTCCCGCGTCTACCGCATGTTTGCCAAGCGTCGGGACCAGTTGGATGAGGCCGTCGCCGGAGATATCGTTGCGGTTATCGGTCCGAAGTCCGCGATGACGGGGCATACGCTCTGCGATGTGCGCGATCCGGTGATCCTGGAGGACATTGAATTTCCCGAGACGGTGCTTGCGATTTCGATCGAACCAAAATCCTCCAAGGATCGCGACAAGCTCTTGGATGCGTTGCGGGCATTGGAGCGGCAAGACCCTACGGTTTCAGTGACGATCAATGAGGAAACCGGGCAGACCCTCATCGCCGGCATGGGCGAGTTGCACCTGGAAATCGTTGTTCAGCGGCTTCGATCGGCCATGAATGTGGATGTGCTGGTCGGCAAACCGCGGGTATCCTATCGAGAGAGTGTCTTCGGGGCGGGCGTCGGCGAAGCGACGTTCGCTCGGCAAATCGGCGGGAACGACCATTTCGCGTGGGTCAAACTGCGGATCGAGCACCTGGAGCACACTTCGGATGGTCCGGGTTTCGAAATACGGTCGGAGCTTCCCGCTGATTCCGTTGATCCCAAGTTTCTGGTAGCCATGGAGACCGGCATCCGCGATGCCGCTCAAAGTGGTATTCTGGGGGGATATCCGGTTATCGACTGGAAAGCCAGCATCGTAGCAGCCAAGGAGCACGAGCAAAACAGCACCGAGATCGCCTTCGAGAACGCCGCCAGAATTGCATTTTATGAGGGCATGCAGGCCGCCAATGCGGTTCTGCTTCAGCCGATCATGGATGTGGAGGTCGTTACATCACAGGAATACCTCGGGCCGATCATCGCGGACCTCAACAGCCGGAAGGCGAGCGTGCGAGACACGCAGCTTCGCGGTCCGGATCGGGTCATTTTCGCGGATGTGCCCCTTGCGGACATGTTCGGGTATGTGACCAAGTTGCGAAGCTTGTCACAGGGGCGCGCAACGTCGGCCATGGCTCCGTCTCATTATGCACCGGTCCCCGCGGAGGCCACCAAATCGCTTGTGGGCTAGACCCGGTGGGGTTTCTGGGGCCTGGTCCTGCAAATGTGTGAAGAATTCTGGTGGCAGTGGTTGACAGCCCTGCGGAGGCCTCTATCCTACGTGGCCCGGCGAAGTTCAGTGGAAACTTGTGCTGCGGGGCGACCTGACACGAAACTGGTGAATTGAAACGAGGCACGCTTGGCTGCGAAAATACGAATTCGGATGGAAGCGTATGATTCGTCCTCATTGGACGCGTCGGCGAAAGAGATTGTCGAGCAGGCCAAGCGGACCAGTGCAAAGGTCCACGGACCGATCCCTCTGCCGACGCGGATTGAGCGTTATACCGTGCTGCGCGGGCCGCATATTGATAAGAAGTCGCGTGAACAGTTCGAAATGAGAACGCATAAACGGATTGTCGATATCAGTGAGCCCACGGCCCGCACGGTCGAAGCGATCAATCGTATTCAAGTTCCCGCCGGTGTGTTTGTGAAAATCAAGACTTAGAGCGTTGGAAAGTTGGCCGTACTCGGCGCCTCGCCCGGAGTTTTCCAGGCGACCGGCCCGAGACCGAGGTCGGTGCGTGTTTCGGCGATTTTGTCTTTTTTTCCATTGAAATAGCCGTGTGACCATAATCGCACGGCAATAGATTTAGATGGCTGGCCTCGGTTGAGGTTGGTGTGAGGTTTGGCGGTATGAGCCCCGGAATCCTAGGACGCAAGATCGGAATGACGCGGATCATCGGCGAGAATGGCCGTACTGAGCCCGTCACGATAGTGAAGGCCGGTCCGTGCGTCGTGCTTCAGGTTAAGACCAAAGATCGGGACGGCTATGATGCCGTTCAGGTTGGGTTCGAGGATGCCCGGCCGCACCGATCCACCGTGCCAATGATCGATCATTGTGCCAGGGCTGGTGCCGGTCCGAAACGGGTCGTACGTGAGTTGCGTCTGGAGTCCGAATGTTCACTGTCTAAGGGGGATGTTCTGACCGTTGATCAGTTCGCTGGCGCCGACGTGCGTTTCCTCGATGTGACCGGAACGACGAAGGGGGCTGGGTTCGCTGGTGTCATGAAGCGCCATGGCTTCGGCGGAAAAGAGGCTTCTCACGGTGTCGAGCGGAAGCATCGATCCGGTGGTAGTATCGGCGGTCATTCGAACACGGGTACCGGTCGAGGCATCAAGAAGGGTAAGAAGATGGCCGGGCATATGGGCTGTGATCGCACGACGATCAGTTCCCTGCGGCTATTGAAAGTTGACGCGGCCCACGACTTGATGTTGGTTCGCGGCAGTGTCGCCGGGCCGAACGGCTCGTTGTTGTTGCTGCGTCAAGCGAAGAAAAAGGGCCAGGCTCAGGGCGAAGCTCCTGCCGGCAAGTAAGGTTAGCAGTCAATGATTTCTGTCCCCGTTTTTGACATGCAAGGCAACTCCCAGGGCGAGTTGACGATTGACCGGGCTTGCCTGGGCGGTCGGGTCCGCCCTCAGTTGATCAAGCAGGCGATTGTCGCCTATCAGGACCACCTTCGGCATGATAGTGCTCGAACCAAGGGTCGCGCTGATGTCGATGGCTCCTCGCGCAAGCTTTATCGCCAGAAGGGGACCGGAAACGCCCGCGTGGGCAATATTCGCACGCCCGTCCGCCGCGGCGGCGGCCGCACGTTTTCCAAGCGGGGTCCGCGCGCCTTCAAGGGGTTGCCCAAAAAGATGCGCCGAATGGCAAGAGATAGCGCGATCCTGGCTAAGCTCCTGGCGCAAGAGGTCCTTATTATCGATGACTGGAACTGTGCCGAGCCGAAGACGAGGCCGTTTGCGACCATGCTCAAGGCGGTTGGTGCTAATGCTGGATGCATGATCGCGCTGGGTCAGCTGGATGATCGCGTCTACCGATCCTGCCGGAACTTGGCCAATACGGAAATCCGGACGGTAGATCAGCTCAACGCGTATGAGGTTCTGCGGCGACCCAAGCTGGTGCTTGGGAAATCTGCCTTTGAGCAGCTTTGTGTTCCAAGAGGGGATGCGGCCGAAGGCTAATCGGGAGCGTTGGATCGTTAGCGATGGATATTTACCAAGTAATCAAACGTCCCTTGGTGACCGAAAAGGGGACGCATCAGACGCAACAACTGTTCGAGGCGACCGGCAGCAGGCCGGCCCGGGGCGGTGCCTATTCGTTCGAGGTGCATCGGGATGCCTCCAAGCCGGTGATCAAGCTGGCGATTGAGAAGATTTACGACGTAAAGGTTAGGTCGATTCGAACGTCGAATCGAAAGGGCAAGCGTCGGCGGTACCGCTACAAGGTGGGTACAACCAGAAGTTGGAAGAAGGCGGTCGTGGTGCTGGACCACGATTCGCATATCGATTTGTTCTAATCGGGCTGGCCGGTTCTTGTGGCGCGTTTGCGTGCCACGGCTGGGGTCCGCAGTAGGTAACGACGGCGATGGGTGTCAAAGTATACAAGCCGACCTCTCCGGGGCGACGCGCCTCTTCGGTCAACGACTTCGCCGAATTGACGGACAAGAAAAAGCGTCCGGAAAAGTCGCTCTGCGAGCGATTGCGTAAGCCCGGCGGTCGCAATCACCACGGTCGGATTACCGTTCGGCATCGTGGCGGCGGCGCACGGCGTATCTACCGCCGTATCGATTTCAAGCGCCGTAAGGACGGTGTCGTAGGAACCGTGTTGGCGGTTGAATACGATCCGAACAGAAGTTGCCACATTGCCTTGATCGAGTATGCCGACCAGGAGCGCCGCTATATTCTCTGTCCCGCTGGTCTGACGGCCGGGGATCAGATTGAAAGTGGCGCCGGTTCGGAGCCGAAGGTCGGAAACGCGATGCCGCTTAAGGGTATTCCGACGGGCATGGACGTCCACAACGTGGAGATCAATGCCGGGCAAGGCGGAAAGCTTGCCAGAAGTGCCGGGGCATCAGCCCGTCTTCTTTCGCGTAACGACGATTGGGCGATTGTGGTGCTCCCGTCCGGGGAAATGCGTGAGGTTCGAGTTGAATGTCGCGCGACGATCGGCCAGATCGGCAATGTAGAGCATCAGGGCGTCCGCTGGGGCAAAGCCGGTAGGACGCGACATCGCGGCCGCCGGCCTCATGTTCGCGGCACGGCCAAGAACCCGGTTTGCCATCCGCTTGGCGGGGGTGAAGGCCGAAGCGGCGGTGGGCGACATCCTTGCAGCCCGACAGGCGTGTTGGCCAAAGGTGGCCGAACGCGTTCGCCCAACAAGGTGACCAATAAGCGGATACTGCGTCGCCGCAAGAGCAAACGATACGGACAATTGACCTTACCCAAACGGTAGCGTACTGGGTCGGTAAGGGTTTATACTGGCTGTACGCAGCGAATTTGCTGAACGACAGTCGCTTGTAGGATTGGTGGGTCGAGCCCGCGTAATCGCGGAAGGTGGGAATCGTCATGGCGCGGTCGCAGAAAAAGGGTCCATTTGTCGACGAGAAGCTGTACGGCAAAGTGTCCATGCGTGGTCGCGAGACAGGCGGCCCGCCGATTCGCACTTGGGCACGTCGCTGTACGATTGTGCCGGAGTTCGTAGGGCATCGGTTTGAAGTGCATAATGGGAGATCGTTCATCCCTGTGTACATCACGGACGAGATGGTTGGCCACAAGTTGGGCGAATTCAGTCCGACGCGGACCTTCCGTGGCCATGGCGGCAAGAAGAAGTAGCCATGGGCCGACCAAGGCGATGCCTGTCGAGGCGATGCCTGTCGAAGGAAGTGGTTGTCGTAGATTGGCGCTCGCGCCGTTAGTGCGGAGCGTGGCGTAGAATTTCGCGGTTGTAGTACCGCGGTTGGAAAGACAGATGGCTGAACAACGAACCTGGATCGCATCCCATCGTTTTGCTCGGATTGCTCCGCGCAAAGCTCGGCTTGTCGTGGATGTGATTCGCGGCATGCGATGCGACGAGGCGATGGAACAGTTGCGGTTCAACCATCGTCGGGCGGCCTTTTTCATTCGGGACGTCTTGAAATCGGCGATGGTCAATGCCGACGAACAAGAAGCGGATATGTCGAGGCTCATTGTGAAGACCGCGCAAGTAGACGGCGGCCCTTATCAGCGAAGATGGCGTCCAAAGGACCGTGGTCGGGTTCACCCGATCGCCAAGCGAACAAGCCACATCGTGCTTACCGTGGTGGAGCGATAGGCGGGTTGGCGAATCGCAGGAGGCTGGCGGCGAAGACTGGGTAGCCAGACTGGACGGTTTCGGGGCTAGGGCCTCGAACGACGGGCATGGGAGTTGTTTGTGGGACAGAAAATTCATCCGACCGGATTCCGGGTCGGCATCACCGAGAATTGGCGGTCGCGTTGGTTTGCACCGAAAGCGGCTTATGCGGAGTTTCTGATTGAGGATCAGAAGATCCGTAAGTATGTCGATCAGCGACTCAATCAGCGTGCGCCGTACGCGGCCGTGGCGCTCGTTGAGATCGAGCGGACCCGCGATCAGGTCAAAATTCTCTTGCACACGGCGAGGCCCGGTTTGGTCATCGGCCCCAAAGGGGCTGCGGTGGATCAGCTGAAAGACGCGCTCGAGGACTTGATCGAACGCAAGATCAATTTGAACATCGTCGAGATCAAAGTGCCCGACGGCAACGCCAAACTCGTAGCGGAGTCGATTTCGGAGCAGTTGAAGAAGCGGTCGGGGTTCCGGCGCGTGATGAAAATGCGGCTCGAGTCATCGATGGCGTCGGGGTTAAAAGGCATCAAGATCATGTGCAAGGGGCGGCTCGGAGGCGCGGAAATGGCGCGAACCGAAAAGCAGCATGCCGGATCGGTTCCGCTGCACACGCTCCAGGCGCACGTAGATTATGGCACGGCCACATGCCGAACCACTTATGGCACGATCGGCATCAAGGTTTGGCTGAATCTCGGTCGTTACGGCGAAGAGATGGATTTGGAAGATGTGTCGCGAGACCGTCGAGGCGGCGGTCGAGGCGGCGGAGGCGGCCGACGCGGGAAGCGGGGCTAGATCGGCTGAGGCTGCGTTGAATGAGGCCGCTCTAAGTGGGTGGCGTTCTGCGGTGCTTTCAGGCGAGTACTGTACTCAGTTGGGTTGCTAGGGCGGCCTTGGGAGTTACGAACATGGCGATGATGCCCAAGAGAGTCAAGTGGCGCAAGAGCCAGCGCGGGAAGATCCGCGGCAACGCCACACGTGGCAACGTCGTCTCATTCGGTGAATTCGGATTGCAGGTGCTGGCATCGGGTTGGATTACGGCCCGTCAGATTGAGGCAGGGCGTGTGGCGGCCACTCACTTCCTTCGCAGGGAAGGTCGCGTGTACGTGCGGATTTTTCCGCACAAGCCGGTTTCCGCCAAGCCCCTCGAGACCAGAATGGGGAAAGGCAAGGGCGACCCGGCAGAGTGGGTGGCTTGCGTTCGGCCGGGGATAGTGATGTTTGAGATTGGCGGGGTAGAGGAAGACATTGCCCGCGGGGCGATGATGCGGGTCGCGCACAAAATGCCCTACCGATGTAGGTTTGTTAAGAGGCGCCACGGGTTGTAGGTGGCTGGTTCGGAGGCCGTGGTGGCCCGCTGGAATAGAATTCGATGAAAAACGCCGAGATACGCATCACCAAGAGCGAAGAGTTGCGAGTGGAGTTGGATCGCTTGCGTCGGCATGTGTTCGATCTTCGCGCCCAGGCGGTTACGGAAAAGCTTGAAAATCCCTATCGGATTACGCAGGCTCGCCGCGACATCGCGCGGATTCTGACGGCTTTGCGTTCTCGTGGAGACGTGGTCGCATCGTGAGCGGCTTGCCCTGGAAGGGGACGCTCCGCTGTGCCGCTTGGTTTGGGGCTGCTCCGGGTGGGGCCGCCGTGGTGGCGACGAAAGTGACTGGGTCTTGGCGGGCGAGCGAAGTTTAGGGGTTCGGGCCATGTGGCCCCGGAGTGATTCGGTGTTTGGTGGCTAGTGGCTCCGGAAGTTGGCGGGGCCGGGCGACAGGAAAAGGACGACGTTGATCGATGGCAGAGCTTGAAACTCAGGTAGATTCCGCAGATGTGCGGAGTAAGCGGGCCCTTCGGATCGGCACGGTCGTAGGCGATCGCGGTTCAAAGACTATCAAGGTCGAATGCGCGTTTACCCACAAGCACCCCAAGTATCAGAAGTATATCAAACGTACTACCCGATTGCACGCTCACGACGAGCAGAACGAAGCGAAGGTCGGCGATGTCGTGGAGATTATGTCCTGCCGGCGGTTGTCGAAGACGAAATCGTGGCGGCTCGTGCGGATCGTTACGAGCTACTAGGCGGTGTGGGTGGAAGACTTGCTCTAGTGGGGCGAGCGCGGATTGGGCCGGCCTGGCGGAGGACGCGAGGCCGAAACGGCAAGAATAGATGGAACGGCGGCGATGATTCAGCTACAGACAATGGTGGATGTTTGCGACAACACCGGTGCCAAATCCGCGATGGTCATAAACGTCTATAAGGGCAGTACCGGCGCGCAGGGCAAGAAACGCCTGAAACACGCGAAGATCGGAGATCTCGTTATGGTCACCGTAAAGAAATCGCTTCCCAACAGCGATTTCTCAGGCGGTTTGGATCGAGCGGATCGCGCCAAGCGTCGCAAGGCTCGCGCCGTCGTCGTTCGCGCGAAAATGAATACGCGGCGCGCCGATGGGAGTTACGTGAAGTTTGACAGCAATGCTGTTGTCTTGGTTGACGAGAAGAACGAACCGCGCGGCACACGAATCTTCGGCGCGGTTGCCCGCGAGCTACGCGAACTTAATTTCATGAAAATCATCTCCTTGGCGGAGGAGGTTGTTTAGGCGGTTTGATTCGGTTCGCTCGCCACAAACGGCGGCCGGCTGAATTGCTTGAGACAGATGACGGATTTTTGCAACGGGTGAGGTGTTCATGGCGCTGCGTATTCGAAAAGGCGACGTAGTTGAGGTTCGGTCCGGCGACCACCGGGGCGCTCGAGGCAAGATTCTCTGGCTCGACGCAGACCGTGGCAAGGTCGTGGTCGAGGGGGTCAACATGGTCTACAGGCATGTGCGCCCGACGCAAACGAATCCCCAAGGCGGGCGTGTACAGAAAGAGGCCCCTTTGCACATTTCCAACGTGCTTCCTTACGACAGTGCTAAGGGCAAAGGAGTCCGCGTGCGGTTCGAGGTGGAGCGTGACGCGGCCGGCAGGGTTGTCTCAAAGCGTCGGGTCGCCGTCACTGGCGCGACGCTGCATACGCTGACGCGTGCGGCACGGAGCGAGAAGTAAGAGCGTCGGCCTGCCGCGTTAGCGGCTCGGCAGATGGCGCCAGCAAAGCGCGACACGCGTGGGCGTACATGGTTCGGAGTGAAGATCGATGGCACGATTGCTAGAACGATACAACAGCGAGATCAAGGGCCAGCTCAAAGATGAGTTGGCCATAGCGAATCCAATGGCGATTCCCAAGTTGGTCAAGGTGGTCGTCACCATGGGGACGGGGTCCCCGGTTGTCGATAAGGGTCGAGCGGCCTCAGCGGCTGAAGAATTGGCGACTGTCACCGGGCAGAAACCGCAAATGCGGCGGGCTCGCAAGAGCGTGTCCAATTTCAAGATACGCGACGGATATGAAGTTGGTTGCAGGGTGACGCTTCGCGGCAAGCGGATGTACGAATTCGTGGATCGTTTGATCAATGCCGCCATTCCCCGTCGTCGCGACTTTCGCGGTCTGAATCCGCGTAGTTTTGACGGTCGCGGGAATTATTCGATGGGCGTTGCCGATCAATCGATTTTCGCAGAGATCGACTTGGCCAAGATTACGCGAACCCAAGGAATGAACGTCACGTTCGTTACAACGGCTCGTACCGATACAGACGGGCGGGCGCTGCTGACGAAACTGGGGATGCCGTTCCGTAAGACGCAGGAATTGGAGAACTAATGGCCACAAAAGCGTGGATACGCAAGGCGGAGCGAACGCCCAAATTTGCCGTTCGAGGCGTGCGTCGTTGCAAGCTGTGCGGGCGGGTGCGGGCTGTGTACCGGAAGTTTCAGGTGTGCCGCATTTGTTTCCGCGAATTGGCTCACGAGGGCATGATTCCCGGCGTGCGTAAGGCCAGTTGGTAGAGGCCGTGACAAGTCCGTGGACGGAACTGGTTAGGTAGCAACGGAAGGTTGGAATCATGTGGTCAGATCCGATAGCGGATATGTTGACGAGAATTCGAAATGCGGCGCGTGTACGGCGCAAGCAGGTAAAGATTCCCTCTTCAAAGCTCAAAGTCGGCATTGCCGGTGTTCTCAAGGAAGAGGGGTATATCGAGGGGTTTGACGTCATTGAAGACACGCGTCAAGGCATTCTTCGGATCGATTTGAAGTACGGCCAGCGTGGCGAGGACGTCATCCACAAGATCGAGCGCGTATCGCGCGGATCGCGCCGGGTTTACAAGGGCGTTTCGGGCATCCCGCGCGTTTTGGACGGGTTGGGCATTGCGATAATCTCGACGAGCCAGGGCGTGCTGAGCGACCGGGTCTGCCGTGAGAAAAATGTCGGTGGCGAGTTGATTTGTACGGTCTGTTGATTGGTGCGGTCTGTTGATTGTTTGGTTGTCGCCGGCTCGGTTGTTCCGGGTTGGCGCATGGCATGGCCCCTGCGTGTTGAGTGCTGTGCGAGCGGCGTATGGCCGTGGCCCAAGATGGGTCGAAATGAGCGACGGATCGGAATAGTAGTAAGGGACGGTCGATGTCAAGAGTAGGCAAAACTCCGGTGCCTGTGCCCTCGGGTGTTAACGTAGCCGTAGCCGGCAGCGAGATCACCGTGAAGGGGTCGAAGGGAACGTTGGCTTGGCGCTTTCCGGATTCGGCCCGCGTGGCCTACGATGAGGCTGCCAAGCAGGTAGCCGTTTCGCGCACGGATGACCGCAAGCAGAGCCGGGCCAATCACGGCCTTACGCGGGCCCTGATCGCCAACATGATTCAGGGCGTCAGCAACGGATTCGAGCGGCGTTTGCAGATATACGGCACGGGCTACAACTGCAAGCTTCAGGGAAACACCCTCCACTTGAACGTCGGCTTCATGGGGCGGCGGCGCGGTTTGGGATCTCAGTTTGAGATTCCGGTACCCACCGGGCTCGAGGTGGTGATTGAGCGGGAATCGGCCCGCGGCGAAACCGACCCGGCTCAATTGCTCATCAAAGGGTGCGATCGGCAACTGGTCGGTCAATTCGCGGCCGAGATTCGCGCCCTGAGGAAGACCGAGCCCTACAAGGGCAAGGGCATCCGGTATGAAGGCGAAGTGGTCAAGCGCAAGCAGGGCAAGGCGCTCAGCGGAACGGGCTAAGGCAAACGCAAGTAGGCGTTTTTGCGATCAATTGGCGATCTGGATAGTAGGTGGTTCATGGCTGACGTACTAGTCAAAGCGAAACGAAGGCGGCGCCGCAAGCTCGGCATACGCAAACGCGTAGTCGGATGCGCCGAACGGCCGCGGCTGACGGTGTTTCGCTCATCAAAGCATATTTACGCTCAGATTATCGATGACCAGCGCGGCGCCACGCTCTGCGAGGTCAGCACGCGAAGCAAGGATTTACGCGATCAGATCAAAAACGGCGGCAATGTTTCCGCGGCCAAGCTGATTGGCGCTGCCATGGCGAAACGGGCTCAAGAAAAGAACATCGAGTCTGTCTGCTTTGATCGCAACGGATATAAGTTTCACGGCCGGGTCAAAGGGCTCGCCGATGCGGCCCGCGAGGCTGGCTTGAAATTCTAGATTGGCCAACGCGGGCTGGTCCGCGAAGGCGTGGCGTCCCACTAGAGCGGCGACCACGGAGACCGGAGAATCAATTGGGTTCTCGGTCATGGGAGTTAACGGCACGCTGCTAAGAGGCAATCATGGCTGAAAGACGTTTTGGGGATAAGGATGATTCTGGGCTCGGCGAAATGGTCGTCCGCATCTATCGATGCGCGACGGTGGTTCGCGGTGGTCGGCGTTTCAGCTTTGGCAGCTTGGTGGTGGTCGGTGACCGCGACGGCAGCGTCGGCATCGGCTATGGCAAGGCTAAGGAGGTCCCGTTTTCCGTGGAGAAGGGCAAGAAGATTGCCACACGAAGCATGATTCGGATGAACCTGGTCAACGGTACCCTTCCGCATAGGGTGATTGGCCGGTTCGGGGCCAGCAAGGTTGTGATGGTGCCGGCGTCTGCGGGTACCGGCGTGATTGCCGGCGGCAGCGTTCGTGCTGTGCTAGAGCTGGTCGGCGTTCGCGACGTGCTCACCAAGAGCTACGGCTCAAACTCACCGAAAAACCTCGTTCGGGCGACGTTTGAAGGACTTAGGCAACTAATTACGCGTGAGGAAGTGGAGCGGCTTCGCGGCGTTAAGCTGGCAAGCTAGTCTTTGACGATGAATATCACTGAAATAACCAAACTGGCCGGCAAAGACCGACGAGCCAAGCGGGTGGGTCGGGGCCGAGCTTCGGGTAAGGGTAAGACCTGCGGTCGGGGCCACAAGGGAGCGGGGTCGCGCGCGGGATCGAAGCGCTTCGGGATGCTGGAAGGCGGGCAAATGCCGACGTTTCGGCGTTTGCCCAAGCGCGGGTTTAGCAATGCTTTGTTCCGTAACCGATTCAGCGTGGTGAACGTTGAATCGCTGGAATCGCGATTTGAGGCCGGTGCTCACGTGACGTCTCAAGCGCTGAGCGAATGTGGCTTGATTCGCAATCTGAAGCTTCCGGTGAAGATTTTGGGTGATGGCGCCCTAACCAAGAAGTTGACGGTTGACGTCGCCAAGGTGAGCAAGTCGGCGCGAGAGAAAATCGAATCCGCCGGTGGCAAGATCAATTTTGTTTGATCCTGCCCGGCGACGGATCAGCCCCTTTTGTGGGGTGGCCGTGGAGTTTGCACGGGGTCCGTTGATGAGAATTCGTCTTTGGTTGTACCGCTGCGAAGAAGCGGGTGGAAACGGTAGCAAGTAGTTATGTTCTCGACCCTACTTAATGTTTTCAAGATTCCTGAGCTGCGTAACAAGATTTTGTTTACGCTGGCTATGCTCGGGATCTATCGCATCGGTTTCTATGTTCCGGTTCCGGGCGTGGATCAGAGTGCGATGCTCGCGGGGATGGGCGGCGGAGGCGGTGGTGGATTTGGCGACTTGATGGAGCATTTTCAGCTCTTTACAGGCGGAAACCTGCGCCAAAGCACGATCTTCGGCCTTGGGATCATGCCATATATTACGGCGTCGATCATCTTTCAGATTCTCGTAACGGTGGTCCCTTCTCTCGAGAAACTCTCCCAGGAGGGCGATTCCGGTCGCCGCAAGATTCAGGAATATACGCGATATGCCACGGTAGCGATCTGCGTCGTCAATGCGATTGTCTGGATGAAATACTTGGCGGCCAGCGATTTCATCTTCCCCCACTATATCGGTTCCTGGTTTGGCCTTTCGTTCAGCTATTGGCTGTTTGCGGTATTGATCCTCACGACGGGAACAGTGTTCCTGATGTGGTTGGGCGAGCAGATCGACGAATACGGTATCGGAAGCGGCATTTCGCTGATTATCATGGCTGGCATTGTGGTGCGAATGCCTGGCGCGGTGCTTCAGGTTTACAACAATTTCAGCTTGAGGGGCAGCGCGCCCGGCAGTATGGATTTGACCAAAGTCTTGATGCTGCTGGTGATGTTCGTGGCGGTTGTGGCCGGTTCGATTCTGATTACGCAAGGCCAGCGGCGCATTCCCATTCAGCAGGCCAAGCAGACCCGCGGCCGTCGGGTCGTCGGCGGCCAGCGACATTACCTGCCATTGCGGGTAAATCACGGCGGTGTGATGCCGATCATCTTTGCCAGCTCGATGTTGATTTTCCCGAGCATGCTGCTTGGTGTGGCCGCGAACTGGTGGCCCAACGGGTTTTGGATCTTCCTTCGAGGCGCTTTTCAGTCGGGCCAGTTCTTCTACATCCTGTTCTACATCGTAGCGATTTACTTCTTCGCATATTTCTGGACGACCGTTCAATTTCGCCCCAAGGAAATGGCAAACAACTTGCGAGACTACGGGAGCTTTATTCCCGGTTTGAGGCCTGGAAAGCGTACGGCGGATTATCTGGATCGTGTCATGGGTAGGATTACCTACGTCGGAGCGGCCTTTCTTGCGATTATCGCCATCATTCCGATGCTCGTCAGTAGTTCCCTGAAGATTCCCTTTGCGGTTTCAGCCTTCTTGGGTGGAACGGGATTGCTGATTGTGGTTAGTGTCACACTTGACCTTGTCCAGCGCATCGAGGCCGGCCTGATTATGCGAAACTACAAGGGCTTCCTTGGGAACGAGGGGCCGATTAAGGGTGCTCGCATGTAGCGAGGGGCGACGTTGCACGTTGCCGGGTGATCTTTTCGGTGCGTTTACGGCGGGGTGGGTAAGGTGGTCCGATGCGGGCGAAAGATATTATTCTAAAAAGCCCGCGAGAAATAGAATTGATGCGGGATGCGAATCGGGTCGTATTCCGCGTCCACGAGAAAATGCGGGAGTTGGTCCGGCCTGGTGTGACGACGGCGGAGCTCAACGACGTTGCGGAGGCGGTAATAAAGGAAAATGGCGGAATCGCCCTGTTCAAGGGGGTCGAGAATCCCCAGGCAGATTTCCCGTTTCCAGCGGCACTTTGCACGAGCGTCAACGAGGTCCTGGTCCACGGAATACCCGATGACCGGAAACTCGAAGACGGCGACATTGTCAGCATCGATTGCGGCGTTAAGCTGGCAGGATATTGTGGCGATGCCGCGCAGACGCTGCCCGTGGGCAACGTTAGCCGCAAGGCCGAGCAGTTGATGGATGTCACTCGCCGGGCGTTGGACTTGGCGATTGAGATGGTTCGCCCGGGTCGGATGTGGAGCGAGGTGGCGACGGCCATTCAAGCGCTCGTTGAGGACGAGAAATTCTCCGTGGTGCGCGACTTCGTCGGCCACGGCATTGGTCGCGAAATGCACGAAGAGCCAAAAGTTCCCAACTATTGGGATGGCAAGCAAAACTGGATGGACTTTGAGTTGGTCCCCGGCCTGGTCGTGGCGATCGAGCCCATGGTGAATGTTGGATCTCGACGCGTCGAGTATGGCGGGCCCGGAAAATGGGCGGTCATGACCAGGGATCGGACGTTGGCGGCCCATTTCGAGCATTCGCTGGCCGTGGTGGACAGCGGAGCCGACGTGTTAAGTGACGGGCGATAGGACGAGCGGTCTTGGCTCCCGCGGTCGGCGTGGGATGCCGGGTTTGTTTGTGTAGGGGCATCGGAGGTAAGAATCGATGAAAGTGCGAGCCAGCGTTCGGCGCATGTGCGAGAACTGCAAAATTGTCAAGCGTAAGGGGGTGGTTCGGGTGATCTGCACAAACCCGCGCCACAAGCAACGCCAAGGTTAAGGAGCTTTTTCGTGCCACGTATCTCAGGTGTTGATATACCACCCAACAAGCGTATCGAGTATTCCATTCGATATATCCACGGGATCGGCCCCAAGGTCGGTTTGGATATCCTCAAGGAAGCTCAGATCGAAATCGGCGTGAAGGCCAGAGAGCTGACGGAAGAGGAAGTCGCCCGGATTGCCGCGGTGATTGATCGTGGCTACCAAGTCGAGGGTCAGCTTCGGCGTATGGTTCAGTCCAACATCGCGCGATTGAAAGACATTCGATGCTATCGGGGGATGCGCCATCGGGCCCATTTGCCGGTGCGGGGGCAGCGAACGCGCACGAACGCGCGGACGCGCAAGGGACGGAAGAAAACCGTGGCCGGCAAGCGCGGCGTTAAGGAACTTCGTTAAGAGTCTTTTTTGGAGTAGAGTTGACAAGTGGCCAAACGAGGCGGCAAACGCAAAGTTCGTAGAAATGTGGCTCGCGGAATCGCGCACATTCGGGCGAGTTTCAACAACACCCTTGTAACCATCACGGACCTAAACGGCGATGTGCTCTGTCGAGCGTCGGCGGGGACTGTCGGATTTAAGGGGACGCGAAAGAGTACGCCGTTCGCAGCGCAACGTGCGGTGGAGCAGGCTGCATCAGCAGCCAGGAAAATGGGCATGGTGGAAGTCGATGTTCGGGTCAGCGGTCCGGGGAGCGGCCGGGATTCGGCGATTACAGCGCTCGTGTCCACGGGGATTCGGGTCCAGTCGATCGAGGACGTAACACCGCTTCCCCACAACGGGTGCCGCCCGTCCAAAAAGCGGCGCGTTTGACAGGCTGCGCGTGGCCTGTTGCGTAGAAGGATGCACGGTCGTTTCGGGAAAGCCTGACAGCGCCGAAGACCCGGCCCCGGAATCCGATGCGAGCCGTTTTTGTAGAGAATTGATACTCCGCTGCCCAATCCGGCCTACAACGGCCATGGCGGGCAGGTCGGAACGAATTGATCGCGAACACCCGATTGGAGATCTTCCCGATGCGCATTAGGTGGCGAGGATTGGAGTTGCCAGGTCGTATTCTCCGCGACGAGACGCCCCATCCCAAGGAATACGGACGGTTTTCCGTGGAGCCGTTTGAACAGGGAATCGGAACAACGATAGGGAACTCGTTGCGCCGCGTACTGCTTTCGAGCCTTGAAGGGGCGGCGATAACCAGCATCAAGATAGAGGGCGTAGCCCACGAGTTTAGCAGCATAGATGGAGTCATGGAGGATGTGACGGACATCGTCCTGAATGTGAAAGGGATCGTGCTTCGATTGGATTCGGACGGTCCGGCGAGCCTGGTTCTAGAACGTAACGAGTCCGGAGTGCTTACCGCCGGCGACATGGCGTGTGATCCGTCCGTGGTGATTACCAATCCGGAGCACCACATCCTAACACTGACCGATGATGTTCCCTTTCGAATGGAACTGACGGCGAACACGGGGCGTGGTTATGCGACGGCAAGTGAGAATCGCGCGCCGGAGCAGGAAATAGGCGTCATTCCAGTGGATTCGGTTTTCTCACCCGTGGTTCGGGTGCGGTATCGGACCGAGGACATGCGCGTCGATGACAGGACGAACTACGATCGCCTGATTCTCGAAGTGTGGACGAAGGGGACCGTGCTTCCGGAAGACGCGATCGTCGAAGCGGGAATGATCTTGCGCAAGCATCTCAACCCGTTTGTCATGTACCACGAGCTTGGTGCGGAGATCAGCAAGCCGCCGGCTCGAACGGCCGCGGTTTCGGACGGAAGCGTTGATTCTGTTGTCGATGAATTGTTGGACAAGCCTGTTTCCGTCTTGAACCTTTCGGTTCGGGCAAGCAATTGCCTGGAGGCGGCGCGGATCTTGACCGTACGCGAATTGGTGTCGCGGACGGAGCCGGAGTTGCTTCGTGTTCGCAGCTTTGGCAAGACTTCGCTTGACGAAGTGGAGCTCAAGCTTAAGGAATTGGATCTCGCCCTCGGGATGGATGTTGGCGGCGAACTCGTCGATATCGGCGAATTTCCCGCTGCTGCACCAAGCGTTGATTCTGGTGCCGCCTCGATGGGGCTGCCGGGAGACACCGTTGGCGGAATCGGGCAAGGGAATCAAGAGAAAACGGATCATACCGGTTTGCCGGAGGCGGGGACCGGGCCGATGGAAGTGTTTACGATGGGCGACTAGACGCCGATGGCGGGGGTCAAACTCCGCCGGTGCGCAAACTGACCGAGCAAGGCGATGATAGAGTCATGAGACACCGTAACAGCCAGAAAAAACTAAACCGAACTTCGGAGCATCGAAGGGCGTTGAACCGCAACATGGCCCAGAGTCTCGTCGAGCATGGACGCATCCGAACCACCTTGGCCAAGGCAAAGAATCTTAAGCCGTATGCGGAACGCCTGGTGACGCTGGCCGTTAAGGCTCGGACGTTGAAGCAGAGCGATCCCGCGGCCTCCTTGCGGGCGCGCCGCCAGATTCACCGTTTGCTTGGGGATCGAAGCATGATTCCCAAAGAACACTTTGCTGCCTACGAGGAGATGTCCGATACGGGTCGGTCGAAAACCCTTCGGATGGCTAGCGGCCATCGCCATCGCTCCGGGGATCCGCGAGGACGCCTGGCCTTCACCGGTGAATCGGTCATTCGTCGTTTGATCGAGACGGTGGCGGCGCGATACGAGCAACGGGCCGGCGGATACACCCGGTTGATCAGGCTTCCCATACCGCGAAAAGGGGATCATGCCCCAACGGCGATTCTCGAGTTGCTTGGGGACGAGCATGCACCGACTTCTTTGACCAAGCCCGCCAAGACGGCCCGAAAGCGTCGCACTGATGCTCGATATACGGCCGCAATCAAGGCTGCCAAGGGTTGGGCCAAGCCGGATCCGAAAGCGGCGGCTCCCGCAACTGAGGCGAAGGTAGAGCCGGTCGATGATGAGCCCGCCGCTGATGGAGCGACCGAGGAATCCTCCGGCGAATAAGCGTCCGGCAGCGGCCGTCCTTGAATCAAGCAGCACCGCAGGCGGTCGTTCGTTTGTGCGTGTAGGCGTATTGGGTGGGATCGAATCTTAGCCTCCAATCGCGTCCGCGCTACGGGCCGTGCATGTACGATCTTGGTCAAAGGGGTGGGTCGTGGCTACTGATCCGAACTGCATTTTCTGCAAGATCGTCGCGGGACAGATTCCGTCCAAGACGGTTTTTGCGGCTGACAGGCTGATCGCATTTCTTGACATCGGCCCCTTGGCTGAAGGTCACCTGCTTATCATTCCGCGCGAGCACTACGCCACGCTAGTAGACATGCCGGCCGATCTATGCGGTGAAATGGCCATGGCTTTGCCTAGAATCGGCCATGCGCTGAATTCTGTGACCGGCGCCGCGGGGTTCAATCTGTTGGTCAACAACGGGGAAGTCGCCGGGCAGGAAGTCGCCCATGTGCATTGGCACTTGATTCCGCGATTCCCCGGCGATGGCCTTGGATACCGCTGGACGCCCCAATCCTACCCAGAAGGGCGGATCGACGAGTTGGCCGAGCGGTTCCAACGGTCCCTTGCCGATTAGCGTTTCCAATAGCATATCTTGCGGGGATGGCAGCGTCTCGTGTAGCCCAGCCGCCCTCTGCTGGGTGGCTGGCCTCGGCTGGGTGGCCGGCCGCTGTAGGGTCGCTGTCAAGACACAGCGGAGGGCCGCTGTGCTACAGCGGGCTCGATGCAGGTGCCCATCCGTTCGTAGCGGATTCGCGTCGCAGTAGCAGAAGAACCCCGCGAATTTCGAAAGACCTGACCGCGGGAGCGCCCTCGATCGTCGCTGCGGCCCTTTTGGAATTGAGCTGGACCGCGTAAACTTGTGAGCGATGGGCAGGCTTACCTACACCACAGCCGGGGAATCGCACGGACGGGCCGTGGTTGCGCTTGTCGAGGGGATGCCGGCCGGGCTGGCCGTCGATGAGGGTTTGATCAACGACGAACTCCGCCGACGTCAGGGAGGGTACGGTCGCGGCGGACGGATGAAAATTGAGCAGGATGCGGTAACGATCCTGTCCGGCCTTCGCCGGGGCGTCACCATCGGATCACCCATCGTATTGCAGATCGCGAACAAAGACTTCCGTATTGATGATGCGCCAGCCCTGCACCGACCTCGACCCGGGCATGCGGATCTGGCGGGCAGCCTCAAATGGCTCTCGACCGATTGCCGCAGCACGCTCGAACGGGCGTCCGCGCGAGAGACGGCCGCGCGCGTGGCCGCCGGTGCGCTGGCCAAGTCGCTATTGAATGAGTTTTCGATCGATGTGGTTGGGTATGTCGTGTCGATTCATGACGTGACAGGCGGGGTGAAGGGCCACGCGTCGCCCGATGCGTTGCGATCCCTACGTGACGCCAACGAGGCCTACTGCTGCAGTACTTCGGCCGCGGCGCGTATGATTGCCGCGATCAAGCAGGCCAAAAAAGACAAGGACACGGTGGGGGGCGTCGTTGAGGTGCAGGTATTTGGGCATCCGCCGGGGTTGGGCAGTTGCATGAGTTGGCGAGAGAAACTCGACGGGCGGCTGATGCAGGCCGTGGCGTCCGTGCAGGCGATCAAGGGCGTTGAGATCGGGCTTGGGTTTGAGGCAGCGCGGCGCGTCGGAAGCGACGTACACGACCCCATCGAGTTTGATCATGGTTTGGTGGATTCGCCGAGATTGGGGTTCTCCCGCCGCTCGAACAACGCCGGAGGCATCGAGGGCGGCATGTCCAACGGCGAGCCGATCGTGATTCGCGCCGCGATGAAACCGATCAGTACATTGCTGCGGGGGCTCGACAGCGTCAACCTCAAGACGAGGCAGCCGGAGCGATCGGATTACGAGCGAAGCGACGTTTGCGCCGTGCCGGCCGCAAGCGTGGTGGTGGAAAACGCGGTGGCGTTCGAGCTGGCCCGAGTTTTCATAGAGAAATTCGGCGGCGACACCATGCGAGAAGTGCGGGGCAGTTACCATGCCTTTCTAGACGCCGCGCGCAAGCTGGGCGACCCGGAACCCGACGCGTAGGCCGGTGCATGGTCAGATTTGAATCTGTCGGTACTCGCTCCACACGCGATCCGCGCGCCGTGGCGGAGCGGTGTGACGCAGTGCGGATGGCGGTTTGGCACACGGGGCGCTCGATCGACGAGGCGCGCGCAAGCCACGGCGATTATGACGATATGTGCAAGGCGT
>CAZYXP010000008.1:0-33652 GCA_964651325.1 uncultured Phycisphaeraceae bacterium
GCGAACTTTCTCGAAGACGCTTTCGCGACTAGGTACCATTCCCTTTAGACCTCCATCATTTCACTGATCGAATCAAAATGATCGCCGGACGGATCCACTTCACTGCCGCCGGCGTACCCGCAAGGCACCCGCAACCCAGCCTGAGGCAATTCCGCTTGAGGCGAGATCGCCCCAGCCACGCCATCCCCGACTACTGTCGAAGAAGGATATACCGCGCCCTAGCGTCCTCAATCAACCGTTGGTCCGCCGCGCCGGCCTGTCGTCGATAGTCGGCAACCGACCGATGAGTCAACCGAAACCTCGCTCGAACCATTTCGGCGTCGTTACAGCGCCCAACACCCACGAAATCGCTCGACTCCTGGTCCATCCGCTTGCACTCAACCTCAAGCGCGAGCACGTTTCCGGGCTTCACGAAGCTCTTGTATGTTACGTTCTTTGCGCTTTGTAGCAAGATGACGCTGCGGTTGAAATCCTGAGCCTCCCGAACCAGCCAAGCGCCGGCTTCGACCAACGCCTCAAGCATCAAAACGCCGGGAAGAACGGGAAAAGTGGGGAAGTGGTCGGCGAGATATTCCTCGGCCAGCGAAACCGCCTTCACGGCGACAATGCGCCGCTCATGGTCCAACTCAACGATGCGGTCGATCAGGCCAAACTTCATGAGTTTCCAGCATCGAAGCAATGTCAACGAACCCGCACACCACGTCGGGGTGCAGACCAATTGGCGAACGGCTGTCCGTCCAACAAATCGCCGCTACCAATCAAAGTGGCTTGAAAGCCCGCCGCGCAAATCGCGTTTTCGCTTTTTGGGCTTCTTGGATGGTTCCTCGACAGCCAACGCTTCCGCGTCCTCCGCCATCCCCGCAACCTGCCTGATCGAAAGCGAAATGCGGCGATTCTCCTTGTCCACGCCAAGCACGCGCAAGCTGATTTCTTCGCCGACTTTGACCACGTCGTTGCAAGATCGAACGCGTTGATCCGACAACTCTGATATATGCACGAGGCCTTCAACGCCAGGGGCGATTTGGACGAACACGCCGAAGTCCGCGATCCGCATCACGGTCCCCTGAACGATGGATTTTTCCTCAAATGTTTCCAGCACACCCGACCAGGGATCTTCCTGGGCCTGTTTCATGCTTAGCGCGATCCGGCGCCGAGGAGCCTCAACGCGCATTACAGAGCAATCCACGATATCGCCAACGGAAACGGCGTCTGACGCGCTGCGGATTCTCGACCAGCCCATCTCGCTAATGGGGATGAGCGCCTCAACCCCGGGTTCCAGCTCGGCAAACGCCCCAAAATTGGCCAGGCGAATCACGCGGGCTTTCAATGCGGTCCCCGCTGGGAAGCGATCTTCCACACCAATCCAAGGATCCGGCTTGGTCTGCTTCAGTCCCAGTGAGATGCGATTTCGATCCTTGTCTATCTTGAGCACCTGGACCTCAACCTCGTCGCCAGGCTTGATCACGTCTGAGACTTGCTCAACCACTGTATAGCTCAGGTCGCTCTTGTGGATCAGTCCATCCACGCCGCCCAGATTCACAAAGGCGCCGAAATCGGTGATGTTGCCCACGATTCCTTTTCTTAGCTGGCCCACCGCCAGCTCCGCGAGCACTTGTTCGCGCTGCGCCCGGAGATTGCGCTCCAGCACCTTGCGGCGGCTTACAATCAGGTTCTTGGCTCGCTGGTTGACCTCCATGACCTGAACTTCAAGCACCTCGTTCAGCAGCACGGAAATGTCCTTCATCGGCGAGAAATCAGCCTGCGACGCTGGCATGAAACCACGAATTCCGTTGAGGTTGACCTCCAGCCCGCCCTTAATCAGGCCGCTCACGCGACCACGCAATAGCGTACCAACCTTCATGGTGTCCCAACTCGCACGCAAAATCGCGCCTTCGCGATTGACCACCAGGAGATTCGACTCGGCATCGAACCGCTCTACCACGACTTGAACACGCTGGCCGACCTCCGGCCGCTCGTCTTTCTCAAACTGTAGCGTCGGTAAGACCGCCTGTGATTTGGAACCGAATTCCAGGAATATGTCGTCGCCGCCGACCCCGCAGACCGTGCCCACCATCTTCGTGCCTGCCGCAATCTCTTCCATCGCGGCACCGGTGGTTGCCCCGGGCATGGGCACGTCCCCGCAGAGTTCGGCCAGGTCACCGGGATCCATCGATCCGAGTGCGGCCTCTACCTCGCGGTCGAGACTGCTGGTCGGCTCT
The DNA here is from genome assembly GCA_964651325.1 of uncultured Phycisphaeraceae bacterium. Lineage (GTDB taxonomy): Bacteria > Planctomycetota > Phycisphaerae > UBA1845 > UBA1845 > JADFOB01. Next base: position 2,220 of record CAZYXP010000008.1, read on the forward strand.
GGCTGGCTCGGGGACTCAATCTGGCTTGAGGATCCAGTTTGGCTTGAGGGTGGAGCGGGCGCAGGAGAACCGGCTTCGGGGGTCGGCTGGCTAGTAGCCGCCTCATGCCCGATGGGCGATTCAGGTGGAAGATCACTACCAGACCCTTGTTCTCGGGGAAAATCGGACATCATACCAGTCTAACCTGTCTTGGAAGTTACGCGTTCGTGTTGGGCTTCAAAGGTTCTTATGCAGACAGCCGAAGCGAGGAAAGGAAAACCGAAAAACACATTGTGAGTTAGTCGCGTCTCACGTCATTCACCAACGGCGGCCCGGCGAGCTCTCGAACCCACCGTAATTCATGAGCCAGCTTGCCAGTGACTCCTTCGATTCCTTTGGATCATTGCGTTTTATCCACGGCAACTAGGGAAGTCAAGCCCCAGAACTTGCCCTCAATCATGGCTCGGGAATTCTCTCGCGCCAACGTCCGATCATAGTTCCAGGGCTAGCGCCGCACTACCAGGGAGTGAGTCCTAGCCGGGCGCATCTCGACAATGCGCGTTCAGGGGTTTGGCATGATCTCTTGCCATATGGCCAAGGGTGCTATCAGGTAGATCAGCGAAAAGACGAAGCGGAGGGGCTGCGTCGTTTTTCTTGGGGGGCGGTGCCAGGAAGGATTGCCAAAAAGGACGGCCCATTACCCGGCCACCACCTGCCGGGATGCGTCCGCGCGATAAGGCCACAAACCAAGACCCTACCTTGCCGTCGCACACAAAATACCATCGACCCGTCTCTCACGACATGGGTTTGTACACCACGGACGGATAGTTGGCTTGAGATACCTCACTGTCGCGCCATCCAGGGCGATTTGCCCGAAAAATGAAGTGTGGCTGCACCTTCTGCCTTTGACTGCCGATTTCTCTTGACACTGGGTAAACCTAGGACCTAGAATCGCGGTTTCAGCGTGGTCGAATTTGAGAATGGGCGCCTTTCCGGCGTGTCATTCTCGCTGAACGCTGTTGTTTTCGGGCGTCTTCTTGTGTTGGGGACGCGTCGTGGGAGGGACATTTCTCAAGGATGGGAATCGTTGCAACGCGCGCCGAAGCCGAGCCGGCTGGTCGCGCGAGCGATCGTGGTTTGCACCGTATGGAGATACGGGCGCGCAACCACGTATTCGGTACAAGCGTGCCGTGGGAGAGGAAAGATAATGCGTAATACAAGCTACATCTGCGCTTTTTCGATTTGCCTGCTGTTGGGGCAATCGTCATTCGGCGAGATCGTATCCGTCAAGCTGACCACCAATGCGTTGGGGCTTGGAGGAATGCCGCTCAATGCCGGATCGACAGTAGGGCCGGATCTTCCCGGGTTCGTGACGAGTCCGACCGTGGGCGAAGGCAGCGTGCTCAGCATCCAAAAGAGCGGCGTCGCCGGCGTGGGCTCGGTATCCGACCCGCTGTTCGTCACCATCACGGGCCGATCACACTTGGACACATTAACCGGCGTTCCTTCCCCGAGCGACTACTTCGGTTCGGCGATCTACATCGACAGCGAAGACACGGCGCTGCCGGACGGGAGCAAGGAAGGGATCGGCGTACGAGCCTTCCACGTGAATGCTGCCGGGCTGCGTACATTCACCGGCGGGCTCGCGCGGGTTGAAGGCAGCAAGCATGTTTCCGGGGGCACGGGCCCTACCACGTTTGATCCGGGCTCGCCGAACGGTTCGCCCCACGTCGATGAGGACGTACTTTTCACATTTGATGCGGGGGTCGCGGCCAATGGCCAGAGCATTGAGGTGCTGCTCAGCGATTACGATGCGGATGACATCATCGACTTGCACATCGAAAGGCAAGCCGGTAGCCCCATCGATTTGAGCTTTCTTCAGACCTCGGACACCGCCTTGTTCCAACAGCTAGGCACCAACCTTTGGAAGGTCCGCTTTTCCGCGCCTTCTCTCGGGCTGACGGCTACCGACGTGGTGACGAGCTTTCGCATCCGCGCCAATGAAGACAACCCCTCGTATCCGTCCGGCACGGCCGAACACTTTTTCATTGCAGGGATGACCGTGGATGCCATCATCACCGAGTGCGACGGCAACACGCCCGGCGAATGTGACGACAGCATGCCTTGCTCGATCGACACCTGCGTCGGCGGCCAGTGTGTTCACGAACCCGTACAATGCCCGATTGGCTTACAGTGCGACCCGATCAGCGGGGCGTGCGTCGAATGTTCGCCGGCCCTGAAGTGTCCGCCGGTCGATCTCGTGTTCGTCATGGATACGTCTGGATCGATGCAGGATGAGGGCGAGGCCCTTTGCAACGCGATCAACAACGTCGTGATGCTCCTCCTGGCGGATGGAATCAACGTGACGCCCACGATCCTCGCCATCGCGCCGATCAACAACAACAATCTTTTCTCTTGCCAGACGCCGGCCGATACCGTCAGCGCTTTGTTGGGCAATCCCGTGCCCGGCAACAACGGTACCTGCTCAAACGACTTGACCGGGCCCGGCAACAGCAATCGCGACGAAAACTGGGGTTCGGCCAGTTCCATCGTGGCGGATCGCTACCCCTGGACGCCGGGCGCCCAGCGAATCATTGTTCCGATCAGCGATGAAGGCCCCTGCATGGGCTCGTCCAGCAACGGATGCAACGACCCCGGTAGCGACCGCGATGCCATCACCAACGCCATTGCCGTCGCCCTCGCCAACGAAGTGGCGATCTCTCCGATCACGGCCATGGGCTCGAGCACATGCGTGATCACGTTGGCCCAGTCTGCCGCGGCAGGCACGGGAGGAATCTGGCACCCATCGACGGACCCGAAGGTCGATCTTGCAACTTCCATCGCGAACATTGTCCAAGTCGCCTGCAGCAAATCGGACCAGTGCGACGACGGCGATATTTGCACGGTGGCCGATACGTGTGTGAACGGGCAATGCGACGGCACCCCGACAGATTGCGATGACCTTAACGAATGCACCATCGACGAGTGCGACCCGATCACCGGAGGATGCACGCATACCCCCAGCGACGCCTTGTGCGACAATGGAAACGCATGCGACGGCATCGAGACATGCGACGCGACGCTCGGATGCCAATCGGGAACGCCGCTGAGCTGTGACAACCTCCAGTTCTGCGACGGCCTGGAAACCTGCGACCCCGTAGCCGGCTGCCAGCCGGGCACGCCGCCGAGCTGCGACGACGGCGTGGCTTGCACCGTCGGGAGTTGCGATGAAATCCTGGACGTATGCGTCCAAACGCCGATGGATACGCTTTGCGACAACGGGCAATTCTGCGACGGAAGCGAAACTTGCGACGCAATCCTCGGCTGCCAAGCGGGCACGCCGGTCAACTGCGACGACGGCGTGGCATGCACGAACGACGCATGCGACGAAGTCGGCAATGTCTGCGTGAGCACACCCAGCGACACGCTTTGCGACAACGGGCTGTACTGTGACGGAGTGGAGACGTGCGACGCCCTGCTTGGTTGCCAAGCGGGCACGGCTCCGAATTGCGACGACGGCGTCGCGTGTACGGACGATTCCTGTGACGAGGTCGGAGATGTCTGCGTCAACAGTGCCAACAACGGCAACTGCGATGATCTGGTCGGCTGCACGGTCGATGTTTGCGATGCGATTCTGGGTTGTGGACACACGCCCGATGACTCGCTCTGCGATAACAGCTTGTATTGTGACGGTACGGAAACCTGCGATGCCCTAACCGACTGTCAGCCGGGCACGCCGCCTAACTGTGACGACAGCGTGGCCTGCACAACCGATGCCTGTGACGAAACCAACGATATTTGCACCCATCTGCCCGTAGACGCGGCTTGCAGCGACGGCGTAACCTGTACGGTGGATGTGTGCGATCCGATTGCAGGCTGTTCGAGCACGCCCGACGACGGCTTGTGCGACAACATGGTGTTCTGCGACGGCACGGAAACGTGCGACCCGGTCAACGACTGCCAGTCGGGCACGAACCCATGCGTCCCCCCCCTGAAGTGCGAGGAGGCGGGTGATCAGTGCGTCGACTGTCTGACCGATGCCCAATGCGATGACGGGCTCTATTGCAACGGCGCCGAGACGTGTACTGGCTTTACCTGCGTGGCCGGCACGCCGCCCAATTGTAGCGATGGCGTCGGCTGCACCGATGACTCCTGCGACGAGGCCACGGACACGTGCGTCCACACCGCCAACGATTCGCTTTGCGACAACGGTCTTTACTGCGATGGCATGGAGACGTGCGATTCAATCATGGACTGCCAGGTTGGGACCGCTCCGAATTGCAACGACGGCGTCGGCTGTACGATCGATTCATGCGACGAAGTGATCGATCAGTGCGTCAACGCACCTGATAACAGCTTGTGCGACAATGGCGCTTACTGCGACGGCATGGAGACGTGCGACGCGATAAGCGACTGCCAAGCAGGCACACCGCCCAACTGCGGCGATGGCGTGAGCTGCACGGTTGACACCTGCAATGAAGCCACCGACGTGTGCGATCATGCGGCAACCGATAGCCTGTGCGACAACGGGCAGTTCTGCGACGGAAGTGAAACCTGCGACGCGGTCAACGATTGCCAGGCGGGCACGCCGCCGGTTTGCGACGACGGCGTGCCGTGCACGGTCGATAGCTGCGACGCGGCACAGAATCAGTGCCTGTTCGTGCCGACCAATACCCTTTGCGACAATGGGCAATTCTGCGATGGCGCGGAGATCTGCGACGCCGCCAATGGCTGCCAGGCAGGCGCCGCCCCCAATTGCAATGACGGTATCGCTTGCACGGACGATTCATGCGACGAAGTCGCCAATGTGTGTGTCAACACCGCCAATGATGGGCTATGCGACAATGGGCTGTTCTGCGATGGTAGCGAAACCTGCAACGCGGCGATCGGCTGCCAGGCGGGCACGGCGCCCAATTGTGACGATGGCATAGGCTGCACGGCGGATTCCTGTGACGAAGCGAACAACACGTGCGTCAACGCCGGGAACAATGCCGCCTGTGATGATGGCAATCCCTGTACGCTGGACGTCTGCGCCGACAACGGCTGCACCCACCCAGACTTCTGCGGGGCCTGCTGTGTCGGCGGAGTCTGCACATCCGGCGTTTTGCTGAATCAATGCGTAGACGTGCTTGGCGGCGAGTTCCGGGGTCCAGGAACCACGTGTGCCGGCGGCCCCTGCGAGATCCCCTTGGAAGTACCGACCGTGTCCGAGTGGGGCCTGGCCGTCCTCGCCTTGATGTTGCTAACGCTGCACAAGGTGTATTTCAGACGCCGGACCGCGGCAGCCTGAGCGTCCGATAGGCCAGCAAAAAAAGCAGCGCTTCGCCCGGCTTGAGCGGCCAGAGGAGCGCCGATAATTCCATTGAAATCGGCCCGGCGGGATGACAACCACCGGGCCGATCGATTATCCTCTATTCAGCGAGCCGTCGGGTCGATAGGCTGGGCATAGCGCGCGTAGGAGCGGTGTGTCGCTTGGCGGCGAATTGTGCCTAGCGTGGCAACACGGCGCGTAGCAGACAGCGAAAGCGAAGACGCGCACGCACGAGAGCCCGCGAACCGTCCATCAATCGGATCGATAGGACTTTACGCGCTGGAAACCCAGCGTGCTCTTAAAGCCGGTGTGCAAGGAGTAAGGGTCTTGGCCAAAACGGGACACCCCAAGCGAGGCAAGTCGAAAGGCGACGCTGAGTCCGGCGCAACCAAGCGCCAACGCGGCAAACGCCTACGCCCGTCTTGGGGAGCTACCCACGGAGGCGACCTGAAATTCCTAGTAGCGTTCTTTTTTCTTATCGGACTATACTACGCGGCAACGTCAACAGCCGTCGCCAAGGAGCGGTTCTTCCCGTGGTATCTACACCTCAACGCGGAGGTGTCGGCCGTGGTGCTCAACGGACTGGGGCACAGCGACGTCGTCGCCCACGATCGTGTGCTTGGTTCCAGGTCGTTTAGGATGAACATTGCGCGCGGTTGTGACGGCGTGGATCCTTCCGCCCTCTACATCGCCGCGGTGCTTGCGTCCCCGGTCGCGTTCCGGCGGAAGTGGCCGGCCGTGCTGATCGGCACGGGTTTGCTCTTGGTGCTAAATGTGGTGCGAATCATATCGCTTTATTTCACCGGTGTTTACTTTAAGTCTCTGTTCAAAATGATGCATCTGGACGTCTGGCAGGCCGGGTTCATCATCATGGCGCTGATGTTCTGGGCGGTCTGGGCCCATCGAATCGGGCGTAACAACGCACGACACGCTCATGCGACTTAGCAGACTGCTCCTATTCTTCGTCGTGCTGGCCGGCGGAACAAGCGCACTCCTCTTGCTCCCTATTCCCCAGATTGATCGTGTGCACGCCGCCTTTTTCCGCAGCGCGGGCGATCTCGTATTCTCGCGATTTTGGTTCTGGTCGGACGGCAAGGTGCGGTTCATCGATCTTTACGCCGACGACGTGCGGGGCGTAGTGGACGGCGCGACGCCCGTGCCGCTGCCCGCCAATTATCGCGTCCCCTTGGCGAAGCGGGAGATGGATACCTTGATGATCGTAACCAACCGGAGCGTGCAGACGACCTTCGGTCAGCTCCGCCTGAGCAGTCGTATGGTCGGATACTGGCCGCTCGCGTTCATGTTCGCGCTCGTGCTCGCCAAGCCGCTCCCGTTCAAACGCAAGCTATGGGCGTTCGGTTTGGGGCTGGCCGCGACCGAAGCGTTTGTTCTTTTCCGGCTGACGCTTCATCTGGCGGATGCCTGCTTCTTCGCCGACAAGAAATATGCCCTGTACGTGCTCGGTGACGGGGCGCACAGCATTTTGCACCAAATCAAGCAGATCGTCGTGGACAACCCCACGTCGTCCTTTGTTGCGCCGCTTTTGATTTGGGTCTTCGTCGCGATCACGGAGCAGGATTGGGCCATGTTTCGCCAGATGCGAGAAACCGTTTCCGAAGGCGGCCAAGACCAAGACGGACACCAGGAATCGGAGCGACCACCAAGGCACGAAGACACCAAGGTAGAGGATTGAAGATGGAAGGATTGGGGCCTTGCCGCTGGCCAAAGGTGAAGGATGGGGTGACCGCGCCCCATGGCCGCGCGGGCTGAAGCCCACGGCTCGGGGGGCGCTCGGTGGCGGCAAGGGCTTGTGCACATTCCCTTCGTGTCTTTGTGTCTTGGTGGTAGGATTCCGATTGACCGGGGTATAATGAGGTGGTCACGCCAGAGGGAGTACCGCCATGTCATCAGCCATCGCGCTTGGACAGCTTCTTTCTCAAAACACGATGGTCTCGGCGCCGGAATTGGCTGAATCGCTTGACGCTGGGGCGATTCGCTGCTTGGCCTGCGGTCATCGGTGCAAGGTCTTGCCCGATCGGTCCGGCGTGTGCCGCGTTCGCTTCAATACCAATGGAACGCTCCACACCCCGGCGGGGTATGTGGCCGGGGTTCAGGTTGATCCAATCGAGAAGAAACCCTTTTTTCATGCGTTTCCGGGTCGCGATGCGCTTTCTTTCGGCATGTTGGGATGCGATTTGCATTGCAGCTACTGCCAGAATTGGGTGACCAGCCAGGCCCTCCGCGACGAGGAGGCCGTCTCTCAACCGGCGTTCGTCGATCCCGAGCGCCTGATCGCGCTAGCCAAACAGTCCGATGCACCGGTGATGGTCAGCACCTACAACGAGCCGCTGATCACCGCCGACTGGGCGGTGGAAATCTTCAAACTCGCCAAGGCCGAGGGCCTTCGTTGCGGATTCGTTAGTAACGGCAACGCCACACCGGAGGTGTTGGCCTTCATTCGCCCCTATGTGGATTTGTACAAGGTCGATCTGAAGAGCTTCAGCGACACTCGCTATCGGCAGCTCGGCGGCGCGCTGCAAAACGTGCTCGATACGATCAAGCGACTCTATGAAATGGGTTTTTGGGTCGAGATCGTCACGCTGACGATTCCCGGGTTCAACGACGGCGACGATGAGCTAACGCAAATGGCCGATTTTCTCGCGGGCGTTTCAGTGGACATCCCCTGGCACGTCACGGCCTTTCGCCCGAATTACAAGATGACCGGACCGGGAAGAACGCCGGCGGCGACTCTGCTGCATGCTCGCGAAATCGGCCGGGCGGCCGGCTTGCGCTACGTCTACGCGGGCAATGCACCCGGGCGCGTTGGCGACACCGAAGATACATTCTGTCCGACGTGCGCGACGGTGCTCATCCAGCGGACGGGATTTTATGTGGAAGCCAACCACATTCGGGGCGGGAAATGTCCGTCCTGTGCGTCCACCATTCCCGGCATCTGGGAGGATGCCCCACCCCGATCGACCACCGGCCTCGGCACGCCGGTACGCGTGAATCTGAAATCCGCTGAAAAACCGTAAACCATCCATGCTTGGGCGGCACCAGGGGCGATTCGGAGCTGCATGCTTTATCTTGCGCGGCCATTCGTACGAGCGCGTCGCAAGGACCCAGCAACACACCGGTCCGGTGCGCCGCGCGGGCTGAAGCCCGCGGCTTTGCATGGGCGTACCCATCCCGCCGGAAATGTCCCAGACCCGCATGGCGTAGTTGCTGTGAAGCAATCTTGACCGTATTCGGCGTAGTCCTTAACGTACAGTGAAGCCATCGGGCGAATGAATTTCGGATCGGAGGCGCGCAGATTGGGGCACGCAACGAGACATGGATAGCCTTTGCCCAGCGGGTTGAAGGTTGCAGATTGGTGCAAAGAAAATAAGAAATGGGTTCGCGGGTCGGCGCGGTGGACGGCGGGCGTTTCGTCCGATCGCGGTTGGCGGTTTTCGACCTCTTTCCTGGAGTAACAGCCATGGCGGTACGAGTTGGAATTAACGGATTTGGACGAATTGGGCGGCTCGTGTTTCGGGCGATGGCCGCGCGGTCTTCGGAATTCGACATCGCGGCGATCAACGATCTCAGCGACCCGGCCACACTCAAGCAACTCCTCAAATACGACTCCGTCCACGGCCGGTTTTCCGGTTCGGTCGAGGTCGCCGGGAATGCCCTCGTGGTCAATGGCAGGGAGATCAAGGTGCTCAGCGAACGCGCCCCCGCCAAGCTCCCTTGGGGAGATTTGGGGGTAGACGTGGCGTTGGAATCCACCGGCGTGTTCACTAAGCGGTCCAGTGAAAAGGGCGGATACGGAGATCACCTGCAAGCCGGAGCCAAGAAGGTTATCATCAGTGCACCCACGAAGGACGATCCAGACTTAATGTGCGTGCTGGGCGTCAACGACAATCAACTGTCCGCCGCCCATCAGTGCATCTCCAACGCGAGCTGCACGACCAATTGCCTGGCCCCGGTGGCCAAGGTGTTGCACGAGCAATTCGGGCTCCTCGGCGGCCTGATGACAACGATTCATGCCTATACCAACGATCAGCGCCTCGGCGATATGGTTCATAGCGACCCTCGCCGGGCGCGTGCGGCCGCGGTGAACATCATTCCCACGTCCACGGGCGCGGCCCGGGCGGTGGGCAAGGTACTCCCCGAGCTAGACGGCAAACTCAACGGCATGGCCGTTCGGGTTCCCGTGGTGGATGGTTCGCTGGTGGATCTGGTGGCAACACTCGGCAAGTCGGTTACGAGCGAGGAAGTCAACGCGGCGCTGAAAACGGCCGCGGAGGGGCCGCTCAAGGGGATTCTCGAATTCAGCGAAGATCCGCTGGTGAGCACGGATATCGTCGGCAACCCGCGCAGTTCGATCGTGGATAGCCTGAGTACGATGACCATGCCCGCCGACGGCGGCAAGGTGGTCAAGATTATTTCCTGGTACGACAACGAATGGGGCTATTCGAGTCGGACGGCCGATCTGATCGCGAAAGTGGCGACGCTGTAGCATGAGAAGAGGCTATCAGCCGTCAGCCTTCAGCCAGATGCCCACAAGCGGTAAACCGCTTGGCGAACAGGGGAGTGGAACCTGTTTCCCGGCGATGCGTTATTTGGCATCAAGGCACGTTCCGGCTAATCGCTGACAGCTCGACATTGTTTCGTAACGCTCTGACTCCTACGAATCGTTCCTCATGAAGAAGAGCCTTGAAGACATCGACGTAGGCGGCAAGCGCGTGCTGGTCCGGTTGGACCTAAACGTGCCCTTGGATGGGCAAGCGCGTATTACAGACGATCGGCGGATTCGCGCCGCGTTGCCGACGTTGAAGAAAATCCGCGAAGGCGGCGGGCGATTGGTCTTGATGAGCCACCTTGGCAGGCCCAAGGGGCAGCCTGGCGATCGGGAGAAGTTCTCGCTGGCGCCCGTGGCGGCGCGTTTGGCGGAGTTGCTCGGGTGCGAGGTTCCGCTCGTCCGCGACGACGTTGCTGCGGTGAAGAAGGGGGCGGCGGCATCCGCAGGGCCGCGCGGGCTGAAGCCCGCGGCTCGGGGACGGGAAGAATCCGAGACTTGGAGCAATGCCGGGGTGGTTCTTCTGGAGAATCTCCGATTTCACCCCGCGGAGACCATTAAGGATTCCAAGGCCGCCAAGGACGCTTCGTTACGCACCGCGAAGGACGCGTTCGCTCGAGAATTGGCGGATATGGCCGACGTTTACGTCAATGACGCCTTCGGCACGTGCCATCGCGACAACGCAAGCATGTTGACGGTACCGCAGATGATGGCCGGCAAGCCACGTGTGGTGGGCTTGCTGGTGAAAAAAGAGCTGGAATTCCTCGGAACGGCGCTGGCCGACCCCAAGCGGCCGTTCGTCTGCCTGCTGGGCGGGGCCAAGGTTTCAGATAAACTAGGCGTGATTCAATCGTTGCTGGGGCGATGCGATACGATTCTGATCGGCGGCGCGATGGCCTACACCTTTCTTGCCGCTCGGGGCGAAACGGTTGGCAAGAGCCTCCTCGAAGCCGATCTTGTGGACACCGCCCGCGAACTAATCGCGAAGGCGGGCGATCGCTTGGTGCTGCCGACTGACAGCGTCTGTGCGCGGGAAATTGCCGAGAACGTTGCCAACGAGGCCCACTCCGACGGTATCCCGGCGGATTTGATGGGGCTGGACATTGGCCCACGCAGCGTCGAGCGGTTTGCGAAAATCATCGGCTCGGCGAACACGATCGTTTGGAATGGCCCGATGGGCGTGTTTGAAACGCCGCCGTTTGATGAGGGCACGGTGGCGATGGCCAAGGCCGTGGCCGACGCGACCGATCGAGGCACGGTAAGCATCGTCGGCGGGGGAGATAGCGCGGCGGCGGTGGATCGAGCCGGGGTGGTGGATCGAATGAGCCATATTTCGACCGGTGGCGGGGCATCGCTGGAGTTTCTGGAAGGCAAGTCCTTCGCGGCTTTGGAGGTCTTGGACGACGCATGAATCAAATAGCGGTGGATACAAACATGAAACGTGATCCTTCGGCCTTTGAGCTGGCGTCGCCGGCGATACGGATCGCGCCGTCGCTTCTTTCAGCGGACTTTTCACACTTGGAAGAAGATGTAGCGCGGGTAGAGCGCGGGGGCGCGAAGGTGCTCCATCTGGACGTGATGGACGGGCATTTTGTCCCCAACCTCAGCTTCGGCGCGAGCGTAATCAAAGCAATTAGGCCCGCGTCCAACATGTTCTTTGACGCCCACCTGATGATTCAAGAGCCCATGCGCTACGCGGAGGCGTTCGTCGAAGCAGGATGCGATCTGATCACGTTTCACATTGAAGCCACGGATTCGCCGATGGAGGTTGTCCGCCACATTCGTGGTTTGGGCGCATCGGTGGGCGTGTCGCTGAATCCAACGACCCCAATCGACTCTCTCGACGCCATCATCGATGAAGTGGACATGGTCCTGGTCATGAGTGTCTGGCCGGGGCACGGCGGGCAAAAGTTCATTCCAGCCGTACTAACGAAAGTGGAGCTGTTGCGAGATCGGCTTGATACGGCGCAGCGGCTAGAAATCGACGGCGGCATCAACCCGGCGACGATCGAATCTGCCAAAACTGCCGGCGCGGATACGTTTGTCGCCGGAACAGCTGTTTTTGGTCAGGCTGATCCGGTGATGGCATTGCATCGACTCTGCGAGATTGCCGAAAGCGCTCGACCGGATTCGTAATCGGGGATTATTTGTGGGCAAGCAAACGGGTCAATCCACTCTGGTGTTGGTTCCATGGCCGCAGACCGAATGGAGCGCGACCGGGCGTCTAACCGGTCGAACACCGCTGCCGCTGACGGATCACGGGCGCCAGCAGGCGTTGTGGTGGTCGGCCGGCCTATCGAAGTTGAACATAGCCGGCGTGTTTTCCGCCGACGAGCAGGCGTCCAATGAGACGGCCGATATTCTGATGGGTTCCCATGATACCCGCCACAAGATTGTGTCGGGGTTTGCAGAGGTTGACATCGGCTTGTGGGAAGGCCTTACCACCGAGGAGTTGAACCGGCGCTACCCCAAGGTGTACAAACGGTGGCGCGAGGAACCCCAAAGCGTCTGCCCGCCCGAAGGAGAATCGGCTTCCGCCGCCCAACAACGGATCCATGACGCCATCACCAAGGTCACGGCCAAGCTCAACGGCAAAGCGGCGGTAGTGGTCTTGGGGCCACTTGCACTTGGCCTGGCTAGAGAATTGCTAGAAAGCGCTCCAGGTGACTCCGCGACCGCTTCGGATTCGGGGGCGCCGGTAGTGTACGATTTTGCGAGTACGGACGAAGGCGATCGGGTGTACAATCTGGCCACGAGCGTGTTTGCCGATGTATCCACAACACCGTCCACTTGATCAAGTACGTTGTCAGCAGCAATGACAATCGGCACGGAGACGTGACGGTAGGGAGACGTGGCGGCAGGGAAACAGTGGATTGATCCCTCGTGACTACCGCAACAGATTGACAAACGAGCGGGCGAACCCCTTGATGTTGCGGAAGGCGGTGGTTCACCATCCAGATCGGAAATAGCGTGACATGGCACGTTTTTCGAGGATTCTACTATGGTCAACGAGCGAATAGACGTCCCGGCCGGGCTGTGGACGCGTTGCGATAGCTGCGGCCACACGGTTTACCAGAAGGAAGTCGAGCAGGCGCTGCACGTTTGCCCGGAGTGTGGGCACCATCGGCGCGTGAACGCTCGGGTGCGCATCGAGCAGTTATGCGACCCCGGCTCATTCGAGGAATTCGCGTACGACCTTCGTTCCGTCGATCCGCTGTCGTTCCACGACCGGCTTCCCTACAAGGATCGACTTGCCAAAACGCAGCAAAAAACCGGGGAACACGACGCTATCGTGGTGGGCAAGGCGTTCATTCGAGGGCGATCCGTCGTGCTCGGCGTGATGAATCCGGCGTTTATCATGGCGTCTATGGGCGCGGTCGTCGGCGAGAAGGTAACCCGAGCCGTCGAACAGGCCATCGAGGATAACTTGCCGCTTATCCTGATCACGGCCTCCGGCGGAGCGCGCATGCAGGAGGGCATGGTATCGCTTGTTCAAATGGCCAAAACGGCGGCGGCGCTGGCGCGATTGGACGACGCCGGGGGGCTTTATGTCGTCGTCGCGTCGGACCCCACGACGGCCGGCGTGGCGGCCAGCTTTGCCAGCTTGGGAGACCTAATCCTTGCCGAACCCGGCGCAATGATGGGCTTTGCCGGCCCACGCGTCATCGCGAACACGATCAACGCCGAACTCCCGGAGGGCTTCCAAACGGCCGAATTCATGTTGAAGCACGGATTCGTGGACCGAATCGTACATCGCCGCGATTTAAGAACGGAGATTGCGAGGATCATCGATTATTGCGGCAAGTAACCCTACTGGGCCACAGCGATCCAAAGCATGGTAATGGATCAGCGACATGACCGCGGCACCATGACAGGAGTGACACGCTCTAGACTTGCCGGTGATCAAGGGCTGCGGCAAAAAGCTCAAAGAATTTGCCGGCCACGAACCGATGACAAGGGTATGTGAGCAAACAAGCAGAATGAGTATTCGGAGCCGGCCGACGATCGGCTCCGCGTAGGACGGCAGCGCGGGCTGGGGCGTGCGGCTTGGGACCAAAACCTATCTGCCAGTGGATGGCTCTACTAGGAACGCATGGCACAGCAAACACGGATGGTGGCAACGCTGGTGGTGCTCGTGGTTTCGATGTGCGGAACCTCGGTCGTGCTTTCCTGGCTCGATCCGTCACTTCCCGAGGGGTTCAACAGCCTGGCGTCCAATCAAATCGTCTCACTTGCAAGAGTCGCGGTAACCCAAGATGTCGTGGTCGATACACGACTATGGCACGAAATCGAGGTGGCTCCGGTCCGTTCGCCTTCCCGCTCGACCTTGCTCTCAGCCATCGCCAACAAGCCCCGCTCCAATCACACCGGATCGGAGCAAACCCAAGAACAAGGAAACCTGGAAGACCCGAGTCCGTGGCATTTTCGGATCGCGCCCGATGGCCGCCCGATCCGCGGCACCTGCTGGCGTGACCAACAAGAGATCGAAAGCGCGCCCGACGCGATTCGTATCGAACTTGGGGCCGCGTCCTCAAGCGGAGCCTCCATAACGTCCTCGCAGTGGTTTTGCCTGAGGGTACTCGTGGCCGCCATCAACGAATCTGCCCAGCGCGGCGGCGAACCCCTCACCGTGGTGATCGGCGGCCAAGCCGACCGGCTAACGCGCCAATTGCTCGAAGCCAAGCTTCATTGAAACATCCCCGTGTGCGACCCGCCCCATGTAGCACAGCGGCCCCCCGCTGTCATGTAGCACAGCGGCCCTCCGCTGTGCGATCGCAGGAGTCGCCGTAACAGCAGCAGTAGCCCCGGACGCCCAGCCGAGGGCGGCTGGTCTACATTGGCTGGTCTACATTGGCCTGTCTTCGTTGGCTGTACCACGCTTTTTGAGGTCAATTGCAAAAACAAGGAAGAAGGGAAGAAAAGGAGAGTTCGTACGGCCGTTACTCTTCCGTGGGGGTTGCCGTATTGAAAAACCAAATTCAAACGACACATGCCACACGAACTCCCCATACACTATAGACCACCACCCGCCGAAAATCGCCTGCTGATTTGCAAGTTTTGGTCTTGCATGCTCTCTCGTTCTTACCCATCCTAACTTCCGCGTACTAATCGCATCGATTTCCGTGCATTCTTTCCTCGGCTTGGTTACGATCTTACGGAGGAATGACGCGCCGAACGATGTCCATCTTCGGGGAGCAGCCTTATGAGTCTCAAGGTTCTTTGGCTTCAGTCTTCGTTTGCTGTCCTCATCTTCGCTGCATGGCCGGGTGTGCTTCGTGCCACCGAACAGAAGCCATCCTCGCTATCGCACGCGGTTGGCCGAACGTTTATCGTAAAAACGGTGGCGCCTGCCTTTCCGGGGCCATTCTCCCTGGGCAACATCAAGATTGAATCCGCAAAGCGGCTCTTCGGCCATCGATTCAAGGGTCGATCCGCCAGTTCCAGAAAGATGCTCGATTTCACATGGCGCGTTGTCCTATCGCCGGGCGCCGATCCGGACGCCTTCATTCGATCGCTTAACAACCAGGCGGACATTTTCACGTGGACGCAACGCGAGGTTGCCGGTCAGGTGGCGCGTCTTGCCACCGACGATCCCGATTTTCCGTTGCAGTGGGGCATGCTCAACAACGGCCAGACGATTGAGGGTATCGCT
The DNA here is from genome assembly GCA_964651325.1 of uncultured Phycisphaeraceae bacterium. Lineage (GTDB taxonomy): Bacteria > Planctomycetota > Phycisphaerae > UBA1845 > UBA1845 > JADFOB01. The sequence continues at coordinate 17,727 of CAZYXP010000008.1, forward strand.
GGACTTCCGGGCGCGGATATTGATATGCCGACAGCGCGGGCCTTCTATTCAGGGAGGGCGTGGACCAAGATCGCCATCGTGGGCACCGGCGTCGATCCTCATCCCGAATTGGCCGATCGGCTACTACCCGGTCGAGCGATGGTGGGCGATCTCTTTGATACGCGAGATACCTGCGGGCACGGTACCCATGTTGCCGGAATCATGGCCGCGACCGCCGGCAACGGTCTGGGCATCGCCGGGCTACACGATCGGGCCAGGATTCTGCCGGTCCGCGTCTTCGACGGATGCGCCGGAACGGCTTCCCCGGCGGCTGATGGGATCGTATGGGCGGTCGATGCCGGCGCGGACGTCATTGTGGCGCCGATTTTCTTCGGCGCACCGTCACTGGTACTCGAACAGGCCATAGCCTATGCCCACGACGCCAATGTCGTGGTCGTGGCGCCGGTCGGCAATGATGCCACCAGCGACCCGACCTACCCGGCCGCCTATGAAACCTGCCTCGGCGTGGCTGCAACCGCCAACACAGACACGGCAGCGACGTTTTCCAACTTCGGACCGCACGTCGATGTCGCCGCCCCGGGCGCGGGGATTTACTCGACCGCCACAGGCAACGCGTTTGAATTCCAATCGGGAACCTCGAGCGCGGCGGCGATCTCGGCCGGGCTTGCGAGCTTGTTACGGTCTTATGCGCCGCAACTGGATGAAGCCGCCGTGCGGGCGCTGATCCGCCAAGGCGCTGAAGACCTGGGCAATCCGGGTGTCGATCCAGTGTTTGGCTCCGGCCGCATCAATGCGCCTAATTCGCTGTCGATCGCCCCCGCCCCGGCACTTCGTTTCGAAAACGAGGCGCCGTTTGGAGAAACGGTGACCCCGGACGGGAGCAGCGTGCTGGTCACTCGCGTCGTGAGCGCGGGCGAGGACCTGAACCCGGATTCGGTCCAACTCTTCTATCGAGCCGAGGGTGAACCATTTGCCTCGGTTCCACTGACTGAATCGGCGCCGAGTCTGTTTTCGACGAATTGGCCGCTATTGCCATGCGGCTCGACCGTTGAGTACTTTCTTGTCGCGGAATCCACTGCGGGCACGGCCGTGTTCGATCCGGTCGGCGCGCCGGCGGACGTCTTCACTGCCAATGCCATCCGGTTTGAACAGGTCTACCACGATGATTTCGAATTGGACCGGGGCTGGACGGCGACCGTGGCAGGCGGGCCGCAAACAACCGGGCAGTGGGTCCGCGTGGTCCCCGTGGGAACCATCGCCCAACCGGCGTTCGATCACTCTCCAAACGAGAAAGCCCTTTGCTTTGCAACGGGACAGCATTTTGGGGGCGGCGCGGGAAGCAACGACGTGGACTTCGGACCGGTCACGCTTGTTTCGCCCGTGATCAACCTGCCTACCGATGCGGACGATTTCGAGATCGGATACGCCCGCTGGTTTCACTCCACCGGAGGCGAGGAAACGGACACGCTGAACGTGCATGTGTCTCTTGACGGCGGCGCGACCTGGCCGATTACGCTCGAAACGGTGGCATCGACGGACGGCTGGGAAGAACGGCATTGGCGTCGCAGCGACCTTCCGCCGGCCGGGGGGCATCAGTTGCGGCTCCGTTTCGTCACGTCTGATCTGGCAAACGACTCGCTAACTGAGGCCGCGGTTGATGACGTGGCCATCCTCGCGATCTACTGTCAGCGGGTGCTTGGCGACGTGGATGGCAACGGTACGTTCGATTCGGCTGATTACCATTTTCTGGCGGATTGTTGGTCCGGCCCGGATGCGATGGTCTCCGGCCAATTCTGTCGAGCCTACGACACCAACGACGACGGTGATGTGGACCTAGCCGACGTCCGCGATCTTTTCAATTCGTTCGGTCCGGGGTGAATGTTCCGGGTGATCCATAGGGCGTTGGGCGTCCGCCGTCTTTATCGATCTCGCGCCGTCGCTCAGGACGGTGTAGGAACACGCTCCCGATGCCCCGTTTCTGCGCTGTCCCGGTCAGATATTGAACCCTTTTCCCGAATTGCGTATACTGTCGTTGGGCGAATCGGCGTTTTCATGCGGGCAACGCCTGCTTCCGCTAGGGTCAAACGCTTGGGGTTTATTGTTGCGAAAGTAATCCTATGAAAGTCTCGGCTTGTGCTCCTGTTTTTATCGGCCTTTTGGCTGCCGCCACGTCCCTTCCAGTGAGCGGGCAAACCGTTTCCGGTGAGAAACTCGGTGCTGCGGCCTTGGGTCGTGGAACCGTTGAAACCATGGAAGTGGCGATGGAGCGTGATCGGCTGGCGGCCACCCGCTCGGACGGAAAATCCAATCCCCAGCTTCGATTCGGAGAATGGACGATTCCGACGCTCGGGGGGACTTCCTACCCGTCCTCGGGCAAACACAACGTGATCAACAAGTGGGGCGATGTCCGCATGGGCATTCGTTTCCCGGAAACGGTCGACCTACACGGCGCGTATTTTTCGGGGCAGCAGGCCGAGGGTGTTTGGACTACGGGATTGACCGCCATCGGCTATCTCGATGATCAGGAGATCAAGCGGGCCGGTCCGTTTCGCCATATCGGACGCAAACCGGCTTGGTTCGAGATGGACCTGTGCGGCGTCAACCGGGTGGTCATCGTTTCAGAGGCGGTGACTCAAGGCGGCGGCTGGTATGGGATGGATGACTTGACGTACTCACCGAACGGGGCGCCGGACCGCAATCACACCGTCGTTGATTTCGATGATCTGGGCTACAAGACAACGCTGAGCGGATCGGACTACGCGGGTTTGACCTGGGAATTCGGAACAGGGTTCAATGAGGTCGAGGTGGTGCATGCCCCCAAGATTCCGCCAGGGCAAAACGACAAGCCGCAGCCCGGAGGCGGCGGGGCCGCAGGCGGGGTTGCGTCGGGCGGCGGCACCTTGCCGGCCCTGCTTGATAGTTTTCAAGGAAGCATTCGAGGCGACGGGAATTCCTTCTCATTCCCGCCGGATACCTGCGGCGCGGTGGGGCCGAATCATTTTGTCGAAGTGGTCAACCGCGTCTTCGCGATATTCGACAAGAGCACAGGCGGGCAACTGCTCAGCATCAACCTCGGCTCCTTTCTTCCAGGATCCAACGGCGATCCGCGCGTGTTGTTCGATCATCATTCCGGTCGATGGATCGTCTTGGTAACCGATTTCAGCGGCGGAGCCAACATCTACCTGGGCGTATCGACCACGGACAACCCCATGGGATCGTGGTTCAAAACAAGCTTCTTTACCGCCGCCGGTGCCGATACTGGACGGTGGCCTGATTATCCCACGCTCGGAGTCGATGCCTCCGGCATTTACACGGCAGCCTTCATGGTCGGCGGCGCTAGCAGCATGACCCTTTTCGCGATCGACAAGGCTCCGCTGATTGCTGCTTCACCCTCGTTGGGCACCGTCACGGCTTTTCGAAATCTCCCATGGGAGGGGGCCATTCAGCCAGCGATCACGTTTGGGAATCCTATGGGCGAGTATTGCGTGTCCACGCCATCGTCCACGGCCATCCGATTGAGGCGGGTCAATCCCCCGATCACTGCGCCGACGTTGACTGAGGTTGGCTTCTTCAGCGTTCAAAACTACAGCTCACCCCCCAACGCGCCCGCCCAGGGCAGCAACACGCCAATTTCCACGATCGACCGCAGGTTGATGATGTCCGTCTACCGCAACGGTTCGATTTGGACGACGCACACGATCAGCCAGGCGGGCAAGGCCGCTTGCAGGTGGTACGAATTCGATGTGAATTCGGTTTCGGTGGTTCAATCGGGCACGATCGCAGGGGCGACGCGTTACTACTACTATCCGTCCATCATGGTCAACAAGTTTGGCCAGGTGGCCATCGCATTTTCCGGATCCAAGGCAAGTGAGTTTGTCAGCGCCTACTATGCCGGTCGAAACGTATTGGACCCGCCCGGCGCCATGGCCAACCCAGTGCTTTACAAGGCGGGCGCTGCACCCCAGAACAACATCGACGGCTCTGGTCGCAACCGTTGGGGCGACTACAGCTACACGTCGCTTGATCCGGCCGATGAAACCACCTTCTGGACGCTCCAGGAATATGCCCATCAAACCGACATTTGGGGCACGTACGTCGGCGTGTTTGAAGGCGGCGACTGCAACAACAATTTCATCATCGACGGCTGCGACGTTGATTGCGGTCCTCCCGGCGGCGCGTGTGACGTGCCCGGGTGCGGCTTGTCTTCGGATTGCAACGCGAACGAAGTTCCGGACGAATGCGAATCGGTCACCGGCGCTTGTTGCTTCACCGACGGCGCATGCTGCGATCTGATCACCGAGCTTGCGTGCACCGCAACGCTAGGCACCTACAACGGTGACGGCACAACATGCGATTCCATCAATCCGCCCTGCGCCCCGGTGCCGACGCTGATCACCTGGACCCTCGACCAAAACCTCGCATTTGCTGGAGGATCGATCGACGTCGAGATGTTTGTCCAGGAGGTGGGACAGCTCGCTGCCTACCAGACGACGATTTCCGTCACCAAACTAAGCGGCGTCGGAGACTTAACGATCGATTGTGCCGCCTGTGATGGCGATCCTAACTTGCCCGGCTGCGGCGTGCGCATCGACGACAACCGAACGGATTACGTTTTCTCCGGTTTCTCGGACATCCAAGCGGTGAGCTGCACCGCCAGCGCCTTGGGGTCCGTCCTGATCTCTGGGAGCGTTGATGTCGGCGTTCAGCCAGCTTACCTCGGCGAATTCACGCTCGACGTCAGTGGAAACGCCGAAGCAGGCGACCAATTCGAAATCACGATCAGTACCGGCAGTATCGAATCCTTCCTCATCCAACCCTCCGGCGCACCGCTCCCATATCGAGCGCAAGATCCGATTGTGGTAACCCTGGTTGAGGCGCCTACCTGTTTGACGCCAACGGTCGCCGCGGACGGAAGCCGAGCGATCCTCGCAACGCCGTTTTCCGAAACGCCCCAGGCGATCCAAGTGACCGGTGACCCCAACGATCCTAACGTCGGTTGCGTCGATCTATTCGTTCAAGCGGATGGATCGCTCGGCACAACACCCGTGTTCCAGTCGGCGGCGCAATGGGCCACGGTTGCCATCACGGGCGAGGCGGTCATTCCTTCTGCTTCCTACTTTGTGACTGCCGACTGCGGGGCGCCGGGCAGCCCGAATCTATCGCTCCCTGTGCCCGTGACGACATGGACCTGGGGTGATGTGGAGTTTCCGCCCAACGGCATTATCAACATCGCCGACATTCAACTTGTGGTGGCGGGTTTCCAAAATGACTTCAGCCATGTAACGTTCGAGCGGGCGGACCTCGAACCCTGTGCGCCCAACGGAACAATCAACTTCGCCGATGTGCTGCGTGATGTGCAGGCCTTCCAAGGAAGCGATTACACCGATATGGGTTGTTCCGCTCCGTGCCAATAATTGAAGCGACTCTACGACGGCACGGGCGCTCGCTGTGGCGCTCGCAGACGGCGCTCGAACCGCCCATGAGGATTGGCCGGCGCACGGGTAAGACAAAGCCGCGGCTCACCGACAACGAGGTTCCATGGACATAGAATCTGCCGCATCGGATGTGTCGTCGCACAGTCCTTCCACGGCCCTACTGGGGCTAGCGCCGCCCGAATTCGCCCGCGTGATCAGCGAGTTGGGTGAGCCGCGTTACCGCGCCGAACAGGTGTTGCAGTGGGTCTACGGGGGCGGCGCTTCCTCCTTTGACGAAATGTCCAATCTGCCCCTGCGTTTGCGCGACGCCTTATCGCAATCGCTATCGCTGTATCAGTCCAAAATCGAAAGCCGACAGGATTCAACCGACGGTACGACCAAGCTTCTCTTGCGGTGGCCGGACGGCTGTTCGTCGGAATGCGTGCTGATTCCGGATGAACGCAGGCGAACGGCGTGCGTATCGACGCAGGTGGGCTGCCCCGCTGGATGCGTGTTCTGCGCGAGCGGAATCGGCGGGCTTCAACGCAATTTGACCGCCGCTGAGATCATCGAACAGGCCCTGCGCATTCGCGATCTTTGCGGCCGGGAAACACGACTCAGCAACGTGGTGTTCATGGGCTTGGGCGAGCCCCTCGCCAACTACAGCTCGACCCTCGGGGCGATCCGCGCCATCAATGGCTCGTGGGGCTTGGATATTGGAGCGCGCAAGATCACGGTCAGCACGGTGGGTCTTCCGTCCAAGATGAGAGAATTGGCGGACGAGAAACTGCAGATCACCCTGGCCCTTTCCCTGCACGCCCCCAACGACGCGCTGCGCCGAGAGATCATTCCCTGGGCCCAGCGCGTGGATTTAAGTGAGTTGGTCGCGGCGTGCGACTACTATTTCAAGCAAACAGGACGTGAGGTCACGCTGGAATACATCTTGCTCGCCGGCGTGAACGATTCCACCCGCCACGCCGGAGAACTGGCGAGCCTATCTAAGCGTATCCGCAGCAACATCAATCTCATTCGGTACAACCCGGTGGATGGCCTCCCCTTCGCCCGGCCTGACAACGCCCAGGCTCAGCAATTCCTTGGAACGTTGCGCGATAGGGGCGTCAGCGCCCATTTGCGGAAGAGCCGGGGCTTGGACGTTACGGCAGCCTGCGGACAACTGAGAAGACAGACCAACGGCTAGCGCGGTGGCAATCGTCGGGCTGGCATGGGCATACCCGCGACGACCCGCAGCCTCGCGCACGTTCGGTTAGGGCTTCGACATGAGGCGACCCAGGATTCCGCGCCGCGGGCCTTTTTCTTCCTCGCGCGTACTTTCAATGCCTGTGATGCGTGCGGCCACCTTGTGGATGGCAAGGCGAACCGGATTTCGCTTGTCGACCGCCGAAATCGGTTGGCCAAGGTCAATCGACTGAGCCACGTATTCGTAGTCGTTGGGGATGATGGCGAAGGGCGGCTTCTTGACCGCTTCTTCCACGTCAACCTTCGTGACCCGCCCACCCGAACTGTTGGCACGATTGACGACGACCTCGATTCGATCGGCGTCCACACCACCTCGAACCAACGCATCGAAGAACCGTTTCGCATTCTTAATGCTCGGCACCAGGAGTTGGCAGACAATGAGATTCGTACTTGCATGCGAGAACGCGGCCATCGTCCGCTCGTCGATGATTCGGGGAATATCGACGACCACGTTCTCGTACGCGCCGGTCAGCGCGGCCAACATGGCGTGAACGTGGTCCGGTGATATGAACGCGTGCTGATTGATCTGCGCCGGCCTGGCGAGCAAGGCCACGCCATTGCCCAAATCCGCCAGCGAGTCGGTCAGCACGGTACGATCGATGTCTGATGTCGCGGAGGCGAGATCGTAAATCGTGTACTTGGGGATACAGTCGAAGCTTGATGCCAGATCGCCGAATTGAAAATCCATATCGACCAGCGCGCACTCACCCCCGGCCAGGGAGGCGATCTCCAGAGCCAGATTGGCGGCCAGGGTCGTCGCGCCCGCGCCGCCGCTGGCTCCGGTGACACAAATGCATCGACTCGCCGTTGTCGCCAACGAACGCTTGCTGGCCACGCGGGCCACCGCCGCCGCCAGATCTTCGTGCATGATCGGTTCGCATACGAACTGGTCGCATCCGGCGCGCATGGGTGCCAGTATCGCTTCGGGATTCGTGTGGTGGCTGATTGCAATGAGCGCCAGATCTGGAAACCGAGTCGAGACGGATTCGATCACGTCCACAATGGCCGGCGGGTCGGAATCCAAATGGAAGAAGACAAGATTGGCGTCTCCGCTTTGGAGCTTTCGGGCAAGCTCTTCCTCGTCGGATACCACCGCAATCAGTCGAACGAAATTGAGCGATCCAATTTGCGCCGCCAATTCTTCGCTGTGGTCCGTCTCACAATCGTAGAGACACACTCTGAGTAGATTGCTCATATCTGGTCTTCCGATCAAAGCCCTGGGCAAGCAAAACCGTTCTTCCCCCTCTTCTATCGGACAAACGAGCGGCGAAGTTTCCGGGATGATATGCGTCGAAATCGAACGGGGCAGACGTTGCCTCGTGCTTGGAGATGGTCCGGTAACGCTGGGAGTCGGCTATGCTGGTTGAATGCGGCGCCGCTGTTTCCACGCTTCGAGCCGAGCGAGAATCAAGGCGGCTCGGCAGCGAACGGCGTCGAACGCACCGTCCGATAAATCCGTCGGATCAAACAGCGAGCGCACAAATCCGGCACCGACACAACCCGCGTCGAAGTAATCGAGGAAGTTGTCGGCGTCCACACCGGCGGTTGGAAAAAGCTTCAGGTGGGGCAAGGGCCCCCGAATCGCCCGCACAAAATCGACGCCGCCGAATGCGGCCGGGAAGAGCTTGACCAGATCGGCTCCAAGTTGGTGGGCGTGGTGCATCTCAGTCGCCGTTTGAGCGCCGGGGATCATCACGGCCCCCAAATCCGCGGCCACCCGGACCACCTCCGGATCGCAAATCGGCGAAACCAAGAATCGCGCCCCACTCCGGACCGCATCCTCGGCCATTTCCACAGACATGACGGTCCCGGCGCCGACGACCAGATTGGATCGGCTCGCAAAATCGGAGATCAACTCCAGCGCCCCCGGTGTTGTCAGCGTGAATTCAACCAGCTCGAATCCACCGTCCACGGCCGCCGACATCGCGTCCGCCGCTAATTGCTTGCTTTGTGCCCGGATGATCGCGCTGACCCGACGGTCTAAAATACAATCCAGCGTCTGCTGCCGTTCGGTGGGCATATGTCGAATCCTCTCTGGCTGCGGCTTCTATCCGGGACAACAAAGGGCTGCCGTCTGCTAGGCGTCGCGCGGCCATGAACTTTTCCCACGCCGATACCCTCGGCGTCGTGGCTGCACTATAATAGCGTAAGAATTCTGATTGTCGCATGCGATACGAGCCCGCGCCCCAGGCGCGTCCCCGAGGAATTCGTCGCAGACAGTCAACCCGGCGAGGACGCACGCAAATGGAGCTTTACAGCAGATGAACCGTTGCAAAAATCGACTGGCCATTCTAGCCGGCACCGTCGTGGCAGTGTGGGGCTGGCCTGGAAACGCGGTGTTGGGTCAAGCCAAGAACGTTCCCGTGCCGCCTTCGAAAACAGAAGAACAAGCCGCGGCCTCGGCGAAATCGCCCCTTTCCGAGGCGGATCGTGCCCGATACCAGGCCGCCAAGAAGGAACTGCTCGCAAGTTGGGCATCCGTGCGCTCGCTCACCCTTCACATTGCGACCGAAGGAGAGTTCCAACGAGCGGATGTCCTCGAACGAACCGAAGGCGGGGGCACCTACGACTATCTCAGGAAAGACGGGGTCGCCTATGTGCGCGCCGAGCGCCGAACCCAGCCCGTCTCCATTCCGGGGCAAACGCACGTGCGTGGACCGTCAAACTGGGCCCTGATGATTTCAGACGGCACCTCGGTTTACACGCACCAAAAACGCGGCTCCAAGGAGTCCGCCGTCAAGGATGCGATGGAGTTCAATCGACTTCCGCATATGGGTGCGGAAGAGTTTTTCACGGAACTCGAGACATTCGACATCTACAAACAGCTACCGGACGAGAAGCTCGGCAGCCATGACTGCTACGTGTTTAGAGCCCATCCGAAATCGGGCAACCCCGTTTTGACCTACCACATAGATAAGGGCGTCGGAGCCCTGCTCAAGTTCGACATTGATGACCAATTGAACCATCGTTTCAATACGCTGGCCGTGGAGCGAATGGAGCTCAATCCGACCTTTCGCCCGAATCACTTTAAGTTCAAAAAGCCCGAAGGTGTGGATTTCACGGATCGTACCTCCAAGGGAAAACCGCCGGAGGCCAAGAAAGGTGACGCTACGCCGCCCACGCAGAGCAAACCTGGCTGACGCTCCCTGCGGATTGAAACCCGCAGCTCAGGGATGATGTGCATTCGAGGGGCTTTCGGAGTCGCTACGCAATATACGCAATAAGTGACACTGCCCCAGTGCCGACTCGCTCGTAACGCAGCACAGGGCTTACACGTCGGCGAGCGGTCTGGACACGCAGCAAACCCAACGCTTTAGCCGTGCGAGGCCTTACTCCTCGCGATCCGCCTCATCCGCGACGCGAGGCTCGTCCTTCGTCCGGCGCTGCTTACGCAGGGCGTCGCGCAGTGCGTACTCGATTTGCGCGTTGAGACTGCGCAGCTCATCCTTGGCCCAGCGGTTGAGCTGATCCATCAGTTCCGGCGGCAATCGCAAGAGGAACGATTTGCGTGAAGCCATCAAAGCCACCTCGGCTAACAGGATCGCCGCGCTATCGCGCGCTTTCCCAATGAACACATCGAGCCGCCGCCCCCCCCGAGCCGCGGGCTTCAGCCCGCGCGGCCGTGAGGGTTGGGCCGACACCCGCGGCATTCAAGATGCAACCGCTCTAGTGGTACATCGTTCCCGTGTTGACCACCGGCTGAACTTCCTGATGACCGCACAACACGACCAGCAAGTTGGTGATCATGCTGGCCTTGCGCTCTTCATCCAGGCCGATGTCATCGTTTCCGTCGAGCCGATGCAATGCCATTTCAACCATCCCCACGGCGCCATCGACGATCCTGCTGCGGGCGGCCACAATCGCCTCGGCCTGTTGCCGCTGCAGCATGGCGCCCGCGATTTCCGGTGCGTAGGCTAGGTGGCTGATTCGTGCCTCTTCGATCAAGACGCCAGCTCGGCCAATACGCTCCTGGACCTCCTTCTTCAAGGTCTCGGACACCTCATCGACGCTCCCCCGCAGCGACAGCGTATCCCCTTCAAACGTGTCATAAGGATACGCCATAGCCAAATGACGAAGCGCGGATTCGCTTTGCACCCGAACGAAATCCCGGAAGTCCTCGACGTCGAAGGTCGCCTGTGCGGTATCGGTCACCCGCCAGACCACCACTACGGCGATTTCGACCGGATTTCCCCGCAAATCGTTGACCTTGATCGTTTGGCCGTTGAGGTTGTGCGCGCGGAGCGAAACCTTTTTCTTGAGCAGCAAAGGATTCGCCCACCGAAACCCCGAGGTCTTCTCCGTACCCACATACCTGCCGAACAACACCAGCACCGCCGCCATGTTCGGCTGCAGCGTGAAGAAACCGAACCACAAGAACACCCATGCAAGCGACACAAATCCGCCAGGGATACACCAGAGCGGCCCGGGAAGATGCCGCACGACCCATATCCAAAACATGGCCAAGCTCGCCAAGTATACCAGCAACGCGATCAAGACCGGCCAACCGCCCAACGTCTTCCGATCGATTTCAATAGTCCTCATCTCGAGTCTCCTTTATCTTTATGCTATATTTACTATATCATAACAATATCATTTGTCAAGTACAGACTTGTGTGGGTGTGGGGTTGAGGGGCTGTAAGCTCTCAGCCGTCAGCTATCAGCTAGAGGGCCACGACGGCTAAGCAATAGGCAAAGAAACCGCCATAACGTCCTCCGTAGTAATTGGTTACATGAAACCCGATCGCATTCCGCCAGACGTCTCTGCTTGCCGTCGAATCAGAGCCGCGGGCGTCAGCCCTCGGACCACGCCCTCGGCGATCGCGAATTCATCGCGGGCTACGCGTCCATGACGCGGGTCGGGTTGAGCCGCATGCTTTAGCTTGCGCGGCATCGCGGGTGTGTGTGTCATGCGAACTCGCTGCGCCCAACATGAAGCGAAACACATCGCAAGATGAACCGGGGCGCCGCACGAGGCCGGCGCCACTCGCGAACCCGGGGCGCCGCGCGGGCTGAAGCCCGCGGCTCGGGGTAGTTGCGGACGCCCCTGGCTACTTGGGGCTCCAACTACTTGGGAGCGACGAGGTTTTCGCTTTCCAGGTCTTCCTGGCGCGTGGAGGAGCCGCCTGTGCTGAATGAGACGATCTGCACGCCGGGGTCAACTAGAAACAGCAGGGAGAATTGATAGTCGCCGACTAAGTGGCGGGATTGAATCTTGTCGAATTTGCCCAATCCACCAATGGAACCGGACGGGTTGCTAAAATACTGGATTTCCCAGATGCGCCGGCCGTTCACGTCGGCCTCGGCATACTTGCCAACGACCTTGTAGCGATTGCCGGCTTCATCGGTTACGAAGTAGTTTTGAATCGTTTGCACCGTTTGGGAGATGATTTTCCCGATACCGCTGCGCGCTTGAAGTTGCTCTGTGTTCAAATGCAGGAGCCGCTTGTCGCTGGGCACCTCGAACTTGGCGATCTCGGGCTTGGATCCTCCGTCCTGCTGATCTACGTACGCAACAAGGTGGCCATCGACCAAGCGATCGGCCGAAACGTCCGTGCCGGGGTGCCGTGTGTAGTCCGCAAGCGTAACCGGCATGGCCTCGCCAAAATGAGAACCTGCCGATCGAGCGGCCACGCCACGGACGTTGCCGCGGCGACGCCCGCGATGCCGCCTACCATTAGTAGACCGAGATGATCCTGATGACGCGGTTTGTGCAGACGCGCCGCCTCGACTTGAGCGCGTCGAGCGGGCATCGGCGGTCGTAGTTGGAGACGAGCTCGGGTCGGACTGATTAGTCGTTTCGACGGCCTCTTGGTCACTGTCGTCGTCGTTGCCGAAGGACACGCTCGCTCTTGCCGCTCGCTTGTATTCTATGTATTCGGGTCGAAACCCTTCGGGCAACTCGAAAACGACCTCCACTTCTCCTTTGTTGCTGGTGCGCGGCATGTAGGCCGACTCAGAAACCGGCCAATCGCCGTACCGGCCGACTTGCTGCATCTTGAAGTGCCGGTTGGGTGTCGTATCCTCATTCTGTTGGATGGCGATTGCGTGAAACTGCTCCCTATGGTCGGAACCGCGCGACATACCCACCAGACGGAATTGCCGCAGCGTAAAAATGTGCGATTTGGCGTCTAGCCTGGCCTCTCGTTTGAGTTTGATGCGAACCATCTGGAGTTCATATCCGTCCCTGGCGGGAAGCGGCTTATACTCGGCCGTTCCGTCTCTTCCGACGGGAGGCTGGTAGTGATAGACCAGACGAACGGGCTCAGTCTTCACGACTGAGATCGAATTCGGAGGTGCGTAGCGCGTGGCCGTGGCCGGGGCTGCATTGCTCCAACCAACCGCCTGAATCAAATCCGGGTTGTCGGCGAGGAAACTTCGGCCACTGCTAAACACGCCGTCTGACAAGTAGCCGGCCAGGGAGACGGCAAACCGATCGGGCTTGAGCCAGAGTTCCGATTCTTCGGCGCCCACTTCCGGCGGCTTCGGGTCGGGCCCATCTTCGAGTTTGGCTCTTGAGTGGATGGGAACCCTGGCATACCCGAGGATCGAACCGTTGTGAAACGGGACCATTTGCAGGCTTGTCGCCAAGATTCCGGTCATGACCATCGCGGTGATCAAACCGCAGGCGCCGCCGCCCAAACGGTCGAGCCAACTGGGCAGCAGCGGAGTGCGGGGCACAGCATTGTCGGCGGCGAGGCGCAAAACGGCCAGGGGAATCGCGAAAATTCCGGCCAGGGCAATGGGCGAGGCGTATCCGGGTTTCCACATCGGCGCGATCCAGTTCACGGCCACCCATTCATAGGTACCCACGGCGGTCGCGGCGCAGCACATGGTCAACACCGCCATGATCAAGGCACTGAAGAACCCATGCGTCGATTGAAACAGCGCAATCGAAAGCAGCAGGACGAAAAGCAAGAGTGCCAGCAACATAAAAGTCCGTCCCCCTACAGGCTAGTCCGCGGTGCGCAACACCCTGAGCACCTCATTCATACTGGTTGTTCCGTCGATCACCTTGAGAAGACCTTCCTCTTGCAGGTAGTACATCTTGTTCTTCCTGGCCTGGGCTTTGATCGCTTTCAGCGGAGAACCGTGGGCGATCATCTTGGCGATCAACTCGTCGATAACGAGCAACTCGAAAACCCCGACACGCCCGATGTACCCGGTGCCCTGGCAAGCGGCACAGACGATTTCCCGCCCTTTCTTGTCGACGCGCTGCTCGCTCGGCGGGCGATAGAATCGCTCGATCTTCTCGGCAGGTAGATTGAGCTTTTTTAGCGTTTTTTCGTCGGGCTTGTAGGCTTCGCGACACTCCTCGCAAAGCTTGCGAACGAGCCGCTGGTTTATGATGCCGATTAGGGCCTGACTCGCCAATTCGGGATTATCCAAGAACTTGAGCACGCGGGCCAGGGTGTCGAAACAGTCTTTGGCCTCTAGCCCAAGGTAAACCTTTCGATCCTCGCTTGCGGCCTTGGCGGCCACCTGGATGGTTTCGCGATCATCACAATCGGCGACCAAGACGATGTCGGGCTCACGGCGCAATACCGTCTGAAGCATTCGGGCGTAGTCAACGTCGGTGTTGGCGCCGTCGTAGGTTTGCTGGGTGATGTTGTCGAGATCGATCATGGTACGACGTTCGAGCGCGTGTATGTTGTGTATGTATACGTCGTGGCTCTTGAGGATCGCGTATTGCGTGGAGGAGGCCCCATGGTGCGGCGTCGAGCTAACCACCAACAGGCCGTGAGATTTGCCCAGCAGCCCCCGTAACGCTTCCAATCGCGGCGGAGCGATCCCCATGTCGGGAAGGCGAAATATAGCAGGGCCCGACTGAATTTTCAGCCGCATTCGTTCGCCGGCTGTCGTGCCGGACGTATGGACTTCCGTAAAACCCGGATTGCCATTGTGGTTGAGCAGCGCCGCGAGAATTCGGCCCTTTTGCGGGCGGCGCAGCTCTTCGATGTTCAACCCCGCAGCCCGTTTGAGGAAGCGGAAAATACAATCGCCGGTCTCGATGGCGAGGCCTTCTTCCTGCTCGGTGGCCACACCGTCGATGTTGAAGACCAAGCGGTACTTTTGCTTGCCCGCGAGCATGTCCACGTCGGTCGCCCGCCGCCAGAGAACTTCGTACATGAAGTCTTGAACGGCTTCATACTCACGCAGGCGCTCCACGTCGCTGGGGCGCTCGACAAATCTGCCATCGTGGTCTTCGATGCTGACCCTCATACCCTTGTCGACGGTTTTCTTCTTGTCGCCCAGAAGGGCCGTGAACGTTCGCTTGACGTGATCGACGGTCAAAATGCGCGACGTGGGGACGACCCGCCCGTTGCGATGCAGCACGTATAGCACCAGTGCCCCGCCGGCCAGAATGGCCCAGAACGCAACACCCACACCAAAAAGCACGCCCGGCAATGGCACCATGAAAAGGACGAAGAACCCTACGGCCCCGCCGACTAGAACAATCATGTTCCAGTGTTCGCGTTTGGTCTTCACGACGTTGGTGTCGCGATCGACCCATTGCGCGGCGAGCGCCCACAGAAAAAGAAGCACCACCACCACTCCGACTTTGGGCAGGCTGATGTATCCCGTCCCATCGGGAATGTAGGCCAGTATTGGCAACAGGAGCGTTGGATCCATAAGACTCGACGATCAACCTCAACAGCGGGAATGAACCGGACGTATCCGGCCAGGGCTAACCGATAATCCCGCCGCTGGTGACGGATATTCCTTTCAATCGCATTTTGAGTTCATCTGGGTTCGGCGCCGCGGCATAGGCAGTCTTGACGGAGATATGTTCCGACTCAACCAGCTGCCAGAGGCCCTCCGTAAAATCAATCATCCCCTCATGGTACGAGTTCCGAATGACCGCGCCAATTTCGCTGTCTCGCTCGTCGGCGATCAACTTCTTGATAGAGCTGTTGGATCTCATGATCTCGCAAACTGGAATCCGGGGGATATCCGGCTTGAGGCCCGGCAAGAGCTTCAGGCACACCACGGCCTGAAGATTGAACACCAGCGAGGTACGCACCATGGATCTGGCCTCTTCGGGAAAGAGCTCGAGAATGCGCCCAATGGTCGCCGACGCGCTCGATGCGTGGATCGTCCCGAAGACCAGGTGCCCCGTTTCCGCGGCGGTGATCGCCGCTCCGAACGTCTCCTCGTCGCGCAGCTCGCCAATCAGAATGACGTCGGGGTCTTGCCGCATGAGGAACTTGAGGGCTTCGGAGAAGCTTTCGACGTCCAAACCGATTTCGCGTTGAT